>JADZFK010000240.1 GCA_020849945.1 Pirellulales bacterium | reverse complement strand
TGGAACAGTTCTTCAAAGAAGCCCGCAAGGGCAATAAAGCGTGGAGCACGGTGCGGTTGTTTGAAACGCGCATCCGCCGGAACATCCGGCTGGCCGAGTCGCCGAGCTTCGGCCAATCGATCTTCGAATACGCCCCCGGCTCGCCAGGCGCCGAAGACTACCGCGCCCTCGGCGGCGAAGTCCTCGCCTACTACGCCGGCCGCCAACTACTGGAAGCCGCCGCCGCGTAGCCGAGTTTCTCCCCCTCCCTGTTAGGGAGGGGTCAGGTTGCTCGGAACTCGCCGTGGCGAGGGAGGGTTCGGCATAGGTAAGGAAAAACTCACCGCGGCGAGGCCGCTTCAGCGGCCGCCGGCCCCCGCCCACCCGCCCACCGATCCCCACTCTTCAGCACCCCGCGCCGATAAGCCGGGATGATCCCGCTCTCCGCGCACAAAAAAAGCCGCCCTGTTGCCAAGACGGCCGGTCGCTCCGTAGAGCGTTGCCTGCGAATTCTTATTCTTGTTACGGAAAGAAAATTCGCGGGCAAGGATTGGTTACACTGACCCAATTTTTGTTACAATGACTAGCCCTGTCAAGTACTGGGGGTCAGGTTTTTGCCGAATTGGGGGAGACTCATGGCAAATCTCGTTCTTGGTCTGGATTTAGGCCCAAACTCGATCGGTTGGGCCTTGGTGGAGGACGACACAACTAAGCCGGAGAAGTCGAAACTAATCGACTTGGGTGTCCGGATTTTTCCCGAAGGCGTGGACAACTTTGACACCAGCAAAGAAGTCTCGCGGAATGAAAATCGTCGAATCACTCGTGGTATGCGCCGGCAAATTCGTCGGCGTGCTCGGCGTCGCCGGCAACTGAAGGAATCACTGCAATCGGTCGGGCTTTGGCCGCAGGATTCTAGCGAAGAGCAAACGCTCTACGACCTCGATCCCTACGAATTGCGGTCTCGCGGGCTAAAGGGCAAACTCTCACCGTATGAGTTTGGCCGGGTGCTCTTGCATCTCAATCAGCGGCGTGGCTTTCTCTCGAATCGCAAGAAAGATCGCGGCGACAAGGAAGTCAAAGGAATGTTGGCCAAGATCAATGAGTTGGCCAGCGCAATGGAGGCCGATGGCAGCCGAACACTTGGCGAGCACTTTGCAAAAAAGCTATCGGACAGTCGCCTTGAGTCAGTGCGCGGCAAGCATACACGCCGTTCAATGTACGAAGAAGAATTCGAGGCCATCTGGGAAGCACAGCGCAAGCATCATCCAAACTTGCTAACGGACTTGCTCAAGTACGGCAAGATTGGCCAGCAGAAGAGTCCGGTCAAGCCGATAGCTCGCAACGATGAACGCCGCGAAGGAACTGCCAGCGACTTAGAGGCATTCGGGCTGCACGGCCTCATTTTTTTCCAGCGGCCCATGTACTGGCCAAAGTCGGTCATCGGCTTGTGCGAGTTGGAACCCAAAGAGAAACGCTGCGCCCGCGGCGACCGCCGAGCGCAGCGATTTCGGCTGCTGCAAGAGGTGAACAACTTACGCTACACCGACCCCGATGCACGCGACGAATGCATTTTGGAAGATACCCAGCGCAAGTTGCTGCTCGATTACCTGGGCCACCGCGAGAAGGCTACTTTTGCAGACATCAAGAAAAAACTCGGCTTCCTCGAAACGGTGAAATTCAACCTCGAGAACGGCAAAAGGCCTGGGCTCAAGGGGGCCGTTGTTGACTACGAAATGGCCAAAGCAACAGGAAAGAACTGGCACGATCGGCCTGAGGACGACAAGAACGATATAGTCCGCATGCTGCTCGATAACGACCGCGAAGATGATCTTGTCATCAAGCGACTCATCGAGGAGTACGGCTTTACGGCCGATCAAGCTAACAGTGCATTGGACGTCGACTTTCCCGCCGGTTACTTACATCTGTCGTTGAAAGCGATCGAGAAGTTGTTGCCCCACATGGAACGGGGACTTGTGTATCAAGCGGAAAGCGACCCCGAGCGCAGCGCACTGCACGCAGCCGGTTACCTGCGACGCGATGAACTGCATCGTCGATTGTTCGACAAGCTCCCCGATCCAACTCGCACTCGCCGTGGCGATCTGAAAATCGGCGAGATTCCGAACCCGGTCGTCAAGCGGTCGCTTGTTGAGCTTCGCAAGGTCGTGAATGCCATCATCCGCGAATACGGAAAACCCGATGCCGTTCACCTGGAAATGACTCGCTCTCTGCAAATGGGGCCAAAAACTCGCAGCGAATACAACTCCCGAATGCGCGAGCGCGAAGCAGCCCGAGAGAAAGCGGCCGACGAAATCAAGGCCGCCGACATCAAAACTCCCGATGGCAATCGCGTAAAGGTCAACCACGATTCAATCCTCCGCCAGCTACTGTGGGAAGAGCAAGGGCACGAATGCGTCTACTGCGGCAAAACGATCAGCCAGAAGCAGTTGTTTGGCGGCGAGGTTGATGTGGACCACATTCTGCCCTATTCGCGATGTCTGGATGACTCGCAACTTAACAAGGTCGTTTGCCATCGTAAATGCAATGGTGATAAAAAGAACAATACACCGTACGAATGGTTGGCCGCTGAAGAGCCCAAGGCTTACGAACGGCTTCTGTCGCAGGTCGGCTCTTTGCTGAAGAAGGGGGCAATGCCTTACGCGAAGTACCGCCGGTTCCTGCAGAAGGAATTGGAGTTGGATCGCTTCATCGCCCGGCAACTGACCGATACCGGTTACATCACCCAAGCCACGGGCGAATACCTGCGCTGCCTATTCGAGAAAGACCACCAAGTGTTGGGGCTAAAAGGGCAACTTACCGCCGAGCTTCGTTGGCAATGGGGCTTGGATACCATCCTTCAGGAGCTACCCGATAGCCCCGCCTGGCAGGAAGCCGAGTGCGGTAATCTTCGGGCCGGCGAAAAAAACCGAGCCGATCATCGGCACCACGCTATCGATGCCGTTGTCGTGGCACTCACGAATCGCTCGCGTCTCAAACAACTTTCAGAAAGTATGAAACGCGGCGGAGCCAAGCAGCATGGCGAAGTGCTCGAAGACCCCTGGGACGGGTTTCGTGAAACCATCGTCGATGCCATAAAAAGCGTGAATGTCTCGCATCGGGTCGAACGCAAAGTACGGGGGGGCCTGCATAAGGACAAACCATTTGGTCGTGTGAAAGAGCGATCACTCGACTTGAGCAATGCAACTTGGGTGAAACGCAAGCCGTTGATTGAATTGTCCGCCAGTGAAATTCTTCATATCCGCGATAGTGCAATTCGTGAAATTGTGTTGAACCACCTGCGAACCAACAACATTGAAATAAAAACTACTAAACCTAAGAAGGGGCGGCCAAAGACCGAATTCATGAGTCTCAATAAAAATGCCAAACTGACTGCGAAGGAGTTGTCCGAGATACTTTCAAAAGTCAAAATGCCGTCGTCGGGTGTTCCCGTCAAGAAAGCACGTATTCTAATCAAAAATGAGACTGTTCAAAAAATCCGGCAACGTAAAGCTGATAGCTCGGGTGATCCCACACTAGTTGCCTATGTTGAACCAGATGATTTGCATCACGCTTGCCTCTTCCAGTGGCATGAAAAAGGAAAAACCGTAAGTGACGCTGTGTACGTAACGCGCCTTGAAGCAGCACGTCGCAAGATCAACAATGAATGTGTTATTAGACGATTGCACCCCAAGCGAAATGATGCCAAATTTCTGTTCTCAATTTGTACTGGTGATCTAGTCCTTGCGATTAACAAAGGACGGCAAGAACTGAAAAAAGTAAGCACAATGGTATCGACTCAAAAGCGAATCCATCTTGTCGACGCGAGGGATGCTCGTCGTTCGGCTGAGAAGACAGACATTGGCTTGACGCCCAATACATTTCTCGAAAAGTACCAAGCGAGAAAAGTGTTGGTCGATCCACTAGGCCGAATCCGCTGGGCAAATGACTGAGAACAGGTCATTTCCTCTGCAAATCGCGGGGGTGTGCGAATAGCTTGCAGAGGGGGCTTCGCCAATTACACTAAAAATAGTGCGGCCTGGATTCGCACTCGGTGGCTCGCCACGGAGGGGTCGGTTCTTCTCCTTCGTGCCGGACCCCAATTGTGATCAAACGCACTCTCGAAATCAGTCGCGAGCCCGCCCATCTCTCGGTTCGCGATGAGCAGCTCATTCTCAAGCGCGATGGCCAAACCATAGGCCAGGTGCCGTGCGAAGATATCGGCGTCGTGATGGTCGATCATCCCCAGACGACCTACACGCATGGCGCACTCGCCAAACTCGCCGAGAGCGACGCGGCCGTCGTCATCTGCGGGCGCGATCACCTGCCCGCCGCAATCCTGTTGCCAATGGCCGATCATTCGCAGGTCGTTTGGCGGCTCGATGCCCAGCTCAGCATCAGTCGCCCGCTACAAAAACAACTCTGGCGGCAACTCGTCGTCGCCAAAATCGAAGCCCAAGCCCGCAACCTCTCGCCCCACCTGCCCGCCCACCGCAAACTGCTCGCGCTCGCGCGCGAGGTCCGCTCCGGCGACCCCACAAACATCGAAGCCCAAGCCGCCCGCGTCTACTGGGCCAACTGGCTGAATGTCGAACCGCCGGGGTCTGTCCCCAATTCCCAGGGGTCTGTCCCTATTTTCGGCTCGGAGAAAATGGGGACTGACCCAATCCTGTTCGGCCCCGATTTTGCGGCGGGTGGATTTGGTTGGGCGAGGTTGTCCTGGGGGGGGGATTGATTGTGGCGGCGAGGAGCGGGGCTTGAGAGCAGCGGTGAGGGGGGGGCGTGTTGTGCGCAGCAGCGAACGCTGCCGTGGAGCGGGTTGAGAGTTCCGCGCTAGGCGTCGTGTGAT
>JADZFK010000239.1 GCA_020849945.1 Pirellulales bacterium | reverse complement strand
TCGCCGTTGGCTCCGGGTTAAACGATTCGTAAGGGTTCATTTACAGCGCAAACAGCTATAGTTTACTCGTCGCAAGTTGCCTTCGTTCGCACCAGGGATGCCGCCGTGCATCCCTGTTTTGTTTTACACACCTCACTCGTCACTCCTCAGAACACGCCACTCGCAGCTCGCCATGTTCGTCGATCGCGTAACCATCGAAGTTGAAGCGGGTCGGGGGGGCGATGGTTGCATGAGCTTCCGGCGCGAGAAGTACGTGCCGCGTGGCGGGCCCGATGGTGGCGACGGCGGCGATGGGGGCAGCATTGTCTTAGTGGCCGAGGCGGGCGTCGATAGCTTGGCTGCGCTCGCTCATCGCAAGCGTTGGAAGGCGGAGCGGGGCGAGCATGGGCGTGGATCGAACTGCCACGGACGCGGGGCCGAGGACCTTGTCATTCGCGTACCGCCTGGGACGGTCGTGCTCGATGCCGACCACGAGCAGGTGCTTCGCGATCTGGCGGCCATTGGCGACCGCGTGGTGATCGCGCGTGGCGGGAAGGGGGGCAAGGGGAACACACGATTCAAGACGGCCACGAACCAGGCACCGCGCGACCACACACCCGGCGAAGAAGGCGAGTCGCGTCGACTGACGCTCGAGCTGAAGGTGATTGCCGATGTTGGTTTGGTGGGCAAGCCGAACGCGGGCAAGAGCACGCTGTTGAGTCGCGTTTCGCGCGCGCGGCCCGAGATTGCCGATTATCCATTCACCACGAAAGTGCCGCACTTGGGAATTGTGAATCTGGATATCGACCGCACCCTGGTAATTGCGGATATCCCGGGCCTGATCGAAGGCGCGCACGCCGGAGCCGGGCTGGGGCACGAATTCTTGCGGCACATCGAGCGGACTCGCGTGCTCGTCCACTTGGTGGAGCCGCAGCCGATGGACGGCACCGACCCGGTGGAGAATTACCGCTCGATTCGCGGCGAGCTTCAGCAATACGGCCACGGGTTGGCTGACCGGCCGGAGATCATCGCGATCAGCAAGGCCGAACTACCGGCAGCTGCCGAGCTGGAACCGAAATTGGCCGCGGCGTGTGGGCACGAGGTCATTCTTTTTTCTTCGGTGACGGGCCAAGGGCTTGATCGACTGCTACGGGCCGCGTATCAGGCGCTGCGTGGTGATTGAGGGACGAGGGTCGAGGGAGGCATAGGGGAAAAAAAGGGAACGAGACGGCGAGCCGAGATGCCGAGCCGAGATGCTGAGCTGAGATGCTGAGCTGAGACGGCTCGGCTACGTATAATGGTGGGGAGTGAGCAAGGGGGTGGTTGAGAACCCAAACCGAAGCGGAGTGAGCGGCGATGAAACCGATTGATCGACGTGAGTTCTTGGGTGCGGCGGCAGGCGCAGCGGCGCTCGGTGCGGCGGCAGTGGCCTTGGAGCCACAGCGTCAAGATGTTGGCGGGTCGAGCGCGGCCGAAGAGCTGGTGCCCGCGCCGCCGAAAGTGGTGCTTGGGGCAACCGGGATCACGATGACGAGGTTGGGATTGGGGACGGGCGTTCATGGGTCCAATCGGCAATCGGATCAAACGCGGCTTGGTTTTGTCAAGCTGGTGGAGTTGATGCGACATGCCTACGACCGGGGCATACGGTTCTTCGATTTGGCCGACATGTACGGCACCCACATCTACTTTCGGGAAGCGCTGAAGCAGATGGATCGTTCGAAGCTTGCGATCCTTACGAAGATGTGGTGGCGTTACGATGGCCCGGAGACCCAAACCAGTTTGCCGGAGCGGCGGCAAATGGCACGGACGTCGGTGGAGCGATACCGCCACGAGTTGGCGACCGATCGACTGGATGTGGTGTTGCTTCACTGCCTGATGAAAGGAGATTGGGATCGGCAGATGGGGCCGTACATGGAGGTGGTGAACGACGAAAAGGCGAAGGGTCGAATTGGAGCGGTGGGCTGTTCGTGCCACAGTATCGAGGCGATGCGAACGGCGGCGGCTTCGCCGTGGGTCGATGTGATGCTGGCTCGGATCAACATGCGTGGTGGGGCCGAGGCGAAGATGGACGGCACGCGCGAAGAGATCGAGGCGGTGCTGCGCGAGGCCCGGCGCAACGGCAAGGCCATTCTCGGCATGAAGATTTTTGGGGAGGGGTCGTTGGCCGACAAACGGGAAGCTTGCATCGAATACGCGCAAGGTTCGGGCCTACTGGACGCGATGACGATCGGCTTTCACGAACCCAACCAAATCGACGACGTGTTGAGGCTGCTGGCCAAGTACCCGGCGCGGGCGCTCGTGTGAACCACGGTTGTGTACGGGGCAATGGAACTGCGCAAGTCTCCCTGGGGGAGACACACGGTCGAGAAAATGGCACGGCCGAGAGGCGTTGCCATAACCGTATCCGATGGCGAGCCTTTGGCTTGGATGCTTGTGCGTACGGTACGGGGCCGATCATTGATTCAAATTGGGCCGAGGAGTAGGTGCCGCGAGCCGAGCGGCACTTTTCGTGAAGTGGATACCGAGTAGGTCATTCCGTATCCCGCTCGTCTCGCGGGACCTACCTTCAAGGAAAACGGATCCGGCCCTGGCGTACAGTATGCTGGAGTGGATTCTCGAATGGGGCCATGTTATAGTTAGCTTGGAGGAACGAGGTCACTATGGTAACGTATCGTGGCCACATTCGAGACGGACAAATTGCGCTGGATGAGCCGGTAGCGTTTCCGGAAGGCGCGGAGGTCATCGTAGCGGTGGTCGTTGAGTCGGACCGCGCGGGAACTGATCTCTCTTCCCTGTTGTTGCGTCATGCAGGCCAAGGGCAGGAATTGCCGAGTGATTTGGCTGAACATCACGACTATTACGCGCATGGGAAGCCGAAGCGGTGATGACGTTCGTCGACAGCTTCTATCTCTTGGCGATCTATAACGCTCGCGATGCCGCGCATGAGAGGGCCGTTGCCATTTCGCAAGAAATGCGGGGCGTGCCCTAACGGGCGATCATCACTTTGAACAGGCCGGGTTCCGAGTGCTCCTGAAATAGGATCGGCTTGGTAAGGCCCAAGAACGGAACTTGCAAGGCCGATCATGCTTCGTTTTCGTCTCTTGTTTGGTGCGTTGTTTATAGCCGCATTGGTGGTGTTGTGTTGGCTTGATGGCGTGGCGGCGCGGCCGGGTACGTTTTTGTTGCCGTTGGCGGTGGTGGTCGGCTGGATGGGGGTGGTGGAATTGAAGCGGATGTACGTCCAGCGCGGCTGGAAGCCGAACTCGTGCGTGATGCATTCGGGCGTGCTGCTGGCGGTATTGCTTTCTGGGTTGCCCGTGATTTGGCCGGGCGTGGCGCGGAGTGTGCCGGGGCAACTGGGTTGGCTGGCCATTGCGCTCGTGGCCGGTTTGTTGAACGCGCTCGTTGGCGAGCTGCGGCGTTTCGACACGAAGCGGCCGACGACGGTTTACCTTGGGCTGGAGGCGTTTTCGATTTTGTATCTGGGCGGCCTGTTGGGGTTCATCGTGCAGTTGCGGGCACTCTCGGGCGGCTCGTTCGGCGAGGAGGGGCGCGTCGGCATGTTGGCGTTGGTCTCGCTCCTTGCGATTGTGAAGATGAGCGATACGGGCCAGTACACGGCCGGGCGACTCTTCGGCAAGCACAAGCTGGCTCCGAGCATCAGCCCTGGGAAGACGTGGGAAGGCGTTGCCGGCGGGGCGCTGTTTGCCATCGTGGCGGCAGTGATTGTTTTTGGCTGGGCGGGGCCGCAAATCACGGGTCGGCCGGGCGGATGCGCCGCCCTGATGGCCGATCTCGCTCGGCTGGCCCGAGTCACCGGCTTTGCAATCGCACTGACGGCGGCTGGCATCCTCGGCGACCTGGCCGAGTCGGTGCTCAAGCGCGAAGCAGGGGTTAAGGACTCGAGCGCTTGGATGCCCGGCTTCGGCGGCGTTTTGGATCTCTTAGATTCACTACTGGGGGCGGCACCCGTGGCGTACCTGCTATGGGCGGTGGGATTTGTAAACGCATAAAGTTGAGGACGCACCTGGCCGCCCGTTGGAACCGGTTCTCTGCGCCACTTGTTCGGCAAGAGGTTGCAAACATCTGATGAAATGAGGGCGAGCGGGAATTGGAACCGCTTTCAGCCCCCGGCTTTGCCGGGGGTTCAGCCTTCCGCGCGACGAGGCATCGCGGCGAACCCCCGGCAAAGCCGGGGGCTGGGTATCCAATTCCCGGACACCCTCAATGAAATCAGAGCCACCTTGCGAGCGGAAGATCATCTCGCGGAGCGAGATGAGTACATTCTGGAGAACTCACTGCCCGGTGAGCCGTCGGTTTGGAAAATGGTGGCCTAGAATTAGAATGGAGTGAGGAGGAACGGTTGCCGAAAGGCCAGTTTCGAGATGAGGCGACGTGGGTGCATTTTCTTCAGTTCGACCCGTGTGCGGCGCATGGCTGATGGTCGTGTGGGCGGTAGTGCCGGTGCGCGCTGAAATGGGCGGCGAGTTGTTGGCTCGCTATCGACGATTGAACGAGTCGTATCGAGTTGAGTTGGGAGCCGCGGCCCCCAAACTGCCCGCGAGCGGCGGGCTGTATTTTGTTGCGCCGGATGAGTACTCGGTGCGCATTGGCGTGGGGGCGAAAGAGAACGAAGCGAAGCAGGATGCGGGGCAGTCGGCTCGCGATCGATATGCGGCAGCGTTGTTCGAGTTGGCGAAAGAGGCGGCCGCGGGGGGAGAGGTGTCGCGGGCGTTTCAGTGGGCGACCGAGGCGGTTTGGGCGAACCCCAATCATGCCGATGCGCGACGCGTGCTCGGCTACGAAGAGCGGGATGGCCAATGGCTCTCTGCTTATGGAGTTCGGATGCACGATGGCGGCAAAGCGTGGGTCGGCGGCGTGGGGTGGGTGGCCGAGGGCGAGCGGAACACGTCGGCACCCGACGCGACGGCTGCGCTCGGTGCAGCCGATGCGGCGAGGCATGCCGACATGAAACACGGCTGGCAAGTGCGGACCGATCATTTTCTGGTGACGACGAACCACAGCCAAGCGGCGGGGGCCGAGTTGGCGGCGCGGTTGGAGCGGTTGTACCAGGTGTGGCGTCAGTTGTTCGCGGGGTTCTTCTACACCGAGCGAGAAGTGCAGGCGCTCTTTGCGGGAGATCGCAACGCCCGGGTGCAATCGCGACCGTTTCGTGTGTGCTATTATCGGACTCGCGAGGAGTACGTCGCGGCTTTGCAGCGCAAGCAGCCGCGGATCGGCGAAACACTGGGGATTTACTTTGACACGCTGCGCGAGGCGCACTTCTTTGCGGGTGAAGGGGAATCGACCCCGACACTGTACCACGAGGCCATACACCAGTTGTTTCAGGAGACGAAACCGGCAGCTCGACGAATTGGGGCGAACGGCAATTTTTGGGTCGTGGAAGGAGTGGCGACGTATTTTGAATCCTTCACCGAACACGAAGAGCGGGGCGTTGGTCTGTACTATACGCTCGGGGAAGGCACGGCCGGGCGATTGCCGGCGGCGCGCGAGCGGTTGAGCGAAGGTTTCCATGTGCCGCTTGACGAGCTTACGAAGATGAGCCAGGGCGATGTACAGCAGTACCCCGAGATTGCGAAGTTGTATGGCCAGTGCGCGGCCGTGGCGGCGTTCTTGGTGGATGGCGAGGAAGGGCGATATCGAGAACCCTTGGTGCGAACCTTGCAGGCCGTGTACGGCGGGAAAGACGAGGCATCGACCCTGGCGGATTCGACAGGCAGGAGCTACCGCGAGCTCGACGCGGCCTATCGGCAGTTCCTGAAGAGCTTGCCGTGAAGCGGGCGTGGCGGTATGGTGGGAGTTGGAAGTCGTGGGATGCGAGTTGCTCCGGGCGCTAACGTTTTTGGCTCCTAGGCTCGGTGCAAATTGTTTTCACACTTCTTTCGTTCGATGGTGGCTATAGCTCAGTTGGATAGAGCGCCAGATTGTGGCTCTGGAGGTCAAGGGTTCGAGCCCCTTTAGCCACCCCTTTTACGAAACCACTTGCCGGCGAATGCGGCGGGTGGTTTTTTGCTTGGGAATACCGTGCCACGATCAATCTAGTTGTTCGTAGGCAACCTCGAAAACTTCGGGGGCGAAAAACGTTCTTGGACGAATGTCCGAAAGCTCGATGAGGATTTTGCCTTGTTGAAGCTTCTCAAGATCTGCTTGGGCGGTTTGGTAGTGAATTCCCAACTCGCGCGCTAGATGGGTGATTTGCACAAATGGGGAGTCAAATACTTTTTCGACAATAGTACTCAAACGTGTGGAGCCATCAATTTCGCTAAGACGCCTCATGTAGGAATCCTTAAGACGCAAAATCCTCTCGCACCTTATGATTGTTTCCCGGGCCTGGGCAAGGGTGCCGTGAAGACAGAATTCAACCCACTCTGTCCAATGACCTTTGGTGCTTACCTCGAACAGCAGCTGCATGTAGGCTTCTCGGTTTGCTTCGAGGTATTCGCTCAAATAAAGCCAGGGTTTGGAGAAACCGCAGGTTCGCTGGAGCATTAGCGCCAGGAGGACACGTCCAACTCGTCCATTCCCGTCGATGAAAGGGTGAATCGTTTCAAATTGATAGTGAACCAGAAAGCATTCAACTAACGGATCGTAAGAACCTTCATTCCTATGGATGTAGCGTTCGAGTGAGTTCAAAGGGTCTATAATCTGATCGGGAGGAGGCGGGATGAATCTTGTACCGCCGATGCCAACTTGGATTTTTCGGAATTGCCCTGGTGCCCGGTCTCGGCCGCGAACATTTGTCAGGAGGAGAGAATGAAGTTCACAGACTAATCTCCAACAGAGCGGGAATTCGCTTTCAACGCCGTATTGCAAAGCTTTGCGATAGTTATCTACTTCGAGGCGCTCGTTAACAGGGTCGTCATCCGACTCAGGGGTCTTTGGATCGAGTTCGAAAAGCAACAGTTCTTTCGCGGACGCAAAGGTGCCTTCGAGAGCTGACGAGCGAATAGCTTCTCGTCGAAGAAGGGGACGCAGGAGGATGTGGGGGTTTGGTATAGTTCTACCAAGACCTTCTAGAAGTCCCATCTGCTGTTTTGCTTCGGAGAGGACCGGCCATAACTCCGCAGGAAACGTCCAGCTTGGGGGCAAGGGGTTCGGCAAATAAGCGCAGTCCTTTCCCCATCCCGTATGAATGGATAAAAGCTTGCCGGGCGAGTGAGTCGTAAATTGTTTGGGGTCCATGATTTAGGTGCTTCATACTTTGTTATAATACAGTCCAAGTATATTACAAAAAGGTGCCGATTATTATAAGATGGCACTTGCTAGCTCTGGTGGCGGTCCGTTAATAAGCCGCAAATAATGCCAAACTTGAAAATCCCGACCCTATGCCAGAACCTAATTGGAACATCGACCAACCCGGTTCCTTTTACCTTGGTCGGCCGCACGACTTGAAGGCAGGGGAGACGAGTGCGGAACCGCTGATGTACGACAGCAAGGACCTCACGACGCATGCGGTGTGTGTGGGGATGACGGGGAGTGGGAAGACGGGGCTTTGCCTCGCGCTGATGGAAGAGGCGGCGCTCCATGGTATCCCGGTGTTGGCGATCGACCCGAAAGGCGATTTGGGGAACCTGCTGCTGGCGTTTCCGAACTTGGCGGCGAGCGACTTTCGGCCGTGGATCGACGAGGGTGAGGCAGCGAGGCAGGGACTTTCGGCCGATGATTTTGCCGCGAAGCAGGCCGAGGTATGGGCAAAGGGCTTGGCGCAATGGGGGCAAGGGGCCGAGCGGGTACGGCGGTTTTGCGACTCGGCGGATCGAGTGATCTACACGCCCGGTTCGAGTGCGGGGATACCGATCACGGTACTCAAATCGTTCGCGGCACCGCCGAAGGAATTGGTGGCCGATGCCGATGCGTTTGTGGAGCGGGTGTCGTCGGCCACTTCGGGGTTGCTCGCGCTGCTGGGGATCGAAGCCGATCCGGTGCGGAGCCGCGAGCATATCTTCCTTTCGAGCTTGCTTGGCGAAGCTTGGCGGGCGGGGAGGGATGTTGATTTGCGGGAGTTGATTCAGGCCATCAATCGTCCACCGCTGAGCACGGTGGGGGAAGCTCCGCTTGAATCATTTTTCCCCGAGAAGGAGCGGACGAAGCTTGCGATGAGTTTGAACAACTTGCTTGCATCGCCGGCGTTCGTCAGTTGGCTGGATGGGGAGCCGCTCGACATTCAGCGGATGCTGTACACGCCGGAAGGTAAGCCGCGGCTTGCGATCGTTTCGATCGCCCACCTGGACGACGCCCAGCGGATGTTTTTTGTAACGATCTTGCTGAACGAGGTGCTCGCGTGGGTGCGTATGCAGCCGGGCACGAGCGGTTTGCGTGCGATGTTGTACATGGACGAGGTGTTTGGTTACTTTCCGCCGGTGGGGAATCCGCCGTCGAAGCGGCCGATGCTGACGCTGTTGAAGCAGGCCCGCGCGTATGGCCTGGGTTGCGTGTTGGCCACGCAGAACCCGGTGGATTTGGATTACAAGGGCCTATCGAACGCGGGCACGTGGTTCTTGGGTCGGTTGCAAACCGAGCGGGATAAGGCGCGTGTGATCGAAGGGTTGGAGGGGGCTTCAGCCCAAGCGGGCGCGGCGTTTAATCGACAAGAGATGGAAGCAGCATTGGCTGCGCTAGGCAAGCGTGTGTTCTTGATGAACAACGTGCATGAGAATGCGCCGATTGTGTTTCAATCGCGCTGGGCACTTTCGTATTTGTGCGGTCCGCTGACGAAGAATCAGATCAAGACGCTAATGGACCCGGTGCGGGGGAAGTTCAAGGGTGCCGCGGGGGGGAATGCATCGGGGCGGGGCGGCGGAGCGAAGGGGGCAGAAGCGAGGGGCGTTGAGGCAGGGCCCGCTGAAGCGGGCGTGCCGGGGGCGGGGGTGCGGCCGATTGTTCCGGCGGGGATACGCGAGGTGTTTGTGGAGGTTGCAGATCGTGTGCCGGAGGGGTACGTGTTGGAGTATCGCCCTGGGTTGCTGGGCAAAGGCAAGGTTCATTTCGTGCGGAAGGCGGATAACATCGACGTGTGGCGGACGTGCTTCTTGACGCAAACGAAGAACGAGGCACCGATCGACGACGTGTGGCAGGGGGCCTCGTCGGGCGAGGTGGCGGCCACGACGGAGAGCGTGCCAGATGATCGTGGCCAGTTTGCCGCGTTACCTGCTGAGTTTGCACGCGAGAAGAGCTACGCGATTTTCTTACGTCAGCTCAAGGAGCATTTGTATCGGGAAGAATCGCTCAAGCTTTGGGAGTGTGTGTTGCCGGCCGCGATCTCGAAGCCGGGCGAGCAGGAAGCGGAATTTCGCGCGCGATTGTTGCCCTCGCTCGAACGTGAACGTGCGGCTCAGAGAGACGCTGTTGAAAAGCAGTATGCGAAGAAACTTGCCGATGCGGCCACTCGCGTGGCCAAGGCACAATCGCGGGTGAATGCGCGTTGGTGGCAGCGCATCGTCAAGGTGTTCACGGTGTTGTGGGTTGCGATCGATACGGCACTTGCGGCATTTAAGATCAACATGCCCGGCCGGCGGAGATCGTTGGACCCGGCGATCCGCTCGATGGCCACGGAATCGGGGCAAAGTTCGAATGCGAAGCTCGACCTGGAGCGAGCCCAGCAGGAACAGCGGCGTCTCGAGCAAGAGAAGGAAGACAAGCTGAAGCAATGGGAAACAAGTTTGAGCGCGGCGGCACTGAAGTTGGAAGTGCTCGAACTCAAGCCGCAGAAAGGCGACATTGAGGTGGATCAAGTGGCGTTGGCGTGGTTTCCGTACCGCATGGGGGCGAGTGGTGTTGCGGAACCCGTGTATGATGTGGCTGGCACGTGACGTGGCCAATTGGGTTGGCCCGGCGATGCAAAGACGACACAGGTGGCAGAGGAGTGGGGGCGGTGAAGGCGGCGGCTAGGAGGCCGCCGCGAATTTGAAATCAGGATGAATCCGGACTCGTGGAATCGCGGCTGATTCTGTTTTTTGTCACGATTATTGCAACTCGTAACTTATCACACTTATGACTGAACGCGAACGTTGGGTTGTTTATCCGCTGTTGTTTCTTGCGTTGGGCGCGGCACTGCGCGATAAGTTGGTGGACCGCACGATCACCAAGAGCGTGGTGTGCCAAGAGCTTTCGATCGTGGATGAGGAGCCGAGTGGGCGCGAAGCGGTACGGATACTGGCTAAAATTGGCCACACCGAGGGGACCGCCGAAATACCGGCCCAAGGGTACTTGGTCGTGAATGGCGAAGCTGTGGTCAACGGCCAAGCCTTCATCAATGGCGTGCTGAACGCCAAGCAGTTCGGTATTCCCACGGGTGCCTGGGCGCCGATGCTCCAATTGCCGTCCGGCGTTTCGCTCCCCGATTTCCTGCGAGCGATGCAGGCCCAACAAAAGGCGTTGCAGTCCAACAAGCGGCCCGACGGTTCGACCCCGCCCGCCGACGAACCAACGCCGAATGCCGTGGAGCGGCCTGCCAAGAAGGACTAGTGTGGTGGAAGGGAAAAGAACATGAGGGCGCGGCGTCTCCATAGCCTTTGGCGGTTGCCGGCGGTTCCGCGAGGTCGAAACCACCGGCTTCCGCCGTCGGCTGCTTGATTCTTCCTCTTCCTCCTTTGCCATTCTTTCGCTTGAGCGATTGTCGGTGCTTGAAATTGTTTCCTAAACGGGCTACAAGAGAGGCAGGTTCACAACGAAACTCTTCCTAGAGCCTATCCCGGAACTGTTTACAGAAGAGGGGGGGACAGGTTCAAGGGGAATCTCCTGGGCAGCCATGTTTGGGGCTGCCAACTTTCAATTAGCGAGGCATTGACGATGACTCTGGCGACCCCCCCATTTGCTTCGGTAGCGTTCGGGTTGCTCTTGGCCAAAGGGTTGTTCAATGGCGATACGTTGTGGCTCGTGGTGTTGTTTGGCGCGATGATCGTGGCCCTGGTGTTCTTCGCGATTGTAGCGCGGTACTTTCGGCTTTGGATTCAATCGGTGACGACCGGGGCGGGCATCGGCATTTTCGATCTGCTGCGGATGACCTTCCGCAAGGTGAACCCGACGATCATCACGCGTAGCAAGATCATGGCGGTGCAGGCCGGTATTTACGAAAGCGAAGGTTTGACGACCAAGGGGCTTGAAGCGCACTACTTGGCCGGTGGCAACGTGCCGCTGGTGATTCGTTCGATGATTGCGGCCCGGAAGGCGAAGATCATCGACCTCGATTTCAAGCGGGCCACGGCGATCGACCTGGCTGGCCGCAACATTTTGGAAGCGGTGCAGACGAGCGTCTACCCGCTGGTGATCGATTGCCCGCCGAAGAACAGCAAGCGGCCCTCGCTCGACGCGGTGGCGAAGAACGGCATACAACTCAAGGTGAAGGCCCGCGTGACGGTGCGGGCAAACTTGGACCAACTGATCGGCGGGGCCACCGAGGAAACGATCGTTGCCCGCGTGGGCGAAGGGATCGTCAGCGCGATTGGCTCGGCGGAAACGCATGCGGTGGTGCTTGAAAACCCCGACCGCATCTCCAAGGCCGTGCTGGCCCGCAAGCTCGATTCGCAAACGGCGTTTGAAATTGTGTCGATTGATATTGCCGATATCGATGTTGGCGACAACATTGGCGCGCGGCTGCAGGCCGACCAGGCGGAGGCCGATACGCGAGTGGCCCGCGCGCAGGCGGAGGGGCGCCGGGCGATGGCCGTTTCGCAAGAGCAAGAGAATATCGCCATGATTGAAGAGAACCGGGCCAAGCTGGTCGAGGCCGAGGCCTCGGTGCCGCTGGCAATGGCCGAGGCCTTCCGTAGCGGTCGGCTCGGGATTCTGGATTACTACAAGCTTCAGAACGTGCAGGCCGATACGAACATGCGCGGAGCGATCGCCACAGCCAGTACCCCAGGCCGAAAATAGCCATGCTTCCAGTTCCTCCCCCGACGCTGTTGCTGGGCATCAATCTCGTGGAAATCGGGTTGGCGGTCATGGTCGTGCTGTTTGCCATCATCAAGCAGTTGGTGGAAGCCAATCAAGCGGCGAACAAGAAGCGTGAGCGGCCACGGCCCGTGCCGCAGCCGCAGCGCGAGCCGGTGGAGCCGCCGCGGGGCATGGTAAACGCGGGAGCTGGTGGCGGTCAGCAGGCCGATCCGCTTCGCGGCCAGGTGGAGGAGTTTTTGCGTCGGGCGGGCCGCTTGCCAGAAGCCGAGCAACCGGCCTCGCCGCGGGAAATTGAAAAACGCCGCCCGCCATCGCCCGAGCCGAAAACCAGGAGGCTGGTCGAAGCACCGCCGCCGATTGCCGGCAAGCCGAGCCAATCGGCAAGTTCCGCCGAGCGAGAGCGACGATCGAAGGCAAGCGGCAAGAAGCGCAAGTCGGTTGCCGAGCACGTGGCCGAGGCCGTGACGTCCCACTCGCAATCCTTGGGCCAGCAGGCCTCTAGGCTGGGCGAACGAATTGTCCGTGAGGATGAGCAGTTCGATGTTCAACTTAAAGCCAGGTTCGATCACAAACTTGGCACACTTGGCGAAAACCCGGTAGCGCAGCCCGCGACATCGACCGCATTCGTACCCGCCGATACGCCGGCCGGGCAAATCGCCGCGATGCTTGCCAGCCCCGAGGGGGTTCGCCAAGCCGTGTTGCTGAACGAAATCCTGCGTCGACCCAGTGAGCGCTGGTAGCACGACCGCTCCCCGTCCTTGCTAAATTCCACCGCCCACCGAGAACGACGATGCCTCTTTTCGATTACCGTTGCAAGGAATGTGGTGAGCAATCGGAGCTCCTGGTGGGCACCACCGCCCGGCCGCAGTGCCCCAAGTGCGGCAGCGAGCAGATGGCGAAGCTGCTGCCGATCGTGGCTTCGCCGAGCCGCGGCGCGACTGCGAATCGCGGAGGGGCCCCGCCACAAGGTTCCTGCGGCGCGGGGTGCGGCTGCCACCCTCGGGGGTGATGGGGCGATGCCGAGCCTGGCCTTCTTGGCCAGTTCAGAACGGCCGAGGTGCCGCTACGTGCCGATCGGAATGCCCCGGCCGCAGCCTGCTTGGATCGGTTGTGCGGGCGGGTGGTTTCCTAAAAAATGGCCGAAATCGGGGAAAAATTGACACCCGTTTTCGCCCCTGCGTATACTGAAAACAGGCCCCCGGAACAGAAATGGCGGGGAACGCGGGCGAACAAGCGCCGGCGTACCGACCACGGTCGGGCATCCACGAGAGACTGCAATTAAGCAATTGCCGCGCGATCCGCGGGAGTCGTAACCCCGACGCCCGCCCGCTCGCCTGCGCTTGGCAAGGAACATCGGAAATGAATTTGATCGGTAAATTATTGATCGTGGCCATCTTGATCATGAGCCTCGTCTTCATGGGGCTATCGATGGGCGTCTATGCCACGCACAAGAATTGGAAGGCAGCCAGCGACAAGCTTGCCGACCAGCTAACAAAACAAAAAGCCAAGAATCAGCAAGACATTTCGACCTACGATCTGCGGATCGAGCAGGTCGAACGCGAGAAGGCCGCCGAGAAGCAACAGGCGGTCAAGCTCGAGGCCGAACTGGTCGCCATGGTGGATCAGAACAAGCAGATACAAGCCGAATTGGATGGGCTGCGTCAAAACCAGCGTGACCAGGTTTCGGCGGTCGCCTCGACGCAGAAGATCAATGAAACGCTGGCCAGCGAAGTGGGCGGGTTGCGGCAAAAGATTCGCGATGAGCAGCAAACGCGCGATCGTGTGTTCAAGGCCGCGCTCGATGCCACCGAACAGCTTCACCAGGCGGCGGGCGAATACAATGCGGCCCGCGAACGCACCGAGCAATTGACGAAGCAAGTGGCCGGCATGACGGCCGTGATGAAGGCCGGCGGCCTGGACCCCGCCACCGAACCGGGTTCGGTGGTGCCGACGGTTGAGGGAGTGGTGAGCCAGGTGCGCCGCGCGGCGGGCGCTCAACTCATCGAAGTGACGATCGGTTCAGACGACGGCGTGAAAGCGGGCAACACGCTCGAAGTTTCGCGAGGAGAGAAATACCTGGGCCGCCTAGATATCATCGAGACGTCGCCCGATAAGTCGGTTGCTCGCGTGGACCGCCGCTTCCAACAAGGCCAGATTCAGGAGGGCGATCGTGTCGCAACCCGAATCAAACTCTAGCGAACCGCGTGGCGTGCTTGTTCGCCGCGAGAAAGCCAACATCTACACGGTGATGCTGGTGGTGGCGCTCGTGGCCCTGGTGATCGCCAGTCTGGTGATGATCATCGAATGGAGCCGCTACGGCTTCCAGTGGAAACCGCCGGCGAACTTGGGCGCTAGGAACGGTGCGATGACCGCTAGCGAGATTGTTTGACTCGTCGCTTTGCGTGGCGAATCGCGTGGTGCCTGGCAGCGAATCCTCTTGCTCGAAAAGAACAACTAGTCATGTCGAACGCCGAATTGGCAACCCAGCCGACCTTTCGCACGGCCACGCAGAAGCCGAAGTTCGGCATCTATTACGCGATGCTGCTGATCGCCCTGTTTGCGATGCTCGTGGCGTGCCTGTTCTGCTACCTGGAGATACGGCGCTTCGGCGGTTTCGGCACCGTGAAAGGTCGGATTTCCGCGGCTCCTTCGCGGCAGATGTCGGTCGATGGGTTGGTTGCCGCGCCTTCGGTAGCCGGGCGTAGTGTTTTACTCGGCTGAAGCGGCACCCCTGGGCCCCGCCGATTCCGCCATCCTCGAGCCGAGCTCCCGGTCCAAGTCGAGCATCGCGGCCGGGTCGTCCTTGACCATCGAAAACTTGTGGACAACATCGCGGGCCGTCCGCTCTTCCTCCACCTGCTCGTTGATGAACCACTCCAACTCGACGAGCGCTGCAAACGCCTTTTCCTTGAACGCCAGTTCGTACAACGCGTTGATCTGATTCGTCACCTGCTCTTCTTGTGCGAGCGCCTTCTCGAACACCTCGGGCACCGAGCCGAAATCGTGTTGCGGTTCGGCCACGGGCATCAACCGCACCCGGCCGTTGCGCGCGATGAGGAAGTCGTAGAGCCGCATGGCGTGCGAATTCTCTTCCTGACTTTGCAGACGCATCCAATGCGCGCAGCCGCGAAACTGCTTCGATTCGCAAAACGCGCTCATCGAAAGGTAACTGTACGACGAGAACAACTCGTTGTTGATTTGCGAGTTGATGGCATTCTGAACGGCTTCATTGAGCATGGTAGACATGGCAGGGGGGGTGAAAGAGTTGGCTAAGCGAAATGGGGGCAGCTCTCGGCGGCACCGAGAGTCGAAGGGAGACGAGAAACGGTTCTCCAAAACGGACAGCAGAGAGCCAGCAAGGTTCTCGCCCGGCAAACGTGAAGCGACAAGAGCCAGCGGCCCAATCGCGGGGGGCGCGGCGCGCCCCCCGCGAGGAACCAACCAGTGGGCCCGACTGGAGTTGAACCAGCACGCCCTTGCGGGCACAAGGCCCTCAACCTTGCGCGTCTGCCAATTCCGCCACGAGCCCAGATAACCAAGTTTAACCGCCCCCCCTTACTCTTTCAAGGAACGATTCTGCCCGGTTGTGGGCCGATCACTTTTCCTTCAAGGTAGGTCCCGCGAGCCGAGCGGGACACGGAATAACCTACTCGGTATCCATTTCACGGAAAGTGCCGCTCGGCTCGCGGGACCTACTTGGAAACCCTACGCGAATGTAAGACGGATAGGCCCTGCCTGGCTCTTCGAGGCGCTTTCAAAGCGGGTAGCGCGTCCTCGAACCGGATTTCTCACCACGGAGCACACCGAGGTCACGGAGGTGGATGTGATTTGTCATTGGTCATTGGTCCTTTGAAATTGAGTCATTTCTGAAATGGTCAATGACAAATGGCAGATTTTCAATGACCAATCTGAATTCTCTGTGTCGCGGTGCCCTGTATGCATATAGCCGAGCCGTATCGGCTCGGCGAACTGGCAATGGCTCCTGCACCCGGTCCTCCGGCCCAAAGGGCCGGGCTATATAGAATCATATCAGCCGCTCCGTGGTTTTGATTGTGAGAAATGCGGACTAAGATAGTCATTATGCGAGACTCCCCGTTTGCACCGAACGCGCCTACCCCACTGCCGCCTGGCCAGGGCCTTGCGATCGTTGCGGTTGATATTGGCAACAGCCAGATCAAAGTCGGCCAATTCGAGCTTGCAATGGATGAACGGCTAACCCGCGGCGCGACTCGGCGGTTGCCCGAACCCCTTGCGACGATCACGCTGCCGATCGCCCACGAGTCGGGCGAGTTTGACACGGAGGCCCTTGCCGACTGGTGTCAGCACCATCTTTCGGCGACTGCCCGATGGCGGATCGGCTCGGTGCATCGAGCCGCGGCGGCGAACCTCATCGCGTGGATCGATCGGCGGAACTTACAGCACGAACTCGGTTGGCATGCAAAGGTGCTCTCCCACGAAGACTTGCCGATGGCGATTCGGGTCGAGGAACCGGCTCGCGTGGGAATGGACCGGCTGCTGGCGGGCTTCGCTGCCGGGGCGATCAAGGCTCCCGATCGCGCGGCCATTGTGATCGACCTGGGGACGGCTACAACAGTAGACATCGTAGAACCGGAGGGTGCGTTTGCGGGCGGGGCGATCTTGCCCGGCATCGGCATGGCAAGCCGCGCACTGGCCGAGCAAACCGATGCCCTGCCGCGGGTCGCCTTTACGCCGGGCGATGCGCCTCCGCCGCCGGTTGGCGGATCGACGCGAGCGGCTATCGAAGCGGGTTTGTATTGGGGAGCGGTCGGTGCGGTGCGCGAATTGGTGTCGCAAATCGCCGCACCGTGGGCAGTCGCGCCCGAGCTATTCATCACCGGCGGGGCGGCTCAAGCAATCGCTCGTTCGCTTGCTCTGCCGCAAGTCGAGTGTGTTCCGCATCTTGTGCTGGCCGGTATCGCCTTGCTCGACATGTGACCGGGCCGAACCACTTCGCGACCATGTGGCGTACTCCTTCACAAGAAAAACAGGCTCGATGATGAGCGTAACCGAACCTGGCCATGCCGAGACGCTGGTTGCCGAACTCACGCCACCGGGGCGTGGGGCCGTGGGCGTGGTCGTGGCTGAAGGTCCGGATGCCGTGCGAGCCGTCGAGAGCTGCTTCATAAGCGGGCGTGGCAGGCCCCTTGGCAGGGCGCCCTTGAGGCGGATTCTTGTGGGACACTGGGGATCGCCGGAGGGCGAAGAGCTGATCGTTTGCCGGCGCGAGCCACGTCGGGTGGAAGTGCATTGCCACGGCGGCCATGCGGCCGTGCGGCAAGTTATCGCGTCACTCACCCGCCACGGATGCCGCGAGGTAACGTGGCAGGAATGGCTTCGCGTGGCGAGCCTATCGCGGCCGCAGCCCATGCAATCGCAAGCGACTCTCGCCACGTTCTCGAATAGCGCGATCGCGAGCAGCGCGCACATCGCGCTGGCCGACGCCACCACGGTCCGTGCCGCGGCGATCCTCCTCGATCAACTCGACGGCGCGTTGGCCCGAGCAATCGACCAGGCCTTTGCCGCGCTCGCGGCAAACGAGTGGGCACGTGCTCGCGAGCTTGTCGGGCAACTGCAGGGCCGAAGCGATTTGGGGATGCATCTCACCGCACCCTGGCGCGTGGTGTTGGCGGGTGCGCCGAATGTCGGCAAGAGCAGCCTGATGAATGCATTGGCCGGTTACTCGCGGGCAATCGTTTCGCCAACGCCCGGCACGACACGCGACTTGGTTTCACTGACCACCGCGCTCGAAGGTTGGGCCATCGAGTTAATCGATACGGCCGGCCTTCACGGGTCGGGCGACCCACTCGAAGCGGCGGGCATCGAATTGGCTCGGCACGCG
>JADZFK010000238.1 GCA_020849945.1 Pirellulales bacterium | reverse complement strand
TTGGGTTTGCCAGGTACCCCCAAATACATTTACCTGTCCCGAGCCGGAATATGCCGCGGCTTGCGAATTGCAAGAGTCGCGGCATTCAGAAACACATCTTGCCGAAGTCTTCCTTCATCGGAGGAGGACGTCGGCGGGCGGCAACGAACGGCGTTACCGCGAACAACACAAGCAAGAAACTTGCTGGTTCCGGAACGGCGGCGGCGTTGCCGATGCCGCTGACGACGAGCGTGAATCCGGCCGCGGTGCCGTCGAATTGTCTCCAGATGGCGTAGTCCGCGGAGTCGATGACGCCGTTCGAATTGCCGTCGGCACGCAGGTCGGCTGGCGAACCGAATGTGGCGCGCCAGAGGTTGTAATCGGCGGCATCGACATGGCCGTCGCGATTGTAGTCGCCGGGGCCGGCGATAATGTGCAGCACCAGGTATTCCGCGGCGTCGAGGTTGCTGTTGCCGTTCACCGAGGCGGGCACTTGTTGCGAAGGAACGAGTGCGCCGCCATCGGGGTTCGCGAAGGCACCCACGGCAAGCCGGAGTTGCTCGGGCATCGAGCCAAACTCGCCGAGGAGATCGATGACGCCTTCCAACACGCCGCCGTTAGCGCCTGTGGCGGCCTGGGCTGTGCCCGCCGCATCGAACCAGGATTCGTACTCGTTGCTGTTTTCATCGGCGAGGTAGGCATCCCACTGGGCGATCTGCCCAGCCTTAGCCCAGTTCGCGCTGACGAGTGAGCCGGGCACATCGGCTAGGTAGATGAAGACGTCGTTGCCTTCGCCGGCATCTTCGGTGGCCACGTAGAGTGTGCTGCCGCTGAGGGCGGCGTACAAATGACGCGACCCGTTGGCGGCTACCTGAGCGGCCGAAGCATCCTTCACGCCATCCATCGTAAAGGCCGGCACTTGTGTGCCGCTGACGGTGAAGTGCCAATCTTGACCTTCGTTATTGTGCCAAAGGGCCGCGCCGTTGTTGAAGACCAAATCAAATTGGCTGGCGGTTGCGGCAACCGGCAGGCTAACGCCCCATGTTGAATCGGTCGCGTTCCATGTCATGAGCAGGTCTTGAGCAGCCGTGGGTTGCCAGTTGTTGAAGCCGTAATGCAGGTACACCTGCGAAGCGCCGACGAGTGGCCCACCGGCTGGGGCGTAGGTGACGAGCACCGATTGCCCGGCAACGGCGGGATCGGGGGTGATTTCCACGAAGTTATCGCCGGGGGGCAAGGAGCCGGCACCGACCCAGACGTGCTGGATATCGCTACGCGTGATATTGCCGCGGGCATCGACGGCTTCGACATAGTAATCGACCAGCGCGTTTTCCAGGCCCGAGATCAAGCCGCCGTAGCGGAGTGCCCGGTACGTGGGTACCGCAATGTTGGCCGGTGGCGGCACATCGCTAGAGTTCATCGCCAAGGATGTCCACGCTCCCACTTCCGGGCCGCCGGCATACGTTTCATTCTGTGTGGAGGCCAGCGGGTTCGAGCCGTCGTTATCGACGCGATACTTGAGCACGACGCTCGACAAACCGCTCACATCGTAGGCGTAGGTCCACACTTCAAAATCCTTGGGTTGCGGCGTGGAGCCCCATTCGATTCCGCCGGGGTTGTAGGCCTCGCGCTGCGGCACGAACACGGTGGGTGGCGTGGTTTCGTTGGCGAGCACGGCCGGCGTGAGAACCTGGTTCGCTTGAGCGACGGCGAGGTTGCTGCCGCGAGTGACATTGCTGTCCCACACCTCGGTGCCGTCCCAGTACCAGTAGTCCGAGGCTTCGGCCTGCATCAGGTAATACCACGCTTTTTCGGTGCTGGTGCCGGATCCGGTCATTATGTTTTGCAGGCTGGAATATGGAGCGATGTCATCGGCGGTGAAGACGCGATTCTTGGCGGCCGTGAGCACGGCCCACGAGTTGCGGTCGGGGCTCCAGCCGCTGGTGTTCGGGTCGCCGAGCCATTTCTTGAATTCGGGGTCGCCGTTATCGGCACCGGCCCAGGAACCCGATTCGACGTGAATCACATCGTTGGCGGCCACGGGGAAGCGGTCCAAGTAGTCTTGCACGGTCGAAACATCATAATCGGGGTCGGCAGCCGCCCAGTTGACCATGTTCTGGAAGTTGGAATGGTAATACGCCTCGGAGCCGCCGCCGTAGTTGTCGCCGTCGTGGTGAAGGACGACGAACATGGGGTGCGCCGGGTCGGTGTTGTACGGCAGGTATTGGTCCATCACTTGGTCGTACAGGAATGCGCCGTAGCCGCCACGGCCATCTTCATTGCCTTCGTAACGGGCCGTGGGCACGGCGACCATCGTCGACGCAAGGCCTGTGTTCGGATTCACGTATTGGACGTTGTGAGGCTGGTAGGAAAACGGTGCGCTGACCTTGCTGGGTGCCCAAAGGTTGTTAAGTTGCACCCAAGCTCCGCCCGATGCCGCGGGGTCGGGGTTGATCTGGTCCGCTTTGTTCGGCGGGATGAGATTCGATGCCGCCGTGTACGGATAGTTTTGCGTTGCGCGGTCGAAGTGGATGTTATCGACCAGCGTCCATTCAATGCCCTCGGCCACAAGCGCGGGGATGATGCGTTCGGAAAACGCATTTTCAGGCGGAAAGATACCTTTTGAATACGGAACGCTCGGTCCCCACGTTTGCTGATGGACCTGCTTGTGCAACTTGATTTGCATGCGGATATCGCGTTCGTCGAGCAGCGGCATGAGCGGGTGGTTATAGCCGAAACCGATGAGGTCGAGTCGCGGGTTGCCGAGCGAAGTATCCCAATTGGCGGCCTGTTGATAGGCGGATTCCCAGTTGTTCCACATGCCGCCGTTCGTGCCGGCCGCTTCGAGTGTATTGAGGTTCTCGATCAGGGAACCTGAAAACGAAACCTGTGCGCCAAGGTGGGCCAGCGCAAGCCCCGCTTGGATTGCATCGCGCGGCCAGGTGGTGTACGGTCCGAATCGCTGGTTGTGGACATCAACCACGCTGAACGAGTAGTGACCCGCGGCCTCGGTTTGCGTGATGGTTTCACCCGGAAAGTAGACCGGCTGATGCATATGCCAGAGAAAGCCGACCTGGATCGGTTCGGTACCGCGAACGGGTGGAGCGATGCTGGCTCCGATAAATGCGAGCAGTACGGCAATACAGCGGGAAATCATGGCAGCCTGTTGCAAAGACCAATGACCCAAACCAGTCCTCGGTAGGTTAGGCGCGTGGGCAGCCGATTTGGTAACGAATAATCTGGAAATTGGTTAACTGATCTCGGACGATGGAGCATTGGAACCTGTCCGAAGACCATTGGGGAAATATCCTGAATCTCCCGGGCCTGCGATCAGAAGGGCGAACCGGGAATATTGCGCGTATTGCAACGGGTGCGGAAACGTGTTTTTGGATGCAATAATCGGCGCTTTTTGCGACGGGTGTTGCGCGATTCTGCCGGGAATTGAAGCGTCTTCCCGGGCGGGGTGTAGCAATAATCGATGGATTTGCTCATGGTTGCGAACATTTAACCGCGGGGGTGGGGGGTGGGGGGGGGGGGGGGCTTCGCCAAGCCCCCGGTCAATGACCGGGGGCTAAATGGGACGACGATTTAGCGGGGGCGGAGATACTCCCTCAGATCAACCTGCAAATCAACCGGGGGCATCTTAGCAGGTTACGGTACACGATTCCACTAAAATTCTTGGCCATGGGAAGGGTCGAGGGACTAGGGACGAGGGCCAGAAGGGGTTTTTGCGCGGGTTAGGTGTTTAGCCGCGACGCGGAGCGGAGCGCGGGACGGCAGGGGATGGCCGCGAGCGGATAAGCATCTCGCGGAGCGAGAGGAGTCCAATCGAATGGATCTACTGCCCTCCCATTGCGAGTTCATCAACTCGTTCGATTTGCGTAGATACCAATGCCACCGAGGGGAGGGGGCCGCCGCTAATTGGGATTGGCGTTACTCCGACAGCCAGCGGGCGTAGATACGAATATCGTTCCAGTCGACGTAGTCGGACGTGTTAAGATCATCTTCGAAGCCAATCGTTATCGCTCGATCGCCGTCGGGCGACGTTTGGAAGGGGCAATCTCGCCAGGTAGGTTGCCCAGAAGTTGCGCCATCTTTCGTTTGAACTTGAATCTCGTATTCTCGGACGGCGGGGCTATCGTTACGAATCAGAAAGACGGTTCGCCCAAGATCGGAAAAGCCATCGCCGTCGAGGTCGGTGCCATCCTCTTGCCAGAGTATTTGTCGTGAGGCGGCATCGACGATGCGCAACACGTTTTGGTATCTGGCGGAACTGGTGGCCAGCAGCGCCAACAATTCCCCCGGCTTTACTTCCAATGAAAAACCGGATTTGGAAGTGGGGGCAAGTGGCATATCGCGTTCGATTTCCGGCGAGTATCTGACGGTGGTGCGTTCGGGCTTGGTTTCACCTCGACGAGATAGCCGGATCAGGGCTTGAATGTCGTTATAATCTTTGTCGGGACGAGGATCGCCTTCTTTTTCGACAAAGCAACTATCGTCCCAGCCGATCACCAAGACATCGGCGGAACGGTACGGCATGCTGAAGTCGCTCAGCCGCCAGAGATGGTCCTCGGCTTCTTGCCGTGGTGTGCGGTGAGAACCCGTGAGCAGATAATACATTGGTTTCTCGTGATCGTTGAACTCGGTGAAGTTGCCGATGCACCCTTGCCTGCGAGACGAGGGTCCTTGAGCGTTCTGTTCGTCGTTACTGAAAGCGAGAGAGCTGCCGGTCATTCGGCCACGATCGTCAAGTTCGACGACACTTAGCGCGTTTTCATCCGAGGCATCGGTATAGACGGAGACATCTAGCTGAAAGCCGGGAGGGAGGGCCAGGAGGTATCCTCGTTCGCGTTCCGAGGAAGAATGCTCCATCCAGGCGATGCCGTTGCACAAGGAAATGCCGGGCATGTCGTCGTTGAGTTGTTGTGGCAAGAGCACACTGGCAAGGGAGTTTGTTTTCGTCAGGCGACTGATCTGGCGTAAGGAGTGAGCGTCTCGCACCATGAAGCCCGTGGGTGGGCCGACAATTGGGCTATCACTGCCCGAGAGATCCGAGTTTGCGTTTTGGTAGGGTGCATCGGCAAACCGGCCGTAACCATGAATGGGTGCAAGGGGGTGCCACACCGAGTACGTAATGAAGACCGCGGCAACGGCGGCCGCGGAGGCAATGGCCGTCAGCAGATGTCCATACACAACGATGAACCGTTTCTTATTTGCATCGTGCTGGATTCGTTTAGAGGGCGAACCGCAAGGATCGGGACGAGGCACTATATTGGGTGAGGGAGAATCGCAATTGGCGATCACCGGCTGCAATCGTTGCATGGACAAGTCGAACTCGAAGTTGAGCAGCATGTGAAGTGTCATTGCGCAAGCATAGTGTTCCTGCAGATCGGGTCGGTGGCGCAAGAGCGCGTCGAGGCGGGCCATCCGCTCGGAGGACACCCCGCCGTCCGCAATTTCGGACACAATGCGATCGATTTCCAATTGTTCGGTTTGGTTCATTACATTCGGCAGGCGGCGGCAATGGAGAGTGTGTGAGAGCGGAGAGTTGGCGCTACGGCGTGAGAATTAGGCGTGGGTGTGTGTTGTGATTATTCGCAAGTTCCGACTCGTTTACGGATACATGCCAGGAGAGCCCTTCGCAAACGCAGGAGGCCGACGCGGACGGCGGAATCGGTTTTTCCGTATTCGGTAGCCAAGGAAGCGATGGAAGCACCTTGTTCGTAACGTTGTTGCAGGAGCCTAAGGTTCGATTTGCTAATCGTTTGCAGGCAATGCCGCAAGGCAACGCGGACATCGCCATCGAACGACTCGGAGATATCTTGCTGAGCGAGTTGCTCGATGACTTCGTCGCTAAAGACGTGGCGATCGCGTCGCTCGTTTCGGATGTAGGCACGCACCTCCCAGTAAGCCACCTGACGTGCCCAAGCAGAGAAGTTGCTGCCCGGCTGGAACTCATCCGCCTTTCTCCAGAGTACGAGGTTGGTGTTTTGCAAGACATTACTGGCTGCCTCGGGATCGCCGAGCAGGATCGCGATATAGCGTAGTAGTTTGAATTGTTCAGCGGTTAGCAGCTGGACGAAAGTTTCGTCGCCACAACCGACGTTATCGTTCGTCGTCGGAGGCATAGCTTGCAGGTCTTGGAATCGAGGAACGGGAACAGCCGCATCCGCCTATTATACCCGAGCGCGAGACCTCGCCTTAACACGATGCCCAATTCGCGTTTTGGGTGAGTGGTGCGGGCGACGTGAAAAGGGCCGCGCCGAGCGTTACCACCCAGAGATTAACACCACGAACCGAGGCCGTGTTACAAAGGGCGGAAATTTTTTCAAGATAAGTGAGGAAGTTCGGAAAATGGAGACACCGTCCCCGGCTTTGAACTTGTGATGAAACGTTAATTCGAGTTAGCGGCGGCCGCCAGGCCGCTGACTTAACCGGTTATTCCTACCACTTGTACCGATACCGGTTGCCCACTTTCCAAATAAACACAGCCTCTTTGCCGGGGGGGCAGCGCGAGGTTGTGATGCGTGTATTTGACCCCCGGCAAGGCCGGGGGCTTGGAAAGCGGTTCCGATTCCCAGGCACCTTCCGATAAATCTCTCGATGGTCGGGAGTGGCCCCGGAGAGCAGACCCCAACCCAAGTCTCCCAGAATGCCACAAGAAGAGTGTTTCCATGAATTACTTGATTCATAAGTGTAACGCCGGGGCGAGAACAGGTGTATTTATTGTGGGGCAGTCGGATTCTAGTCTTGGAATGCAACGATTGGGATTGTTCACTTCGCCGCTTGAAGGCTCGGAAGCGATTGTCGAAGCCAAAGGGTTTGCGACACGCGACGGGACGATCGATGGCTATTCGCTTGGCGGCATTTGATCGGGCATTGCCCTTCGATCTGTTCAACGCTCGGGTCGTTGCGTTTGAGTATTGGCATCCGCGAATTGACGTGGAACTCGGTGAGCGAGAGACGGCCAATCGAAGGGTTGCGAAGTCTATGAGAGGATCGAGAAGGCCGAGCGTGTTCGGAGTCGAGTTGGGCCGATGGATGCGGCTGGTCTGCGGAGTTTCGTGGGGGATTCATTATGTAGGGGCCGCGAGCCGAGCGGCTCGCGATTATTTCGTATTGCGGTTTTCGTATTGCGGATTATCGCTCAGCCGAATGCAACCTCGAACGGATTTGGCAAGCAATGCAGATTCCAATCCGCTCTCAATCCGCAATCCGAAATCCGCAATCCGCAATTCCCCGAGTCCGCCTCGGCTCGGTGGACCTACTGGCTTGCATGGATTCACCCTTGTGGAACTTTTGGTGGTGATTGCGGTCATAGGAATTTTGGTTGCGTTGCTGCTGCCTGCGATTCAGGCGGCGCGTGAGGCGGCGCGGCGTTCGCATTGCACGAACAATCTTAAGAATTTGACGTTGGGCATGATCAACCACGAGTCGCAACACGGTCGATTACCGGCCTCGGGTTGGTCGGGGCATTGGACGGGCGACCCTGATCGTGGAACGGGGCGTGAGCAGCCTGGCTCGTGGCTCTACTGCATCTTGCCGTTCATCGAGGAACAAGCCTTGCACGACATGGGGTCGGGCGCAACTGGCTCGGCTCGCACGGCGCTCCTGCAGCAGCGAGATGCAAAACCCTTGGCGGTTGCGAATTGCCCCTCGCGACGGAGTGGCGGGCCCTATCCGCGGCCAACCGGCGGCGATGCGCTTTCGGGCAATGGGAGCGGCACGGCCAGTTACTACCCGCTGAAGTCCGCGGCGCGTGGCGATTACGCCGTGAACGTGGGGGATGAAACCGATTTTGACGGACGTTGCCTCTCGATCAGCCCCAACCAATACAACACCGTCGTGGCGGAGTTTCCGCCGACGAACGACCAGTATTCGGGCATCAGTTTTTGCGGGACGGCTGTCAAGTTTCGGCAGATCACGGATGGCCTTTCCAAGACGATTGCGTTGGGTGAGCGGTGGATTCCGGCCGCGTGTTACTTGGGAGACCCGAAGTGGGACGCCGATGATTGGGCGATGCTCACCGGGTTCCAGGACGATACTGTTCGCAGCACTTACTACGATGGCCGCACGGCAACGCATCTTCCGATCCAAGATACGGCCGACATTTCTGGTATAGCCAGCAGTATCAACGATGTGATACCGCGAGAGCTGTTTGGCAGCGCGCACCCGGGCGGGTGTTTGTTTTCGCTTTGTGATGGTTCGATCAACTACGTGGCTCACGATGTTGACGCGGAACTGTTCCGCCAGATGGGCGACCGTGCCGACGGTGGCGAGACCAAAGAATTTTCCAGGCGTTAGAGATTTGGCAAAGAAGGGCAAGGCAGTCGAAGACAGTTGTTCGTTTGATTTGGAATCGACAGGGCCGCAACGAGTCGTTCGAGCACACGGCCGACACGAGCAGGCAACGTCCGTTGCTTGCATGTTGGGGCTATCGTGTCGATCTGTCCCCCGAAACAGGATAGGAGCTTCAATGATAATGCGATTGAATGTGGTTACGCTGTTTGTCGTGCTTTTGACCGTTGCTCGTTCGAGTAGTGCGTATGATTTCTTGATGCCTAGCGATCCGATTATCGCCATCGATGTCGATACGCCGCAGACCACGCCGGTGAGTAATTATCCGGGAGGTGAAGCTCCGGCGAAGCTCATAGACGGCTTCTACGGCAGCATTTCTGTCGGAAACAAGTATTTGAATTTTGGGAAGGCCGGGACGGGGTTCATCGTGACGCCGAACGGCGGCGCGTCGGCGATCCAAAGTTTCACCATATGGACGGCCAACGATCAAGCCAACCGCGACCCCTCCTCGTACGAAATTTGGGGGACGAACGACGCGATCGTGAGCGCCGAACACAGTGCTGGCTTGGGTGGCGAGGCGTGGTCATTTGTGAGTTCGGGCGCGCTCTCGCTTCCCGATACGCGGAACGCTACATCGCCAGTCGTATCGTTCACGAATGCATCGGCTTACACCTCGTACAAGGTCATCTTCCCTTCGATCAAGAACAACTCGGCGAACTCGTTGCAGATTAGCGAGTTGGATGCGTATACGAGCAACGACGCCACGGGAACCGAGGTGTTTGCCGCGGGTTCGCCCATCCGGGCGATGGGCGTAGCTTTCGAGAGCAACACGCCCGGGGGCGAGGGGGTTGCCAACGTTATCAACCAGGATGCCGCCACGAAGTACCTTAACTTTGGAAAAGATAACACAGGGTTTATCGTCACGCCTTCGTATGGTTCCACCGTGTTGAACCAGTTTCGCATTACGACGGCCAACGACGCACCCGAGCGCGACCCGGGTAGTTGGATTCTGTATGGCACGAACGACGCGATCAAGAGTCGCAACCATAGCCACGGGGATGCGGAAGCTTGGGTGCCGATTGATTCTGGAAACCTGAGCCTTCCTACGGATCGCCTGACTGTTAGCGATCCGGTGACGGTCAATAACACGACGGCCTACACTTCGTACAAGCTGGTGTTTCCCACGTTGCGTGATTCCGGGGCCGCCGATTCCATGCAGATTGGCGAGATCGCTTTCATTTCGCCCGATGATATGGTGCTGCAAGTGAACCGACAGACCGGTGCGGCCTCGTTCGAGGCGGCAGTCAGCACAACCTTCAAGAGTTATCAAGTACTTTCGGCAAACGGTGGTTTTACGGGGACCGGCTGGACGTCGATTGCGACGACGAATGCAGACCCAGACGATGCGTGGGCGCAAACATCGCCCGCGGGCTCGCACGATACGATTGCGGAAGAGGATACCCCCACGGGTGCCAATAATGGAATCACGATTGGCTCGGGCAACTCGTATAGTGTCGGCACAATTTGGCGTATCTTGCCGACTACGTTTGAAGATGCGTTTTTAACGGCGACTGGAGTCGATGACGCCCCGATTGCCGTGAGTGTGCAGTATGTGGGGACGCCGATCCCGTTGGGCGATTACTCGGGCAATGGAACGGTCGGCCCCGAGGATTGGCCCACGTTTCGCGCCGGTTACGGGGGGATTTACGAAAACGTAAGCCTGGCCGATGCCTACCTGGGCGGTGACCTGGATGGCGACTTTGATAGCGATTTGGATGACTTCAATATCTTCGTGAATGCGGCTGGCGGAATGGGCTCGCTGTTTGGGAACCAGGTGCCAGAGCCTTCGTCGCTGGTGTTCTTGTTTGGAGTTGTTGCGGGTGGTCTTGTTATGCACCGCGCTCGACGGCAAGCGCGAGCCATTGCGGTAATTGCGGTCGCGGGGCTTGTTGCCTCACTGACCGGTTCCTCCACGAATGCGCAATCGTACACGAATGTTGGCAATTCGCCTGTGGGGATTACCATCCCCACAGGCCAGTTGAACGAGACCGAAACGAGCGGCCCCGAACACTTTTTTGACGACACGTATCTCGACGATACGCCGACAACGATTAACGACGAGTTATTCCTATTGGACTACAACGATCCGAATTTGAATTGTCCGACATGTCTTCAATATGCTGGCCAGGGAGGCGATCCGAAAACGATATTTTTTGACTATGGTTCGCAGGTGAGTGCAAACTGGTTTGCCTATTCGCAGCGATCGGGGGCCGACCCCACGGCGGACCGCGTCGGCAAGTTCGAGTTCTGGTTCAGCAATACCGATTTCGGCGGGGAAGTGCCCGTTACACCGGCCGATGCGGTGGTGAACATCCTGCCGACCGACTCTCGCCTTCGCGATAGCGTGCTGCGGCCCTACTCGCTTTCGGGCGATCGGACCGGCCAATATGTGGCGATGCGGCTCACGGTTTCGGCGCTCTCGTCCAATCAGGGCGTCAACAACATCGGCGGCCATGAGTTTCGGCTTTTGAGCGGGCCGGGCGACGTCATCTTGCAGGTTGACCGGAGCAACGGCGCCATGACGTTGATGAATCATCTTGGAAATGCACAAGCGATTGAAATGAAGTCGTACAAGATTGAAAGTCCGCTCGGAGGACTCGACCCGGTCGAATTTAACGGCCTACGTGGCGACAGCATTGACTTCCCCGCCGGCAATGGCACGGGCAACGGTTGGGAAATTGGCGGCGGCTCGAACGCGAAACGGCTGGTTGAAGGTTACTTTAACGGCCTCTCGACTCTTCCCACGGGAACCGCGGGGCTTTCGTTGGGCAACGCCTACAACGAAGAACTTGAAACCGAGGACCTCGTTTTCACGTGGACGAATGCCGCCGGCGAACTTTACGACGCGCGGGTCGAGTATGTCGGCATCGGACCGAATCTGCCGGGCGATTACAACTCGGATGGAATCGTCGATTCGGCTGACTATGTGATTTGGCGGAAGGACCCAGGCTCGCACGGCGGCGACCCCGACGGCTACAACACGTGGCGAGCCAATTTCGGATTGAACGGCAGCGGAAGTGGACTGGGTAGTTCGAGTGGCGTACCGGAGCCTGGCGTATGCGTTTGCGTGGCCGTGGCAGGCCTGCTGGCCCTCTGCGCTCGTGGACGTTCCAAATTCGATCGCACAGTTGCGTAGTTGTGCGTTGTTCCGACTTATTACGAGGAGAGTTTTTTCAGTCTTTGTGTTATTTGTTGTGTTTGATCTTCGAGCCCCCCCTTTTTCGTTCTATGGAGAAGCTCATGAATGTAAGATGCTTTGCCGCTTTGGCAACACTGCTTAGCCTGTCGTTCGCAGGTGTGCCGGCCGTTGCAACAACGATCCTCGCTCCGGGAGATTCAATCATTGCCATTGATTTGGACCCAGGGTACTCCGATAGTTCCACACCCGATTCGGAGAACGCCCCAAAGGCCATTGACGGCGCATCTGGAAAATATCTCAATTTTGGCCAGGAAGGAGCGGGATTCATCGCTACACCTGGCGGAGTGACGAACGTCTTAAGTTTTAAGTTGACTACCGCGAACGATAGTCCTGAGCGTGACCCCGCGACGTACGAGTTGTACGGCACAATGGACCCGATTTCGAGCTTGGAGCATAGCATTGGGCTTAGTGAAGCCTGGTCGCTCATTTCTAGTGGACCGCTTGCTTTGCCTGCCGCGCGCGATACCGTGGGGCCACTCGTTACATTTGCAAATCCCAATTCCTACTCATCGTATCGGATGATCTACCCGACGTTGAAGAATTCTCCCGGAGATGCCAACTCGATGCAGATTAACGAGGTTGAGTTCTTTCAAACGATCGACGCCAGCGATGTGGACATCCTTGATCCCACGGACTCGATCCTTGCGATTGACTTGACGACGCCCGACAGCCGCTCTCCGGCCAGCGAAGGGGTTGAAAAGCTCATCGACCAGATGACGGCTGACCCCGATGCGACCAAGTACCTCAATTTTGGCAAGCTGAATTCGGGCTTCATCGTGACGCCAGCCTCCGGACCGAGCGTCGTCAAAACGTTTCAGATGACAACGGCCAACGACTCCGACTCGCGTGATCCGGCGAGCTGGGTTCTTTACGGCACGAACGACCCGATTGGGAGCACGCAGCACAGCCAGGGAAATGGCGAGTCGTGGAC
>JADZFK010000237.1 GCA_020849945.1 Pirellulales bacterium | reverse complement strand
TGAAACCGGGCCAAATGCTGGAGTCCACTCGGCAAGAAGTGGCACCGCCAGCCGCCCCGCTGCGGCTACCGCCCACCGATTTGCGCTGAGGGAAACGGCCGAAACCGGCTCGACAGCATCGGCGTTCATGCGGATGATAGACGAAACGCGAGGCCGGCTCACAATGCCGGTGGAATCGCGTCGCGACTGGATCGATGCTGTTTCCCTCTGCGTTGCATCATGATGCCCCGTTCTCGACTTTACTGGAGATTGGTGCTGTCTTGCTCGGGCGTGAATGCCGTGGCGGCCATTGCCGTGGGCTTCATTCTTTCGCGGTGGTTGCACGGACTGGTAAGCGATTCGATACCGCTGCGCCATTGGATCTGGGCCCTGGTTGCCGTGGAACTGGTGGTCGCGTCGGTGGCCTTCTCTTGGGTGGTAGGCCTGTTGGTTCGGCCCGTGACGGCGATTCGAAGGGCGGTTGAAGCCCTTGCAGAGGGCGATTATTCGCATCGCGTTTACGTGTTGAGCCGCGATGAACTGGGCGAACTGGCTACCAGCCTGAATCAACTGAGCGTGGCGGTTGGCGAGCGAGTTGCGCGGCTTTCGCAGACGGCCGAACGACAGGCAACCGTGTTGGGCGGCATGATCGAGGGCGTGATCGCGGTCGATGCGAGGCAGCGGTTGGTGTTTTCCAACGCGGCGGCGGGGAAACTGTATGGCTTTCGACCGAGCGATGTGGAGGGCCGGTCGCTGTTGGAGGTGGTGCGGAATCACGCGCTGTACGAAGCGGTAACAGCATGCCTGGCGAGCGGCGAATCACGGCGAATGGAAGTGCATCGGACGGGTACGCAGGAGCAGCACAGCGAAATTCACGTGCAACCGCTGCCCGGCGAACCGTGCCCGGGCGTGGTGCTGGTGATTCACGACACGACGGAACTTCGGCGGCTGGAATCGATACGTCGCGATTTTGTCGCCAATGTTTCGCATGAGTTGAAAACGCCGTTGAGTTCGATCAAGGCGTATACGGAAACGCTGCGCGGCGATCCGCCGCCCGATGCCGAGACTACCCATCGTTTCTTGGGGCGGATCGAAGAACAGGCCGACCGACTCAACGGCTTGATCTTGGATATGCTGATGTTGGCGCGCGTGGAATCGGATCAGCAGACATTCGAGATTGTATCGGTGGATGTGGACGAAGTAGCGCGGGCGTGCGTGGAAGCGCAGCGGCCGGCGGCCGACGCGAAGCGGATTTCGTTGGTGCTGGAACCGAATGGGCAGGCGGGCGCATCGAGCCGCGCGCGAGCCGACCGCGAGGGCCTGCGCGAGATTCTGGATAACCTGGTGGATAACGCAATCAAGTACACGCCAGCCGGTGGCAAAGTGACGGTGGCGTGGAAGGTCGAGGGGCGAGGGGCGAGGGGCGAGGGCCCCAGGGCGAAGGGAGAAGACCGTGACGGAGGTGAAAAACGAAACCCGATAGCGGAACCGGAAGGTCAGTCTGGCACTCGACCCTCGACCCTCGACCCTCGACCTCCTTCCAGTCCGCCTTTTTCCGCGCTCCTGTTGACGGTTGCCGATACGGGCATTGGCATCAAGCCGCAAGACTTGGAGCGGGTATTCGAGCGGTTTTATCGGGTGGATCAGGCGCGGTCGCGTGAGTTGGGAGGCACCGGGTTGGGGCTTTCGATTGTGAAGCATTTGGCGCAATCGTTCGGCGGGCGCGTAGCGGTAGCGAGTACTCCGGGTGAAGGGAGTACGTTTACGGTAGAACTACCGGCGGGGTGACGGCGCGCGGGGGTTGCGCACCGTGGGCGCGGAAGGGCGGGGGTTAATCTGTCAGGCTGGAGACAGTGACGTAGTAGGCGCCGCAGAGTTCTTTGTCTTCGTCATCGAGGAAGGTGGTTCGGAGTTCGCAGGGGCCGGCGGGAAGGGTGAGGGTGAAGTCGATCGAATGGGCGTTCGGCTTGGCGGATTGAGAGTGTTGTTGGCCGGCGATTTCGATGCGGGCGGCGTGGATGGGGAGGGCTTTTCCGGGGGCGTGTCGGCCGAGGTGGATGGGTATTTCTGGGGAGGGTTCGGCGAGGGGGAGTTTCGCTTCGGCGGGCCAACGGCGGAGTTGGAAGTTGTATTGGCCGGGGTGATCGACGATAAGGTGCCAAGTGCCGTTGCGGGGGAGCCCGTTGCGGATGCCGCCCTGCACGTCGAGGAAGACGTCGAGCCAGTCGCTGGTGGAGAGGGTGGTGGGGTTATCGGTGGGGTGGCCGATAATGATGCGTTCGGGTCGGGCGATAGGTTCGGATGGATCGGAAGGTGAAAGCGAACCCTCCTTCGCCACGGCGAGTCCCGAGCGATCTGGCCCGTCCCTGGAAGTGAGGGGGATGCTGGGGGAGGCTAGTTCTAGCCACCATTGGTCAAGGTGGTTGCGGAGGGAACTGGTGATGTCGGGGTGTTGTTCGTGGATGTCGTGTTGTTGGATGGGGTCGTCGGCCAGGTTGTAAAGTTGCGTGCCTTCGAGGAGTCGCCATTTCTTCCACAAGACGGCGGCACCGAGTTTTCGGGGGATCGAGGCGGGTTCGCCTTCGAGCGAGACGGGCATGCGGCTGTAGTTGATGACGAGCTTGCGATCGGGCAGGTTCTTTTCTTTGCCTTGCAAGAGCGGTGCGAGGCTTGTGCCATCGAGCCGGATGAACTTATCTGGCGAGATGCCGCAGAGTTCGAGGAGCGTGGGGAGGAGGTCTTGAACGCAGGTGAGTTCGTCTAGATCGCGGGGGCTGCCGAGGTTGCCGTTGGGCCATCGAACAAAGCAGGGGACGCGGTGCCCGCCTTCCCAGAGGGTGGTTTTGCCGCCGCGCATACCGGCGTTGTAGTAGAGGGGGCCCATCGTGGAGCCGTTATCGGTGAGGAAGATGATGATGGTGTTCTCGGCGAGTTTTCGGTCGTCGAGGAATTCGAGCAGGTGGCCGAAGTTTTCGTCGATGTTGGCGATCATGCCGAGATACCGGGCGAGGTTCGCGCGTTGTTCCTCGGAGAGTTTGGGGAGTTTGTCGGCAGCGGCGTCGATCGCTTCGCGGATGGGCTGGCTGTACTTTGGCTCGACAAAGTGCGGGCCATGGGGCGCGTTGAGCGGCAGGTAGAGGAAAAAGGGTTTTTCGGCCGAGTCGGAAGGCGTTTTGATCCAGTCGGTAGCGCGCTGGAAGAAGAGATCGGTGCAATAGCCGGGGAACTGCTGACGTTTGCCGTTGTGGTAGTAGGTGTCGTCGAAGTAATCGTTGGCCCAGAAATCGGGGACGGAGCCGAGAAGCGAGCAGGGGAACCAGAGCGATTCTTGGAAGCCGCGATCTTGGGGTCGATAGGGGTAGTTATCGCCCAGGTGCCACTTGCCGAAGAGGGCCGTGCGGTAGCCGGCGGCGGCAAAGTAGTTGGCGAGCGTCGGGAGATTGGGATTCAGCAGCGAGCGACCACTGCTGACGTTCATGGCGTGGTTGCGGAAGGCGTCTTGCCCGGTGAGGAGTTGGCCGCGGGTGGGCGTACACATGGGGGCGACGTGGAAATCGGTGAAGCGAACGCTTTGCCGCGCGAAGGCATCGAGGTTGGGCGTGCGGAGGACGGGGTTTCCGTGGCACGAGAATTCGCCGTAGCCTTGGTCATCGGACATGATGAGAAGGACGTTGGGGCGCTGGGCGGCGACGGCCCAAGCGGTAAGAAGGACGGCAAGCAGGAAGGCGAGCGTTTTCGTCATGAGTGTTTTTTTGGAGATGTGATCGAGCCAAGAACATCTCGCGGCGAGCAACGGAGGCACTCGGCGAGCAAAGCCCCATTTTGGCGGGTGGGCAAACGTAATGGTAGCGGTACGCGACCGTGTTGAGTGATTATTCCGCGATGCATTTTGACAGGATCGACAGGATTTTCAGGATGGCGGCCCTCGAAACGTATCGCTGGAAAGCGGAAGGCGGATTGTCGTTCTGATCGACGAGGAAGGCTCCTTGCTTGGCCGCGCAAGTGCAAACTCATCAAACAGTTCATCAAGTGTAGAAACCAATTCCCACGGCAGGTGGGATATCTTCACAACACGTTCAGGAGAGGGTTACGTGTTTCTTGGTTGCATCGGTTTGAGCCGAACACGCAGCGCGAGGAATTCGAAGAGTGTTGTGCGCAAAGTGACCGACCTTGCAGCAGGGTAATCGCATCCCCCAACAAAACCGAGCGGGAACCCCGTCTATGAAGTTTTGATCAAGAATCGCCAAGAGACCCAAGTTTTCGTTGACCGAAAAACCTCCACGCCTAGAATCGACAATTAGTGATCGAAATGGTGTTTGAGTTGTAATCATAGTCCTGGTGTCAGACGGAATCGGAAGGAGATTACCCACGATGATACAGAATTCGAAGCGATTGTTGGTGGATATTCGATTGGTTGTCGGCGTTGGAATCTTGGCGACCTGTTGGGGCGCGCCTGCCCGGGCGGCGAATGATCTGCACGCGGGTTGGACGTTCCAGTCATTTACGCCCGCTGACGTAACGGATAACTCGACGGGACCAAGCGTGCTGGCAGAATTGGGTAACCAAACATCTATTGCAACGCTTACAGGTTTTCACACAAGTGCTCAATCGGATTGGACGTCCCCGATTGGCAATGGGTCTTCGGAATCGTATAGCGTTACGAACTGGACGGCGGGCGACTACTATCAAGTGCTTGTCGATACGACGGGCGTTATGGATCTTGGCTTGCAGTTTGATCAGGTGAGCAGTCTGACCGGACCGCGCGACTTCATGTTGCAATACAGCACCGATGGAAGTTCCTTTACGACCTTCGGCAGTTATGTGGTTCAACCGAATACGACACCAAGCTGGAGTAGTGCGGGCCCCGTGAGCCCTGCTGGGTTGGATACAGTCGTGTTCGACTTGAGGTCGATAACTGCATTAAACAATACCGCAAGCGTTTACTTGCGGATGACGGCAAGCAACCCAATCGTGGCGGCTCAGCCGGGCAGTACCGCGGCTGCTAACGGTACGAATCGGATCGATAACATTTCGTTGTTCAGTGACTTTGACCCAGCACAGTCGCCGATTCAGCAGCCGTTTGCGGCGCCCGTGTTGCCTGTGGCGGGGGATATCGTGATGGGGCTGAGTTCG
>JADZFK010000236.1 GCA_020849945.1 Pirellulales bacterium | reverse complement strand
GTCTCTGGCCTACCGCGCAGCGGCACTTCGCTGGTGATGCAGATGCTCGCCGCCGGCGGCATGAGCACGCTGACCGACGACATTCGCACACCCGATCACGACAACCCCGCCGGCTATTTCGAGTTCGAACCGGTGAAACGCACTCGCGGCGATGCCTCCTGGGTGCCGGCCGCCATCGGCAAAGCGGTCAAGGTCATCTACCTGCTGCTGGCCGACTTGCCACCCGATTTTTCCTACCGTATCATCTTTGTGCGGCGCAATCTGGACGAAGTCATCCGCTCGCAACAAGCCATGCTCCAGCGGCGCGGCGAGCCGGGGGCGGGGCTCGACGCCGCCGAAATGGCAAGCGTCTTCTCCCGCCAGTTGGAAAAAACCGAAGCCTGGCTCAGTCGTCAGAGCTCGATCTCGGTCATGTTCCTCGATTACAGTAGCGTGGTGAGCGACCCGCTACCCCATGCGATTCGTATTCGAGATTTCCTTGGCATAGACCTAGACACCAACGCGATGTCGGCCACGGTGAATCCCAAGCTGTACCGGCAACGTCGAGCCGATTCATGTGGCAAGTAGACTTCAGTCCTGACGTGATGCTCGCCTACATCGGGCCGGGGGCAGGGATCGCACTCGCCGGCTCGTTCTTCGCCGTACTAGTCGCCATGGCCACCGCCATGGTGGCCCTCGTGACGTGGCCAATTCGCAAATCGTTCCGCTGGTGGCGGGGCCGCCGTGCCAGGCGGCGGAGAATTGTCCGCCGCGTCGTGGTGCTCGGGCTCGATGGCCTCGATCCGCTGTTGGTCGACGAGTATATGGCACAGGGCTTGTTGCCGAACCTCGCCGCACTGGCGGAACGCGGCACCTACGCCCAACTGGGCACGACCTGGCCGCCTCTCTCCCCCGTCGCCTGGTCTTCCTTCACCACCGGCACGAATCCTGGCAAGCACAACATCTTCGACTTCCTCGCTCGCGATCCGGCCAGCTACGGGCCACGTATTTCGTCGGTCCGCATCCGTCCGCCGAAGCGCCACCTGGCCTTGGGCCGTTATCGCATCCCGCTCACCAAACCGAGCGTGGAAGCGCTCCGCAAGAGCAAACCGTTCTGGACCGTGCTCGGCGAATCGGGCATCTTCAGCGCCGTGCTACGTGTGCCGATCACCTTTCCACCCGACCGGTTCCAGGGTGTACAACTTTCGGCCATGTGCGTCCCAGACATTCGTGGAACGCAAGGCACGTTCGCCTATCTTAGCGAGAACGGCGTTGCCCACCAGAACGGCGATGCTTCGGCGGCTTCGAGCGACCTGGCGGGAGAGCGAATCCCAGCCCGTCGCCAAGGTGACGTTGTGACCGCGTATCTGCCCGGCCCCCCCAACCCGTTGCGGCCAGATGCCGAGCAAGTTCGCGTGCCCATCCGCGCGACGCGATCCTCGCGCGGCAAGATCGTCCTCCACGTGGCGGGGCAGCAGGTCGTGCTCAAGGAAAAACAGTTCACCGAGTGGCAGCGGCTGCCATTCCGACTCGCACCGGGGGTGCAGGTCTGGGGAATCTGCCGCTTCTTCCTGCAAAGCTTTACGCCCTTCGAGTTATACGCCTCGGCCGTACAAATCGATCCCGGCAGGCCGATCATGCCCATTTCCCATCCCAATTACTATTCGATCTACCTTGCCAAGCAACAGGGTTGTTTTGCCACGCTCGGATTGGCGGAAGATACCTGGTCGCTCTCAGAAGGGCTTATGACGGAGGAGGCGTTTCTCGACGCCGCCTACGATATCGACGACGAGCGGCAGCAAATGTTCTTCGACTCACTCGATAGGGTCAAGCACGGGCTGATCGCTTGTGTCTTCGATGCGCCAGACCGAATCCAACACATGTTCTGGCGATTCGGCGACCAATCCCATCCGGCCCGCGGTTCGGATGTCGCCCGCATCGAAGCCAATCGCCACGTGATCCGTGATATGTACGCTCGAATGGATAAACTGGTCGGCAAAACGCTCGCAGCCATCGACAACGAAACCGCGCTGGTGGTGATGTCGGACCACGGCTTCAAACCGTTCCGGCGCGGCGTCGATCTCAACGCATGGCTTCGCGATCACGGCTACTTGAAGTTGAAGGACCATGCGACCACGAGCGATCGCAGTTACCTGGTAGAGGTCGATTGGTCGCAAACCAAAGCCTACGCGGTGGGCCTGGCCGGCATTTATCTCAACCAACGCGGCCGAGAGTCGCAGGGCATCGTCGCACCTGGGCCCGAGGCACATCAATTGGCTCGCGAATTGTGCCACGCGCTCAGCGGTCTTTCAGACTCGAACAACGGAAACAGCGCGGTTGCGATCCACGAAGCCGTGCCACGCGAGAACGTTTATCATGGCCCTTACGTCGAAGCGGCCCCAGACGTGATCGTCGGTTACAATGTGGGGTACCGGGTCTCGTGGGACGCGGCGGTCGGCAAGTGCGGCCCGAGCGTGTTTTCAGACAACACCAAGGCCTGGAGCGGTGACCATTGCATCCATCCGTCCCTCGTCCCGGGCGTACTGTTTTCTAATCACAAGTTGAAGGGGGCCGGTGCCCAGATCGTCGATCTCGGGCCTACCGTGCTCGAATTACTGGGGGTCGATACCCCGGCCTATATGGACGGCAAATCACTCGTATGCAGCGACGCGAATTCATCCACGTAGTGGCCGGCGGCACGGCGGCCGCTCTTCTGCCAGGCTGCGGCCTCACCACGGGAGATGCCTCGCAAGCTACCGCCCGCCGTGTGCTCGTGGTTGCTTTTGACGGATTGGATCCACGCATCGTCGAATCGCTCATGAGCGCCGGGCGGATGCCCAACTTGGCCCGGCTCACACGCACCGGCTGCATGACCCGCATCGCCACCAGCAATCCGCCGCAAACCCCCGTCGCGTTCGCCAACATTATTAGCGGTGCCGACCCAGGATTGCACCAGGTCTTCGACTTCATCCACCGCGACCCCAATCCATCGGATACGTCTCTGCCCGTCCGTCCCTTTTTCTCCACCGCCGACGCCGCCCGGTCGCAGCGTTCTTGGGCGATTCCATTAGGCTCCTGGCAACTGCCGTTGACGGGAAGCTCGACCGATTTGTTACGCCGCGGGCCGGCGTTTTGGGATTACCTGGTTGCTCGCGGTATCGATACTCAGGTTTATTATCTGCCCTCAAACTACCCTCCGAAAGAGCCAGACCACTCCGCGGGCGGTGCCCAGCCCGGCCGCTTTCGCATGATCAGCGGCATGGGGACACCCGACCTGTTGGGCTCGTACGGCGAGTTCACGCTGTTCACGCCCGATGCGCCGCGGAACGGACGCACGGTCGGCGGTGGCCGATTCGCGTTTCTCTCGATGATCGGTGATCGTGGCCAGGCGGAACTCATCGGCCCGCCAAATTTCCTTCGTCCAGCGAATCCAGACGGCCATGTCGAATCGCTCCGAACCACCGTGCATGTGGTTCGCGACCCTCAGCATCGCGTTGCCAAGATCACCATCAGCGGCTCGACCGTGCTCCTCAACGAAGGCGAGTGGAGCCACTGGATACCCATCGACTTCTCGACCGGTATCCCTGCCAGCGCCGTGATGGGCGCGGTCGGTGCTCCAACCTCGCTGCGGGGAATGGTGCGGCTGTTCCTCAAACAGGTATTTCCCAAACTTGAACTGTATGTCAGTCCGATCAACATCGATCCGATGGAACCCATCAACCCCATCAGCGTTCCCTCTCGACTGGCCAGTGATCTGGCTCGCCGCCACGGCCGTTTCTATACGATCGGCATCCCCGAAGACACCAAAGCACTTTCTCACCGTGCGCTCAACGAAGAGCAATTTCAAGCGCAGTGCGAACTTGGCATGAAAGAACGAATCGCTCATTATCGCCAGGCACTGGCCGAGTTCACGAGTGGCTGCCTGTTCTTTTACTTCGGTGCCACCGATTTACTGCAGCACATGTTCTGGCGCGACCGCGACGAGCAACACCCGGGCCGCGTGCCCGACGAAGCGGCACGATTCGGCCACGTCATCGACGACCTCTATGCCAGCATCGATCGGCTGGTGGGCGATGCCCTGGCCGCCATCGCCCCGGGCGACCTGCTCATGGTCCTCTCCGACCACGGCTTCACCAGCTTTCGCCGGGGCTTCAATCTCAACGGCTGGCTGCGCGAGAATGGCTTTATGCGACAGTCTGCCACCGCCCAAGCCGCCCGCGCCCCCATGTTTCCCGGCGTGGATTGGTCGGCTACCAAAGCCTACGGGCTCGGGATGAACGCGCTGTATCTGAACCTCGTCGGCCGCGAGCGGCTCGGCACCGTGCGTGCCAAGGCACGCCGCACTCTGCTGGCCGAAATCGGTGAGAAGTTGCTCGAAGTCCGCGACGTCGACGGCACCCCCATCGTGACCAAGACTGTTATTACCGACGAAATCTATCCCGGTGCCGACCCCCGGATCGCGCCCGACCTGATCGTCGGCTACAATGATGCGTATCGAGCCAGTTGGGATACGATCCTGGGCGGCGCCGCGCCGGAGATCGTCGAAGATAATATGGATCGCTGGAGCGGCGAGCACTTAATCGACCCAGACTTGGTGCCAGGGGTGCTCGTCGCGAACCGCGCCGTGACCGCAACGCAGCCGCGAATTTGCGACATCGCCCCCACGATCCTCGCCGAGTTCGGCATCCAGAAACCAACACAAATGACCGGCCAGAACCTGTTCGCCCCAAACTAGATTTGCTGCCATGTTTTTTTCTTCAAGCCGATCCGTTCGTATCGATAAGCAACTCTACGAGGGGCTGGCCGCCCTGGCTCAGCGCGAAGGTTATGCCTCGCCGGACGAACTGATCCGCCACGTCCTCGAACAGAAAGTCGCCGGCATGGTGGATGATCTCGATGCCAAGCAAGCCGAGCAGCAACTACGTGGGCTCGGCTATCTCGAATAACCCGCCTCGCGGATCGCAGTCGTAATGAATGCATTGAATTCAATCTTGACGGCGATAACGGACGCCTTCTTTTCGCTGTGGGCGGGCGGTCCGGCTTGGGCACCCTTGATCGTCGTCTCGGCGCTGGCCGGCCTGGTCGCGGCCATCGTGTTTCGTTTCACCTCGCGCCAAGACCTCTTACGCCGCGACGCGGAGCTGATCCAAGCGCAGCTACTCGCAATGAAATTGTTCCGCGATGACCTTGGCACCATGGGCCGCTGCCTTGGCCGATTACTTCGATTCACGGCTCTCCGCCTGTGGCACTCGCTGCCGCCCACGCTGGTCATGATGGTGCCGTTCGTACTGCTCCTAACGCAATTGGCGCGGTGGTATGAGCACGCCCCCTTGCTGCCCGGCGACCAAGCGCTCGTGATGCTGCAGTTGTCCAAAGACGAGTGGTCCGAATCCAACACCTTGGCTCTAGAACAAAGTGCCGAGTTCGTCGTCGAAACGCCGTCGCTTCGCGATCCAGGGGAACATGCGTTGTATTGGCGGATCGGCATCACCCAGCCACGCAAAGCCTCACTCCGCTGGAAACTGCCTCAACAAGAAATCCAAAAAAACATCACCATCGCCAGCAACCGCCAGCAATTACTGGCCATCGACGCCAGACGGCCCGGCCCTGGGTGGACCGACCGGCTACTGCACCCAGGAGGTGCGGCTTTCGGGCCCACCGACACGATCCGCGGCATCGACGTCCAATACCCTCGACGATCCACACCCCTGCTGGGCCTCGACTTGCCCTGGTGGGCAACGTTCTTGATCCTATCCGTCCTGGCAGCGATCCTCGGCGGCCGTATCATGCGTGTTCAATTCTAGTCGGCTCGACCCAGTTAAAATGAAGGCCTCAGCAACTCGCGGCTTTTTCTCACAATCACAACCACAGAGAGGCACGGAGCCACGGAGAAAACCAGTAGCAAGTCCCCCTACCACCATGAACGGTGGAAACACCCTGTCTCGTAGCTACGGGCGGTTGACCTTAG
>JADZFK010000235.1 GCA_020849945.1 Pirellulales bacterium | reverse complement strand
TTATTGCAACAACCCCACCCCGGAAAACGCTGCAATTCCCGGCAGAATCGCGAGGCCCCCCTCGCAAAACTCGCCGATTATTGCATCCAAAACCACGTTTCCGCGCCCGTTGCAATACGCGCAATATTCTCGACCCTCTCATGCCGTTGTATCAGAATTCCCCTCCCTTTTAGGGAGAGGTTGGGGGAGGGTTCGAAGATTGCCAGGCACTCGGCCTCGCTAGAACCGCGACCCGACCCAGGGGCGCGGAAAGGGTATCAGCGATGGTCTTCAGTTTGGTCAATAGGTGATTTCAAAACATATTGAAATACCTTTTGTTCGCGACAGGGATGTTGGATTTGTTTAGGCATGGCGATGGTGTTCAAGGCGGTGTGGTGGCGCGGTTGCGGAACGATTTTCTAGCGATGTATACTGCACGTGCTCGATGAAACGAAGCAAGGCTTTGTGGGGACACAACCTTGCAAGGGATAATCGAGTCGATGGTGCGTCAAAGACGTGTCGAGAGCGTTTGGATGGGCGACCGTTCAGACGCTCATTGTGTTCTCCCACAATGGGTCTGTCTTGATCAGCAGATTCAGGATGCCAATGAACTTTCTCATGCAGGCCACGATTCCTACCCGTCACCTTGTCCGTGTCGAGGGGGTCGTTGGATTCGCAGAAGTTGGTTGGCTGAGCGAGTGGTGATAGACGGCGCAATCCGGCAGGTTGGCGGCTAGCTGGGCGGCGGCCGGGTCGGTGATCCTGGTCCATCGAATGAACAGAGTTTCCAGGTTCCGCAGTTTGGAAAGATCCTTGACGGCGAGGTCGGTAAGCTTCGTTCCGGTGAGATGCACCGACTTTAGGTTTTGCAATTGCGCCAACAATGGGGCGGCGCGGTCGGTGATCGGGGTGTATCGCAAATGGAGTTCCCGCAGATGGGGCATGGAGAGAAAGGCGGAAAGTCCATCGTCGGTAATCAATGTCCGATCCAGCTGGAGAACTTCCACGTATCGTAGTCCCGCCAGCGACCCGAGCGATTGATCATCCACCTTGCAGCCGCGAAGATCGACCGAAGTAACGCGAGCGTAGCCTTCGTCGCCAAGCATGGTGACGACGAGCCAGCGTTGCCAACCGGGGCCTGTAGCCGCGGTGGTGGTTGCATTGCCTTGCAAATGCTGAACCGAGGCCAACGCTTGCAATTGCATTCGGAACGGATTGACGTAAACACTCCACAGCCCGACGACGATACAAACCAACGTCATCAACGCGAACAACGTTCGCAGGCTAAAGCGTGTCCAGCGATTGATGTGGAAGCGTGGCATCGTTAGAAGGCTCAACGGCCGGAGTGAGGGTTCGCTGGCGGAGGATCGGCATCCTTCTTGGCGGGGCCAGTAAAGACGATAGTTTCCCCGTCGGAAGACCAGTGAGGCCCCCAGCCGCCTTGCAGTGGTTCTTGGCCAGGTATCAAACTTGGCTTAGCACCCGGCGAAAGGTCGATAAGATGAAGCCGCAGCGGCGACTTCTCCGTTGCCCGATAGGCGAACACGAGCCGCTGGCCATCGGGCGAAAACGAAGGGTAGTCGCAGCGGCCCTCGGCAACGATCGTGCGAACTGTTGCCTGCATCTTGAGTTCGTCGAGCGCAGCCAGGTACATCCCCGAATCGGACCCGCAAAAGGCAATGTGCCTTCCATCGCGCGAAACGCCGAGGCCCCAATGGATGGAATACGCGTGGGGCAAAACCACATGCTCCTTGCCGGTGGCCAGGTCGTACAGCGCGATGTTGCCGTTGAGAAGCGATACGATCCGATCGCCGCGTGGCGACCACCGGGGACTTCCCCAGTGATCGAGAATCACTTCGCGGCCCGTGCCATCGGCGTTCATCACGACGATGTGGTCGGTATCGGTTTGGCCCAGTTCATTTTGGTTGATGCCGTAGGTGTGGAAGACGAGGAGATTGCCATCGGGCGACCAACTAGGCATGGCCCCAAGGCCCAGGGTGCGGGCGTCGGTGCCATTGGCCCGGACAACGACGATCTGGGCATCGTGCAACGTTTGCCCCACGCGCCACGTATCGTAGGCCACCCACTGGCCATCGGGCGACCACTCGGGCGAACCACACGTGTAGCCGGTTGTGCCCAGAAGTCGCTTGAGGCCCGAACCATCGGGACGAATCGTCCAGATTTCGCAGGGCTGCTCTTCCGCACGCGAACCAGAGAGCAACGCAGCGACAAGCAAGAACACGGCACTCCCGAACGACAGCGAAATGCGTCGCGCGGTAATGTAATTCAGTACGATTCGTGGATAACGCATTTCGGGGAACATCCACCTCCCCTGCGATAGCCGCCGGCGGCAAGGCCAGGCTCTGCACCACAGAGCCACGGAGGAAGAGTTAATTTGCCATTTGATATGTGCCGTTTGAAATGGGTCATTTGAAATGGGTTATTTCTGAAATGGCCAATGACAAATGACCAATTTGCAATGACCGATCTGCTTTTCTGTGTCTCCGTATGCTCTGTGGTGAATGCGTGGTACGGACTTCAGTCCGTACCGATCACGGACTAAAGTTCGTGCCACGATACCTCGACCGGCTTGATCCGGTCTACGCTGCCGATCGTGTTAGCCTGTCGTTTCTTCTTCCGCACGTCGTGTCCGTCGTGTCCGTTGTGGCGTTGTGGCGTTGTGGCGTTGTGGCGAACAAGACATCGCGCTGTCGGGCTAGCTGGCTTTGAGTTTTTCGATCTCCGCCTTGGCCGCGGCGATCTCGGCCTCGAACTGGCGGACTTCGTCTTCATCATCCATTTGTTTACGAGCGCCGGCCAGCCTTTGTTGCAGGTCGTTGACCTTCTTGCGAAGCAGTTCGACTCTCTTCTGAGCTTTTTTGTCCATGGATTCTTAGCCCGGAGCACGGGCGGTTGAGGGTGAATTGCGGACTTCCGATTTCATCAGCTAGTTGGCTATCGCACGGCGTGGTTTGTGGGGGCCATAAGGACGGGTGCCGAGGTCGGTTCCACTTTTCGAGTGCGCGGGTAGGTTCGCAGTACGCTGCCCATCAGGACGGGAATCAGTGCCACGACGAGAACAACGGTGATCCACTTCGGCCAGCGGGCACGCATGAGGTCGGCCAGCGAACTGCGACCCGCCAGGAGCGCGGCTAGCAAGAAGGCGACCAGGCTGGCCAACATCTTGAGGCCGGCGATCATGTGGTACGACGACGCCAGCCGTTCGTGTTGCTTGATCATCATCACGTAATTAATCAGGCCGGTGGCGAGCAGCAGGGCGGTCGCGATGCCGACCCACTTGGCCCACTTCGCCCTAGGGGCGCCGAAGAGCTGGTCGGCCGAACTGCCAGCCGTGGCCGCGACGATCGTCCGCATGTAGAACAAGCCGCCTACCAAGATGATCGCGCCGATGATGTGGCCCATCCGCGAGAGCAGTTGCACGAAGTACCAGCCATCGACCTGCGGCATGGTCGATTGCTGGCCCAGCAGGAAAATCGGATCGATCATGATCCCGCCCTCCCAAGATTAGAACGAACATTGAGAACCCGCAAACACAACGCGTTTTGAATACTCTCTATCGTAGCGTGTTCGGGGCCGCGCGCAAACGGTCGACGAGTGCGAGTGCCTCGGCAGTCGCGTGGATTTCGCCGTTCAACTGGGCATCGCGGACTTGTTCAAGCAAATTGGAAAACACGGGGCCGGGCTTCAGGCCGTGTCCGATGAGGTCCGCTCCGTCCACGAGCGGCGCGGGGTTCAGCTTGTCAACGGGCCACGAGAGCCGTTCGCGGCAAAAGGCCAATGCCCGATCGTTCGAACCCGCGATGGCACCATGCAGCGCGAGAATCTCTGCAGCGCCATCATGGATCAAGATTCGCTGCACGCGTGGCCAAGGCAGCGTGGGGGCGTCGGCTACCGTTGGCAGGTGCGCGAGCAGCCACGCGGTACGTTCGATCTCTTTGTTGGTGTATTTGAGCCGTCGGCCGAGCGTGCCGGCAAGGTGTGCATCGGGCGTCGGCGGTTGGCAAAGCAATGCCGCTAACGCTGTGGAAAGTGTCGGCGAATCGAGTGCGTGAAGGATTCTCGCAGTTTCAAGAAATGCGGATTCAGAAAGTTGCGCCACCTCGGGCAGCACATGGGGCAGCAACTTCGATTCGCGGAGTAGCGCAATCGCGGTTGCCCGATGGCGATCAACAAGCATCCGGCGGAGTTCCATGCCAATGCGTTCGGCGCTGACCGTGAGAATGTCGGGCGCCATCTCCTGAATCGTGGCAAGCGTGACCGGCTCGATGGCGAACTCGAACGTGGCGGCGAAGCGGACCGCCCGCAGCATCCGCAGCTTATCCTCCGCCAGTCGCAGCCGCGGATCGCCGATCGCCCGAACGATGCGGCGGGCCAAGTCGCCCTGGCCGCCCACGTAATCAATCACTTCGTTGGCGATTGGATCGTAGAAGAGACCGTTGATGGTGAAGTCGCGCCGTTGGGCGTCGTGCTCGGCGTTGGTGAAGGTGACGTGATCGGGGTGTCGGCCGTCGCTGTACGTGGCGTCGGTGCGGAACGTGGCGACATCAATTTGCCCGGCCGCGCGTGGCCCCAAAACGCTGACGACGCCGAAGGCCATGCCGATGGGCAGCGTGCGTCGCCGCCCGAAGAGATCGCGGATTTGTTCCGGCGTAGCGTTGGTGGCCACGTCGTAGTCCTTCGGCACGTAGCCAAGCAACCGGTCGCGCACGCAACCGCCAGCCCAAACGGCTTCGTAGCCCGCCCCGCGCAGTTGCTTGGCGATCTGCAATGCGAATTCACGTTGTGATGCGGCGTCGGGCATACGTGCCAATATGATGAGGGGATGTCGTCGATGGGAAGAACGAACCGTTTCAACGAGCCGCCAGCTTCCGCCGGCGGCTGCTATTCCTTCCGCCCCCACTTCCTGCGCAAACTCGATTCACAGCGTCTTCCACAAGCTCCTACTCTTCTCCCCACTCGATTTCCATGTCCTCCGTATCATTGTGCGCTGTATTACGTGCGGTGTAGAGGGCGGCGGCCAGTTCTTTTTGAGCTTGTTGCCGGGCCGACTCGTTCCAACCAATCACACGTTCGATGCCCGGGCTGAGGAGCACGAGCACGACCTCGGCGGGCGAAGTGCCCAAGGCCTGTTCGGCGGCCAGGGCGTATAGTTCAAGCTGCAGCCGATACCGGCTCGCCACCGACTCGATGCCCGCTGCATCGGCCGCTGCAACGTAGTTGGTTTTGTAGTCGAGGATTCGCCACAAACCAGACGGATCTTGATACAGGCAGTCGATGTAACCCCGAATGAACGGGTACTCGCGTGGCGGCTCGGCGTTGGCGGCCCCGCGGCCGAACGGAAGCAGGAACTCGATCTCGCGATGAATCGTATGGGCGGCCGCCAACTGGCGCGCGCGTGCAGACGCGGCGAAGCGAGTTACCATTTCGGCTGCCAGCCGAGCGGCTTCTTCGCCCTGCAACGGCGCGTGGTTGGTTGCCAACCGTCGGCACCAATCGGAAGCCTCTTCCGCAACTTGTGGCGAAGCGAAATCGAGGCGAGCCAAAACATCGTGAACCAGGTTTCCCAATGAGCGAGGTTCCACCGCGGGTTCGTTGCGCTCAAAACTTTCAACTGCCAGCTCCCGGCTTTGCCGGAGGGGCGCCGCGAATTCATGATGCGTGGATGGCTGAACCCCCGGCAAAGCCGGGGGCTGAATGCGGATCAAAGCCGGGGGCTGAATGCGAGTTTTATTTTCAGACGGACTCAGGTACTTGCAAATCGAAGAATATGAAAACTGGCGTAGTGCCGCGTTGTTTGGCGGAATGGGTTGCGTGGAGAGGGGCACTTCGCTTGCACCGTCGGCAACCAGGGCGTTCGCTTCTTCGAGGACGCGGAGGAGATCGGGGCCGCGAGGCCGGCTTGCTGTGGGAGGAACATCCTTAAGCTTGGTAACTCGAACGCGAGGATGTTCGTAATCCGCGGGCAACTCGCCGCGGTAATCGCCTGAATCCAGGTCGAAGTGGTCGGCCAAGAACTCCATCCAGTCGCTGTTGAGTTTGTCGAGCGATTCGAGACTGCTGGAGAGGATCAGGTAGTCGGCCGCCCGGGTGGTTGCCACGTACAGTAGCCGCTTGCGTTCCTCCAGTTCGGCCGCGCGTTCGCGGGCAGAAAACAGGTCGAAGCCGGTGAGAGTTGATTGTTCGGAGTCATCTTTGAACGGCTTGATGACTGGCCCCAGATCATCATCGAGCGCGGCCGAGCGGCGGTCTTGGTACCCGGCCCGATCCAGATCGGGCACCACGACCAGAGGAAACTCCAGCCCTTTCGCGGCGTGGATCGTCATCAGTCGGACGACGTTGGCCGACTCGGCGCAGGTGGAGGCCAGCGGCTCCTTGGGCGCGTTGCGGATGTATTCAGAGAGCTGCACGATGTAGTCGTTCAAATCGCGATGGCTACCGTCGGCACTGCGGGCCTGTTCGATGAGTTTGTGCAAGTTGGCGAGTTTGCGTTCGCCCAAGAACTCGGCGAGCAGCACGGCATCGTAGCCCGTGCGCTCGAGCACTTCATTGAGGAGCTCGGCAATGGGCACCGCGTTCTTGATCGCTCGCAAATAGCCCAAGGTTTGCGCGGCACGCAACACTTTGGCCGCCTCCTCTTCGGGCAGTTCGGGCGGCAGCGGCTCGGCAAAAAGCCCCGCGTTGAGTGGAAACGAAACGGCCGTTGGCACCGCATTGCTTGCGAGATCAGGCGTCGTGCCCTTGCCGTGTTCCACAAGCCAGAACAAGGTTTCATCGGTCGTGGCAAAGAACGGGCTGCGCAACGCGCCAGCAAGGCTGATTTCATCCACCGTACTGGCGACCGATCGCAACAGGTTCAATACGTCGAACACCTCCTGTTGGGCATAGAAGGCATGGCCGCCCACGAGGTAATACTCGATCCCCTCGGCCCGCAACGCTTCTTCGTAGTACCGCACGTCGCTCAAGGCACGGAACAGAATGGCGATATCACCGGGCCGCGGCGCGCGCGGCGGTACCGCCACCTCTGGCTGCCCTTTCCCTTTGGGGCGATCGAGAATAGGGGTTTCGCCATGCTCGCCGTCGATCAGTTGGCGGAGCCGCCGGGCAATCGTGGCGGCTTCCTGCTTGCGAGAATCTTCCTTCTTGGGCTTGGACCTGGCGGCAGGTGGCATGGTGGAAGCGGCTGTGCCTGCTGCGAGCGGAATGACATGTGCTTCGTCGGATCCCTGGCAGTCTCCTTGCACGTTCGCGGCGACTGATGGCGGTACACTCCACAAGAACTCGACGGCGGGACGGTCGTTAGCCGCTTGACGCTGAGGGACGAGGGGAACGTATTCTGGAAACTCACCGTGAAACAATGCATTTACAAAGTGAAGCACACCAGGTTGGCTGCGGTAATTCTCCTTGAGCACAAGTTGACCGCCTTTCGGAACGGCCGCGCGGAGTTTGAGGAACTCGGGCGGAACGGCGCCGCGGAAGCGATAGATCGACTGTTTGAAATCGCCGACGAAGAACAGCCGGCCTTCGTCGAACCCGGCCCCGCAGATTCTTCGGATGAGATCGACTTGCAGCGGATCAGTGTCTTGGAACTCATCCACCAACAGAAGTTGCAGGTCGGCCGAGAGCGCATCGCGGAGTTCGGCGTGGTTCTCATCGGCAAGCAACCGGTGAGCCAGCGTAAGCAAGTCGTCGAAATCGAGCTTCGCCAGTTGCTGCTTGCGGGCATAATATGCGGCGGCCACTTCACCCGCCAACCGCACGAGCTTGAGGCCCATTCGCGCCGACTTGAGGACCTCATCCCCGTTATCATCCCACGTGGGGAGCATTGCGGCGGAGAGGGTATCGCGAGCTTTCTTGCAAGCATCGCGATAGGCTTCGTAGGCTTGGGTCGAGGGCCAATCCTTCTTAGTGCATATATATTTGACAGCGGCGTTTGTAATGATCGAATCCAGATCGTTCTTGGTTATTTGATTGGGCTGGCCAGCGAATCGCGTCAGCGCCTCGAATAATTCGGCCCTGGCAGCAACGAATTTGTCGTTGGAGGCGGCTGGCGTCGCGAGGGCGAGCAGCCGTAACAATTCTTGGACTGGAACTTTCTGAGCGGCTTTTTCGGCGGCGAAACGCGCTCCCTCGCGATCGTACACTTCGTGCCACTTGGCCACCAGTAACTTGGCGGTCGCAGGTTCGGTTTCAGGGGCGGTCATCCACTTCGCAAACGCGGGGCGATGCCGCTGATCCACGAGCACCGCCAGGTTTTCCTTCAACGACGATAGCCGGCCGAACTCGGCGGCCAAGTCGAGCGTATCGGCATCGCGCTCCGAGAGCTTCTGGCGGAGAACCGCGTCCGACACTTCTTCGAGCAACAGGTCGGCCTCGCCCTGTTCAAGCACGCCGAAACGCGGGTCCAGCCCGGCCTCGGCCGCGTACGTGCGGAGCAAGGCCGTGCAGAAAGCGTGGATCGTGCTGACACGAGCCGAGTCGATTTCTCGCAAGAGCCGCAGCCAGGCGGCCCGGTCGGCGTCGCCGAGTTGTTGGTTATCGAGCCGATCGTAACAGGCTGCGCGAATCCGTGATCGCATTTCACGGGCGGCCGCATCCGTGAACGTAATGGCGATCAACTGGTGGAGTGCCGCGGGGGTGGATTCGCCCTCGGTCGTTGGATCGAGGTGCGACAGAAATCGTTCCGTCAAGACGTGCGTCTTCCCACAACCGGCCCCGGCAGAGAGCGCAACCGAAACATCGCGGGTATCGCGTGCCCGTTGCTGATCCTCGTTTAATTTGGCAGAAGCCATAAGCGTGGGGGTATCTTGCCAAGTCGTCTCGGCCCAACCAAAAATAGCCGAGCCGTCTTGGCTCGGCAAGCAACCTATGTTATTTCGGATCCGTCATCCACAACCGCCTTCTCCATACTACGCGCTTGGGCAATACGGCAAACGGTGCGGAAGTCGCAGGTGCTGGTGCAATCCTTCTGCGTGCTCTCGACCGGGAAGTCGCCGTGGCGAACGGCCCGAACCATCTCGCCGACCCGCGCCTTCACAAGCGGCTCGAGTTTCGTCCACGCTTCCGTCGGATCGCCGTCCAGTGTGGAGCAATGAAGCGAGAATCGTTTATCGGTCGTGATCCCCGTCTTGATCGACCAATAACCGGCCCACAACGGCTGGGCCTGGTTGTCGTCGGCAAATACAATCGCCTGGGCGGCTAGCACGTACAGCGCCGGTTGCAGGCATTCGCCCGACTCGATCTTCTCGGGAGCCGACGAGGGGCGTTTGCCCGATTTATAATCAATCACATTGAACAGCGTGCGGCCCTCGCTTTGGACGACATCGATCCGGTCGATCCTGCCGGCGAGGTGAATCTTCTCGTCACCTAAATCGAGCAGAAAGGAATTGTCGGTCGAACGTTCGTCTTCCGGGCCGGTTTCGCCAGTATGTTTGTGTCCGAAACGCAACTCGAAGTAGGCCGGGCGTGGGCGTCGTTGTTCATCGAGCTGTTTCCAGGTGTCGTTGTATTTGTTAATTTGAGCCGGGTACTGTTTCATCCAGCGTTCGATCTGCCGCTGATCGAGTTCGGCAAGCGCGGCATCCAGGCCCTCGGTGGGCCCCGATAGACTGGCCGCTTCGATCGCCGCTTTCAACTCGTCCGCAAAGCGTTGAACATCATCCAGCACAGCCGACCACTCGGCCGCCGAGCCACTAAACTTGCGATGGAACGTGGCCAACACTTCGTGCAGCAAGCTGCCGCGCGCCGCAACGTCGGTTTCCAAAGCCAGGTCGTCGAGCGGCTCGAAACCGAGCACCGATTGCATGAAGAACTTGAACGGGCACGCCGCGAAGGTCTCCAATCGGCTCGTGCTCCAAACATGCTTTGGGCCGAAGCGGTGTGCGAGGTGCTCGCGGACGGTTGTCCCTTCTAGCATTCCCTCGAAGGGTCCGAACGATTCTCCGCGCGAGCGGGCGTGAACCGTTCGCAACCCGGCACAAATGGCCGCGGCAACCGTTCGTTGCGGCTCGGCGCTCAGCAGGCCGGCCAGTAGTCGGCCGTCGCTTTCTGGTTGAATGGCTTGGGCGACCGCGACCGTCCTCCAGTCGCGCGGCGCGGCTAGGAAATCGCGGGGTGGAACCGGGGAGAGGTGTGGCGATGCGACCTTCAGCGGGCGTTCACAATTCTGGAACAATCGCACCAGCTCGACGACGTACGGACTGGGAGGGAGCGGCTGTGCTTTATCATCAAGTGCGGCGTACGTGATCGTCAGCGACTCTTGGGCACGGCTGAGCACTTCGAGGAACAAGAGCATTTCGCCTTGCGAGCGCGAGACGGCGGGGCTTTCAGGTTCTCGCGATGGCCGCTTGGCCGCCGAATGGTCTTGAGCTTTCGCGGTCAGGTAACGGTACTCGCTTTCGGTGGCCAGGCTGGCCGAACTTGCCGGAGATGGAAACGATTGCTCCGACATCCCGGCCAAAAACAAGTGCTTGGCGCGCACCGCACGGGCGGCGGGGGCCGAAAGAATCTGCACGTGCCCCGCATCGGCATGTGACCTGGGAAGCTTTTCCTGGGTTGCGATATCCAGCAGCAACTCGAATACTTCCCGCCGATCGTACTGCCGAGGTGGCGTACCAAGCTGCGAATCTAAAAACACCAAGGCTGCGAAGTGTTTGCCGAGCAACGAAGAAACAACGTGGCCCGCGTTTCCTTCGGGCTGCTTCCCCGGGCTGGCACCGGCGTGCGCCGGCGAGGCGATTGCCGCCGAGGTGCTGGCAACCCCCAGGTGGATTGCCAACCCATCGAGCGCGTCGAGCCAATGCTCCAGCGTGGCTTGGCGAGGCAATCGATCGAGCGCGGCTGCCAAAGCTTCCAGCACGGGAAGCGAGGCCACAGCCGCGCCAACCCGGCGGCGATGTGCTTCGCTAAACTCTGCTTGCTGCGGGGCTTGCAATGCGAGCGATTGAACCTCCTCCAATAGTGTGGAACGCCCATGAGCGATTTGCAATTCACGCACAAGCCACTCGATGGCCTGGCGCTCGGAAGCGGAAATCCCACCGAGTTGGTTGTTGGTAATGACGGATACCACGCGGCGGAACGGCCAATCGTCGAGCTCCAATTCCAAAAGTGACATGAGCGCGCGTAGCACGGCATGGTGGAACAGCGGTCGCCCCGTTTCGAGCGAATAGGGAATGCCGCAACGGCTGAATACCTCCTCGACCCGCGCGGCCACCGCCGGCAGCGAACGGAAGACAACGACGACCTCATCGGGCCGCGCCGTGGCAAGCCGCGATTTAACCCGCCGGGCTAGTTGCTCGATTTCGTCTTGCTCGCCCGCCGTTTCCACAATTTCGAGAGTGACCTGCGTTTGCTGGGCGGCGGGCGGAACCGGCGGCACGGGGTGGCGGAAAATGTTGTTCACCACATGCGCGAGTGCCGCGTTAACGCCCGGGCGGGCAGCAAGATGCCGTGCCTTCAGGCCCGGAAACACTCGTTCTAGTTCGGCTAATGTTGCCGTCGGCCGGGCGAAGACATCGGCACGAGGCGAGTCGGGAGTATCGGCCGGCAACGTTAGGTGTAGCCGCTGCGCATGTTTCGCCAACTCGCAAAGCAATTTCAACTGCACGGGCGTGAAGTCGGTGAAACCATCGACGACCACGTAAGCAAGTTCGCGGAATCGGCAACATCGCCCCTCGGAGAGCGCATGGCAAACGAGCGAAATAAGCGTCTCGGTATCGCAAAGCTCGTGGGCCACCAATTGTTGATCGTAAGCGGCGAAGATCTCCGCCAGCTCGCGATGCCGGGCTGAGGCACCGCGCGAGGTTGCGAATCGTTTGTAAGCAGCGGGTCGGATATCTCGTTCGCCAAGCTCGCGAAGATGCTCGACCAGCAGGTCGATGAAGCCGGCTCGGTTGGCCGCCGCGGCGAAGAAGGTGACTCGCTTGGCGGTCACTTCGCTTGCCACCACGCGGCGGAGTAATTCGCGGCGCGCCACCGGGCCGATGACTTGGCTCTTCAGGTTCGCGCTCGTGGCGATCTGCTGAACGAGTGTGCCGAAGGTCATCACGCCCGGCGAAAGGCAGGCGGCCGGCAGGCGATCGGCCAGTTCGCCGCGCACCAGGGTTGCCGAGCGGCTGCTTGGGGCGAGCCACAGGCACTTGCCAAATTCAGCAGGCTGCTGGGAGAGAACGGCTGCATACCGCCCCAGCAACTCGTGGGTCTTCCCAGCCCCCGCCGGGCCTAGCAGCACTTCAGTTTCGCAACTCATGATCAGGCTTCCAGCAGAAGAGGGCTGTTAGGCGTTCGCAAAGAAATAGAAATAACAGTACGGCAAAAAATCTCCCCCACCCGCCGACTCCTCACCGACAACCAACACCCCAACCCGCCGACTCGTCCCCCCCCAAGCCGCCGAATTGTCGGCGGCAACCAACAGCGAACCTTCAACTCCGATTTCGCATCCTTACTACATTACTACATTCAATCGGTTCAACGAGTGCAGGGCAACCTGCGATCTCCAGAGATTACGAAGTTCCCGAATTGTAGCCTCCACGCTCCGAACCTGTGTTTCGTATTAGCGCCGGCCTCCAAGCGGCCGTTTGAACCAGTTCTCTGAAGGTGTCCCATTATTCTAGCCGCTTTCAGCCCCCGGCTTTACAGGGGGTTCAGCCTTCCACACATCGAGACATCGCGGCGAACCCCCCTTGCAAGACCGGCAACTGTGTCTCCAGTTCCCGAACACCCCGAACCACTTCGTTTGATGATGCCGCTCGGCTCGCGGCACCTACTTTCCGCCATCCACCCTGGATAGACGCTGGACACCCGACTACAATTGCGGGATTACCCATTTATTCAGCGAGGATGCAAGTGCTGCGAACTCACACGTGCGGCGAACTCGGCCGCCTTCATATCGGCAAGGAAGCAACCCTTTGCGGATGGGTCGATAGTTACCGAGACCACGGCGGCGGGCTCTTCATCGACCTGCGCGACCGCTACGGCATGACCCAGGTCGTTTTCAATCCGCCCGATACGCCCCCCGCCATCATCGAGGAAAGCAAATCGCTGCGAGCCGAGTACGTGGTGCAGGTGATAGGCAGGGTGGCCGAACGACCCAGCGGCATGGCGAACCCGAAACTTTCGACCGGGGAAATCGAGCTGCGGGTCACGGGCTTCAAACTGCTCAATAAATCGCAAACGCCGCCCGTATCGCCGAACGCCAACGCCCAGGACCTTCCGAACGAGGAATTGCGATTGGAGCATCGCTACCTCGACCTGCGACGCGCGGTCATGCAAAAAACACTCATGCTCCGCGATCGGATCGTAAAGGGCATGCGAGATTATTTTGCCGAGCTCGACTTTATCGATGTCGAAACGCCGATCTTGGGTCGTAGCACGCCCGAAGGGGCACGCGATTACCTGGTGCCAAGCCGGATCAGCCGCGGGGCGTTTTATGCGTTGCCCCAATCCCCGCAGTTGTACAAACAAATACTGATGATGGCGGGCTACGACCGGTACGTGCAGGTGGCTCGCTGCTTTCGCGATGAGGACCTGCGAGCCGATCGCCAACCCGAGTTTACCCAGCTCGATCTCGAGATGTCGTTTGTCGATGCCGACGACGTAATGGGCGTCATCGACGGCCTCGTGGCAAAGCTTGCCAAGCAGGAACTCGGGTTAGATGTGAAGCTGCCCCTTCCTCGCATGACGTATGATGAAGCGATGGAACGATTCGGGCACGATGCGCCCGACTTGCGATTTGGCCTGGAACTTGTCGACTGCACCGACCTGGCGGCCAAGAGCGATTTCCGCGTGTTTTCGAGCGTGGCGGCCAGCGGCGGCCGCGTCCGAGCCATCAATGCCAAGTTAGGGACCGAGCACTACTCGCGCCGCGGTATCGACGCCCTGACCGAGTACGTTGCCGCATTTGGCGCGAAGGGGCTGGCCTGGTTCCGCGTCGAGGAGGATGGCTCGCTGTCTTCGACCATAGCCAAGAATTTCACGCCAGAATTGCTCAAAGAGTTTGGCATACGGCTGAAAGCCGAACCGGGCGACTTGTTGCTATTCGTGGCCGACGAATGGAAAGTCACTTGCAAAGCACTTCACGCTCTTCGCTCCAAGATCGGCGCGGAAATGAAACTGTACGACCCGCGGGCCATGCACTTTTCGTGGGTCGTCGAGTTTCCTATGTTCGATTTTGACGACGAAGAAAAACGCTGGGTCGCCATGCATCATCCGTTCACCTCGCCGCGCGATCAGGACTTCGACCTGCTCAAAGGCGACCCCGGCAAGTGCCGGGCCAAGGCCTACGACCTCGTCATCAACGGCAGCGAAGCGGGCGGCGGCACCATCCGGATTCACGATCCAGGTATCCAACAAACCGTGTTTTCGCTCTTGGGAATCGATGAACACACGGCCGAACAACGGTTCGGTTTCCTGCTGCGGGCGCTGGGGTACGGCGCGCCCCCCCACGGCGGCATCGCCCTCGGAATCGACCGCTGGGTGATGCTTTTCGCCGGCCTGGATAACATCCGCGATTGCATCGCCTTCCCCAAAACCCAACGCGCAAGCGACCTCATGACCGGCGCGCCTGGCGAAGTCGAATCGAAACAACTCAAAGAATTAGGCATCCGAATCGAACGGTAACCTCAAACAAAAAATAGTTCGGCCCTCTGGGCCGGAAAAATACAACTAAAGATTTCGCCCTGTTGTCACGTGCTGCCTGCCGACCCGATGCGGGTCGACCAGGTGTTCTTTACCGAGACATGATCATGTGGATTCGCGAATGCAATGAACGGATTCTTCGCTTTGTTCATGAAAGCCTTGAACCGGTTTATCCTGCCAATCCTGTTATCCTGCCCTTTCTTCTTCCGTCCGTCGTGCCCGTCGTGTCGTTGTGGTGAATAGGACCTAACCCTGAAGTATTATTTCGAACGTACAAACCGGAGGTACTCGAACCGAGTCTCAACCGATGATGATGACAAGAATCAACACGATTGGCATGGCTGCAAAATGGCTGGCCGTTTGTTGGCTAGTAACAAGCGGGGGCTGCTCGACCTCGCACGAAACACCGAGCCGGTCCAACGCGGCGGTGCCTTCTCAAACCAACGAGGCCCCGTCGGCCGATCAGCCAACGCTCGTGGCCGCCTCGCCAACGAATACCACCTCGTCGCACTCCAAGGAACATACCACGTTCTATCGCGGCACCCCGGGGCCTGCCACGATGCCGAAGGTCATGCTCTCGAAACGCGAGGAATCGCTCTGCAAAGTCAAAGTCGGCGATGCGCTCCCCGAGCTTCAGCTACCCGAGTTGCAATCCCGCGAAGCCAAAAAACTGGCCGACCTGCGGGGAAAGAAAGCAACGGTTGTCATCTTCTGGAAGAGCAATCGCCACATGGCCCGCGAGCAGCTTGCCGACGTGGCCGCCGACGTCATCGAACCATTCGGTAAGGAAGGCGTCGAAGTTGTTGGCATCGCGGTCGAAGAACAATCAGGAAACGCGCAAGGCGCGCTACGGAACGCCGAAGCGAAGTTCACCAACCTGCTCGATGCCGATGGAAAGGCTTTTTCCCAAGTCGGCAGCGAACGGCTGCCCCGAACCTACGTACTCGATTCGCACGGCAAAGTAGCCTGGTTCGATATCGAATACTCGCTCGCCACCCGACGCGAACTGCACGACGCACTTCGCTCGATCACAGGCAGTAAGTAAGAAGAACAAACAGAAGCAAACAGAGCCAGCCAAGAAGACGAAGAAGACTCGTTGTCTCCAAACGCCCCTTTCTTTTGGTACGACAGCGCTAGGTTGATGAACCACAAAGAGCACGAAGAACACCAAGAAAGCCAGGTAATTGAGTATTCAGGCTCCAATTACCCGGGCAAATTGTGCGAATCTTCTATTAGCCAACTTGTTCGTTTCAATGCGCATCGGGACACCAGCATTTCTGTCACCCTGAATGCTCTGTTTTTCTTCGTGTTCTTTGTGTTCTTTGTGGTTTGACTTAGGGCTATAGTATCAGGGAGGTACAGGGGGAAGGTTCGACAATCTGCCCAACACGAGGCCTTGCCAAGTCAACTTTTTCCCTCTGTCCCCTCAGTTCCCTCCTGTTCAATAGAATGTTGTGATATGGAAAAGACCAAAGTCGCCATCATCGGCCTGGGCACCGTGGGGCAGGGCGTTGCCAAGTTGCTGCTAGACCACGGCGATCGAACGGCCCGCCATGCCGGCCGAACGTTGTGGCTCGAAAAAGCCGTGGTCCGCGATCTCAAGAAACCGCGAGATTGCGATCTGCCGGCCGGGGTTCTTACCGACCATGTCGATGAGGTCATCAACAATCGCGAGATCAAAGTGGTGGCCTTGCTGATCGGCGGGCTCGAACCCGAGCGGACCATCATGCTGCAACTACTGGAAAGCGGCAAGGATGTCGTGACGGCCAACAAGGCCTTGCTTGCCGAGCATGGCGCCGAGCTTTTCGACCGCGCTCGCGAGTTGGGCCGTTCGATCGCCTTCGAAGCATCGGTTGCGGGCGGCATCCCGATCATCGCCAATATCAGCCAGTGCCTTTCAGCGAATCAAATCCAATCGCTCGACGGCATTCTCAACGGCACGACCAACTTCATCTTAAGCAAGATGCACGAGGAAGGCATGGCTTACGCCGAGGCCCTGCGAGAAGCCCAGCAGCTTGGCTATGCCGAGGCCGACCCAACGCTCGATGTCGATGGCAGCGACGCCGCGCAAAAACTCGCGATCTTGGCACACCTGGCCTTCGGCGCCCGCGTGGATTGGAAGGATATCCCACGCATGGGAATCGATCGGCTCGATAAGAGCGATGTTCGGTTCGCACAGGAAATTGGCTACCGCATCAAGCTACTCGCGGTGGCTGAACTCGATGGCGATACGCTCGAACTGCACGTCTCGCCAACCTTGGTTAAGCGTGGCCGACCCCTTTCCGATGTCAGCGGGCCGTTCAATGCGATCCGCGTCGTGGGCGATGCCGTGGGCGAACTCATGTTCTACGGCCGCGGCGCGGGGCAAATGCCCACCGCCTCGGCCGTGGTCGCCGACATGATCGATACCGCGGTTGGCCGCACCGCCATTACCTTCCGCACCCTGGAACTGTGGTCGAATCGCAAGGCCCGCGTCACACCACGCGAACATGCGAAGGCCGATGGCCGATTCTACCTACGCATCAATGCGGAGGATCATCCCGGCGTACTGGCCCAAGTTACCAACGTGCTCGGCCAGCACTACATTTCCATCTCGAGCGTGTTGCAGCAAGAAGCCGCTAGCGCCGATGGCACCGTGCCGCTCGTCATCATGACTCACATGACAACCGAAGGTGCCACACGTAAAGCCTGCGCGGAAATCAACAAGCTAACTTGCGTTCGAGGAAAAACCGTTAGAATGTGGGTGCGGGATTGAGTACTCACCACAACGACACGACGGACACGCGCAACGGATCATGACCGTGCCGATACCGCCATCTACCGAAGCATTTGGCACCCGATTACTCGATGCGGCATTTGATGTCCACCGAAAGTTGGGGCCGGGGCTCCTGGAGTCAGTCTATGAAATCTGTCTCTGCCACGAGCTAAGCAAGGCAAAGGTGCCGCACAAGCGACAAGTAGAATTGCCTGTGAAGTATGATGGAATTCGGATTGATGGGGGTCTTCGCTTGGATGTTGTCGTGGCCCAGCAAGTGGTAGCAGAGTTGAAAGCAGTGGAGACACTGCTCCCTGTTCATGAAGCTCAATTGTTGACGTATCTAAAACTAAACGGGAATGCGGCTAGGTTTCCTGATCAACTTTAATGTTCCATTGCTCAAACATGGCATGAAGCGAGTCGTTCTGTGATTCCATCCGATCCGTCGTGCCCGTCGTGTCGTCGTGGTGAAATATCATGAAATACGCCATTGTAATTCCCGATGGTGCCGCCGATGAGCCGCAGACCGCGCTCGGCGGGCAGACACCGCTTGAGGCGGCTCACACGCCCAACATGGACCGCGTTGCCGAACTCGGGGTCGTGGCGCGGGCGTGCCACACGCCGAAGGAGCTTCCGGCCGGGTCGGAAATCGGCAACCTGAGCCTGCTCGGGTACAACCCATTCGAAAACTTCACGGGCCGAGCACCGATGGAAGCGGCCGCGCAAGGGATTCAACTGGGCCCGGCCGACTGGGCCGTGCGATGCAACCTGGTCACGATCGTCGACCAGGTGATGCGCGATTTCACGGCCGACCACATCACGACCGACGACGCAACAGCCTTGCTGCGTGCGGCGCAGGAACAGATTGCAACCGCGACGAAGTTTCGCGGCTCGTTGGAGTTCGTGCCCGGCGTAAGCTATCGCAACTTGCTGATCTGGCGAGGCGAGAAGTTGCCTGCCCCGTTCTCGGCCGATACGCGTACGCGTGCTCCGCACGACATCACGGATCAGAAGGTGACCCAAGATTACCCCCGCGGCCCGGGAAGCGATGTCTTGTGCGAATTGATGAATGCGAGCTTCGAAGTGTTTCACGATCATCCCACGAATGCCGCTCGCCATGCGGCAGGCAAGGGCGTTGCCACGAACGTGTGGCTGTGGGGCCTCGGCCAAGCGCCGCGGCTGCGAGCCTTCAGCCAAGAGTACGGTCCACGCGGCGCAATGATTACGGCCGTCGACCTGCTGCGCGGCATCGCCGCGTTGGTGGGGTGGGACCGGATCGAAGTGCCTACGGCCACGGGGTACCTCGATACCGATTACGCCGCGAAGGGAAGGGCCGGCGTTGCCGCGCTCGATTCCTACGATATCGTTTGCGTTCACGTCGAAGCCTCGGACGAAGCTTCTCACGAAGGCCGATGCGATGAAAAGGTCAAGGCGATTGAAGAGGTCGATCGGCACGTTATGGGCCCACTGCTGGATGCGTTGCGGAAGCATGGCGACTGGCGGATCATGATCTCGCCCGACCACCCGACGTTCTTGCGGACGAAGGTCCACACGCACGGCAACGTTCCCGTCGCAATGGCCGGCACGGGCATCACCCCCGACCAATTCACCACCTACGGCGATACAAATGCCGCCAACTCTTCGTTGGCATTCGACGAGGGTTGGAAGGTCATGCCGTGGTTTATTGGAACCAAGTGAGGAAGGCGCGGAGAAGCCCGCGCGAGCCGGTTGATCGCCGCCGGCGGAAGCCATCGGCAACGAATCCAATCGAGCCACTCGAAATCCTCCGTAGAAAGAGCTTAACCCGCCATGCCGACTGACTTTCTTCAACTGGAAGGCAAACGCATCTTGGTGATGGGGGTCGCCAACAAGAAGAGTGTTGCTTGGCACACGAGCCGCGTGCTGGTGGAGGCGGGAGCCGAGGTGGTGTACGCGGTTCGGAACGAGGCCCGCCGCGAACAAGTGCAAAAACTCGTCGGCGATGCGGCCGTGCTGGTTTGCGATGTCGAGCACGAGGACCAGATCGAAAGGTTGGCCCACGAACTGGCCGCTCGCTATGACCGGTATGATGGTTTCTTGCATTCGATTGCCTTTGCCGATTACGCCGGCGAGCCGCGGCCGTTCCACGAAACGGCCAAACGAGATATTCTTCGCGCGTTCGATATTTCCTGTTTCTCGCTGGTGGCCGTTTCCAATGCCCTCAAGCAGTTGCTTTCGAACGAGGCCTCGGTGGTGACGGTATCGATCTCCACCACGACGATGGCCAGCGAGAACTACGGCTACATGGCCCCGATTAAGGCGGCCCTCGATTCGTCGCTGGCTTTTTTGGCGAAGTCGTTCAGTCGGTTCTCGCAGGTTCGGTTCAATGCCGTGGCCCCCGGCCTGCTCAAGACATCGGCCTCGGCCGGTATACCGGGCTATGTCGATTCTTACCTTTATGCCGAGCAAGCCACCTTGCGGAAGGCGGCGGTAAAGACCGAGGAAGCGGCCAACGTTGCCGCCTTTCTTCTAAGCCCCCGTTCAAGCGGGATCAACGCCCAGCGGGTGATCGTGGATGCCGGGATGAGCACGAATTACTTCGATGGGGAGCTCATCCGAGCGGCGAGCGGTTTGAAACCACGGGAATAGCCGGGGTGGAAGCTGGTCCGGTAGGGGCCGTCGGGCACTCCGAACCGCTATTGGGTGAAAACCCTCTCGACGAAATCGCAGTGATTTCTGTTGAACTTTCTGGCGGAAGCCGTTAGGCCGTGTTATTCTGTAGTTTGGGGCGTGTTGCGTCTCCTCCTTGTTTGGCCTGAAACGAGGCAGTTTTGGGAAGATGGTTTTCGTTAGGCCACACTCGTGGATTGTTGTAGATCGGATGGATCCAAACGGAACAGATTTCGTAGGCGACTTCTCCTCTTCGCGCAGTGGTGTGGAACGACCGCCCTGTAGCGGGCAGGGTCGTTCTACAAGCGGCATTCGCCGCGACTTGACCCCTGCTGATAGACTCGTATCACCATGACGAAGGTGACCACCAATAAGCTGGTCGACCTGTTGCGGCGGAGCGGCCTCGTGGACGAGGCAAAGCTCACGGCGTTTCTGGAGAAGGCTGCGCACACGCATGGCGAAGCGGTTCTCGAAGACGATCAGCGACTTGCGAGCGTGATGATCGAGGAGAGCCTCATCACGCGATGGCAGGCCGATAAACTGTTGGCGGGCAAGCATAAGGGTTTTCGCCTTGGCAAGTACAAACTGCTGGGCCAAATCGGCAAAGGGGGCATGAGCAGCGTTTACCTTGCCGAGCACGAAATGATGCGTGCCCTTCGGGCGATCAAGGTGTTGCCCACAAGCCGCGTGAACGACTCGTCGTACCTCGAACGATTTCGCTTGGAAGCGCGGGCCGTTGCCAAGCTCGATGACCCGAACATTGTTCGGGCTTACGACATCGACCAGGAAGGCCAGATTCATTACATCGTGATGGAGTACGTTGACGGGCAGGACCTGCACCAGATCGTCGTGGGCCAGGGGCCGCTCGATTACGACGTGGCGGCCGACTACATTGCCCAAGTGGCGCAGGGCCTGCAGCACGCCCACGAAATGGGGCTTGTGCATCGCGACATCAAGCCGGCCAATTGCCTCGTCGATCGCCACGGCACGGTCAAGCTGCTGGACCTCGGCCTGGCGAAACTCACGGAGGAAGACCAGGCTTCGCTCACGATGGCGAACGAAGAAAATGTGCTTGGCACGGCCGATTATTTGGCGCCTGAGCAGGCGCTCAACAGCCACGAGGCCGATAGCCGATCGGATATCTACAGCCTGGGTTGTACGCTGTATTTCCTGCTGACCAGCAAGCCGCCGTTTCCGGAAGGATCGATTTCCGAGCGGCTGCTTAAGCATCAGACGGCGCGGCCCGATTCGATCTTCAAGTACCGGCCCGATGCGCCGCCTTCGCTTGTCGAGTTGTGTGAAATCATGATGTCGAAGAAGCCGGCGGATCGGTTTCAATCGGCTGGCGAAGTGGCGTCGCAATTCAAGTCGTGGCTGGCCGACCGCGGTCGTTCGGTCGGCGGCGGCACGATCGAGAAACGCGATTCCGAGGAAAGTAGCGGCGTGGGCAGCGGCGTGTTCACGCGGTACGCACTCGGGTTGCCAACACCTTCCTCGGGCCGAGTCGATTCGGGCAGCGACCGGCCGCTTTCCTCTCCCGAGCGTGATACCACGAAGCTGAACGAAAAGACGAACAGCGGCCCGGAGGAGGAAATAGGCCTCGCCCCGCTCGATGAGGAGGACGTGCTCGGGGTTGCCAACCGTCGTCCCGCCACGAAGTCGGCCGCCGCTTCCGATAAGCTGTTGGCCTCGATCAGCGACCTGGCAACGAGTAGCGATGTCGGGAAGGCAGGTTCGAAAACAGGCTCGGGATCTGGGAAGTCGAACAAATCGCTCTTGGAAGAGGAGTTGCACGATCCCGAGCTCGAGCACATTCAACGCAAGATTGCCCAGCGAGCGCAGTTCAACCCGCTGCAACCGCCCAATTACGCCCCGCCGAGCGGCGGGCCATCGTGGATCATGTGGGTCGCCATTGGCACCGCGGCCGCAGTCGTGCTGGGCATCGTGCTGCTGGTGGCTCTCAGCGGCAACTAACCGCCTCGCCCCGGGTGCCTCGTGTGAAGGCGTGCCGGGAATAATGCGCGTATTGCAACGGGGGCGAAAACGTGTTTTTGGGTGCAATAATCGGCGAGTTCTGCGCCGGGGGCTGCGCGTTTCTGCCGGGAATTGCAGCGTTTTCCCGGGTGGGGTGTAGCAATAATCGTTGATTTTGCTCATGGTTGCGAACATTTAACCGCGGGGGTGGGTGATTGTCGTTGGTTGGGTGCTTCGCCAGGCCCCCGGTCGTTGGCCGGGGGCTAAATGGGGCGTAGGGGGGCGGTGTGGGGGCATCTTAGCAGATTACGGTACACAGTTCCACTACAATTCTTGGCCACTGGAAGGGTCGAGGGTTTAGGGGCGAGGGTCGAGGGCCAGAAGGGATGTTGTATGCGGGTTGGGTGTTTAGCCGCGACGCGGAGCGGAGCGCGGGGCGGGCGCGAGCGTTGTGGCACGGACTTTAGTCCGTGAGGTGGTTCGCGAGGGGCTGGTTGCACGGACTGAAGTCCGTGCCACGAATTGGGGCCGTTGGGGTCGGGGCCGCGTGATTACGAATGCCAGGGCGATTGTAGAACGGGCCGGACGCGTGTGGGCCTGCCGTTGCATCCTTGTTTGTGGGGATGGCTATTCTTGTACACGTTGGAATAGACTCCCGTCCCCTTTAGTTCACTCCTTTAGTTCACTCTTAGTTCTCCATTCACCACGGAGGCACAGAGGCACGGAGAAGACAGATTGGTCATTGCAAGTTTGTCATTTGACATTTCACAAATGACCAATTTCAAATGGGCAATTACCAACGGCAAATCTACACTACCTCCGTGTCACCGTGACTTTGGATTGAGGTTCATGCTGCTGGTTTAGCCAAATGCCCCCGCGAACCAGGCGGCCGCCAACGATGCCGCCGCCAACAGCAGCCCAATGATTACAATTTGCACGGTGCGGCGGATGCCGCTTGGTGCCGCGAGCGGTTCGAGAAGTGGTGGCGCGTGCTGCCGATTATCTTGCCGAGCGGCCGGGGCAACGCCTACCAAGGTGTCATCCGATGCCGAAGCCAGCGGTACGGTCCCCTGCGAAAGTTGGCTTGGGCTTTCTGTTTGTGCGGGTGCAAATTCGGCTTCATCGAGTACATAGGAGGCGGTTTCTTCCATCGGAGCGGCCACGGGTGGCGGGGCAGTGGCCCCGCGACGAAAAATCCCAGAGGCCGAGGCTTCCCCCTCCATCATGTGCCTCGTGGCCGATTCATCGCACCACGGCCGCAACAATTCCACCACGGCTGCGGCCGTCGGGGTGCGTGTGTCGGGGTTCTTGTCCATCATCGCCGCAATGACATCGCAAAACGCTTCCGGCAAATCAGGATTAAAGTGAAGCGGGTTGAGCGGCGTTTCCTCAAGGTGGCGCCGAATCTTGTCGGGCGTGTTTCCGCCCGGGAACGGCACCTTGCCGGTCACGGCGTAGTACAGCGTGCAACCCAGCGAATAGATGTCGCTTACCGGCAAGATTCTATCCGGCTCGCGAATTGTTTCCGGTGCCAAGTAATCGGCCGTCCCCACGAGCGACTTTGCTTTGCCCGTTGCCGCCGTGGTCTTCCCGCCTTCCAATTCTTCCATCAGGTACCAGGCCAACCCGAGGTCGGTGATTTTCGTACGGCCTTCCGGCGTCACGAGCAAGTTACCCGGCTTCACGTCGCGATGCACCAGCCCTCTCCGATGCGCGTAGTGCAACCCTTCGGCCGCCTGCGCGATGATCGTCGCCGCCATTGGGTACGGCAGCGGGCCGTTTCGCCGCACGAGCTTCCGCAAATCGGTGCCCGGCACGTACTCGGTCACAAAGAAATACGTTTCGCCTTCGTAGTCGGCATACGTCACGCGGACCAAGTTCGGATGATCGAGCTGCGCCTGGGCTCGGATCTCTCGCTGAAAGGCCGCCACCGCCTCGGGCGTGCTCTTGCTCTTGGGCAATACTTTAATCGCTTCGATCCGCCCCAGCAGCTTGTGTTCCGCCTTGAACACGTGGCCCATCCCACCCTGGCCAATTGCATTAACGATCCGATACGGCCCCAACGTGAATTTCGTCCGGCCCTCTTTGAGTTGCTCGACTTGCCACCGATTCAAGTAGCCGAGGTCCACAAGCCGCTGGCCCAGCGCTTCATCGCTGATGGAATGTTCGATTCTATTTGGGGCGGTAGGTAAAGTGGAAGCGGCCACGCCTTCCCTTGCTTGCGCAGCAGTTGCTTCACGCGCGAGCCCGGCAAGAGCGTCTTCCAACTGCTGTTGCGAAAGCAAGCCGCTTGCCAAAGCGGCGTTACGAAAGACAGAAGTAGACGTGTGAGACGTCATGCGTTCGCCTAATTGCCGGCTCCCGACGGCGGTTGCCGTACCCCTCTTTTCTCGAACACTCCGACAGATTCAATAAAATCTATCGTTCGCCGAGCCCATGCGCCAAGCTCCCGCGGTCTATAGCCCGGCCCTTTGGGCCGGGAAACCTCCGCCTAGCCTTGTCGGCCGGAAACCCGATGTACCCCGGTTTCTCTGCCTGCTTTCCCGCTCCCGTTCCATACCCCCTTACCCCACGATGCCGAATGCCTGCCCCCAAGCCTTGGGCACGGGGGCTTCCAGTTCCAGCCGCTCTTTCGTTACGGGGTGCTCGACCACCAGCCTCCGCGAGTGGAGGGCGATCCCCGTCGGAAATGGCCGCCTACTGCCGTACTTCCGATCTCCCACGATTGGGTACCCCGCATGCGATAACTGTACGCGAATCTGATGCTTGCGGCCCGTGTGGGGCTTAACCTCTAAGTGCGCAAAGGTCGCTTGGCCCGCGTCTCGATGGCTGCGGATTTTTTCAAGCACTTGGTACCCCAGCTCGGCCAACAGGGCCCCCGGCGTATTGCGAGTGCAGATGTGCATCCGCCGATGCCGTTCATCTTTGCGCAAGTGGTCGATGAGTTGCCCCACCCGTGGCTCGAGATGCCCTTCCACGACCGCCCAATACACCTTCTCGACAACGCGTTCTCGAAATTGCTCCGAAAGGCGGCCCGCTGCCTTGCTCGTCCGCGTTAGCAACACCACGCCCGTCACCGGGGCATCAAGCCGACTCACGATCCCCAGAAAAACATTCCCCGGTTTGTTATACTTGCGACGAACGTACTCCTTGGCCACTTCGAGCAACGAAGGCTCCCCCTCGGCAACTCCCATCGTTGCGAGCATCGCGGGCTTATTCACCACCAACAGGTGATTGTCTTCGTACAATACATCTAGCATGTTGAGCCTGGGAACAGGTTCCGCATTTGCGTTAAAATTCTGCAACGAATTCCCCACAATGAACCGGGGTGCCACTCGCCCCGGCGACCTTAATTCATCAGCACAGAGTACGCAAAGGACCACCGAGACGGACCAATCTGTTTCCTCCGTGTCTCCGTGACTCCGTGGTTATGTTTGTGAGAAATCGCCGCGAATCCGCCTTCTTGCACGACCGGTCGCACTTCTGCCACCTTCCAACCTACCATGCCATCGCCAGTGCCCCCTAGTCCCCCGGTACGAATCATTCTGGCGAGCAATTCGTCCCGGCGACGCGAGTTGCTGAGCGACGCAGGATACGAGTTTACCGTCGTGCCTTCCGATGAAGATGTCGAGAAAGGCGTGTGCAGCGAATGTAGTCCTGCCGATCTCGTCGCCAAACTTGCGCTCCGCAAAGCCTTAGCGGTCTTCGAGAAGCTGAAGAACGCTGGCCCGACGGCTCTACAGAACATAACCCTCGGGAAAGACGATCCGCCACGTGTCATCGTCGCGGCCGATACCGTCGCCGAGTGCGATGGTCTGATCCTCGGCAAGCCCCGCGATATGGACGATGCCCGTGCCATGCTCTCCCGCCTCCGGGGCCGCGATCACCGCGTACTCACTGGCCTGTGCCTCGTCCCGCTCGATGCCCCGAACTTGCGCCCCCGCCTTGCGCAACGCCCCACGCCCATCCTCCAAGTCGCCGTCTCGAAACTCCACATGGATCAACTTTCCGACGCCCAAATTGAAGAGTACCTCGACTCCGGCCAGTGGGAAGGCAAAGCCGGCGCATTCGGATACCAAGACCGCCTCGGTTGGGTCCATGTCGAGGAAGGCAGCGAATCGAACGTCGTCGGCCTGCCGATGGAACTCTTGGCGCAAGTACTTGGGCAACATTTCTCACCCAGATCGCCGTGAACCCCCAGATTCATCTTGCCGTTTGCCGCAGAATTGACCACAGTGAGTAGGACGAATACAGCCCGATTCAATATCCTTCTCGGCGGTGCGTGGCATCGACGCTAACCCTGCCCCCTGCATCCTCACTCCTGCCCCTCCATGAAAATTCGCGTTGGTGTTGTTGGTCTTGGCCAAGCCTGGGAGACGCGGCATGCCCCGGCGTTGCGGGCGTTGGCCGATCGGTTCGAGGTGCGGGCGTTTTGCGATCCGGTGGCCCACCGCGCGGCCGAGGTGGCCCAGCGTTGGCCCGCTCGCAGCTGTGATGGTTTCCGCGCGTTGGCTTTCAGCAGCGACGTGGATGCGGTGCTGCTGCTTTCCTCGCGTTGGTACGGGGCGCTTCCCATTTTTGCAGCATGCGACGCGGGCAAGGCGATCTACTGCTCGGCGGCGCTCGACCTGGAAACCCGCCAGGCCGACGAAGTTCGCCGACGAGTGCGCGATGCCGGTGTTGCCTTCATGGCCGAGTTTCCGTGCCGCCTTGCTCCTTCCACGCTACGGCTGAAGGAATTGATGGCGACTCGCCTTGGCCTGCCACGGCTACTCTTCTGCAACCGCCGCTTCACTTCGCGCCCCGATAACGATCGGCTGCACTACATGTCCGACATGCGGCAGCTCACCGAGATGGTCGATTGGTGCCGCGATATTATTGGCGTTGAAGCGACCAGCGTGGTTGGAGCGAGCCATACTTCGGCCCCACGGGGCGCTGCCGAACGCAACGAAACCGCGCCCAAAGATTACCTTGTCATGACGCTCGATTTTTCGCCGAAGGGTGAAATCGGCACGGGGCCGGTCGCGCAAATTGCGTGCGGCAGTTACGTGGCTCCGCAATGGCACGAAGCCGCCGCTTTTCGCCGCCCGGCCGATTTGCAGGTTGTCTGCCAGCGCGGCATTGCCTTTCTCGATCTCCCCCACACCCTTACCTGGTTCGACGAGGCTGGCCAGCACGCCGAACTCCTTGACCACGACCGCCCCGTCGGCGAACAACTCTTCATGCACTTCCACCGCCAAGTGAGCAGCCTTGTCCTAAAAACCTCCAGCCTCGAAGACGCCTACCGCGCGCTTGCGATCGTCAACAAAGCCCAAGAAAGTTACGCCAAGGGTTGCCGAATCGAGTTAGACTAACCATTCTGTTTTCAGCCCCCGGCTTTGTCGGCGGTTTACATCATCGACAAGAAATTAACAATCGTTAGAACCTCCGGAAAAGCCAGGGGCTGTTCAGCGCTGTTGTTTGCTACCCCTTCCAATTTCATCTTCATTTTTGTATGGTTGAGCCATGCCAACACTTACTCAAACCATCGAAGAAACCGCCATCAACACCATTCGCACCTTGGCGATGGATGGCGTGCAAGCCGCCAACAGCGGTCACCCTGGAACCCCCATGGCCCTTGCGCCCGTGGCCTACCAATTGTGGTCGCGCCACCTCCGATACGACCCCGGCCAGCCTCTGTGGCCCAACCGCGATCGCTACGTCCTTTCCTGCGGCCACGCCTCGATGCTGATCTACTCGCTGATCCACCTCGCGGGAATTCGCGAGGTGTCTGCCGATGGCAAACTAACCGGCAAGCCCTCCCTTTCGCTTGACGAACTTCGCAACTTTCGCCAATGGGGCAGCCGTACCCCGGGCCACCCCGAATTCAGACACACGACCGGAGTAGAAACCACCACCGGCCCGCTTGGCCAAGGCTGCGGCAACAGTGTCGGCATGGCCATCGCCTCGCGCTGGCTCGCTGCTCGTTACAACAAGCCCGGGTTCGAACTCTTCAATTTCAACGTTTGGAACCAATGCAGCGATGGCGACTTAATGGAAGGCATCGCATGTGAAGCCGCCTCGCTTGCCGGCCACCTCAAGCTTTCCAACCTATGCTGGATCTACGACGACAACCACATCACGATCGAAGGCAACACCAGCCTTGCCTTTACCGAAGATGTCGCCACCCGCTTCCGCGGCCTGGGGTGGCACGTGCTGGCCGTGCAAGATGCCAATGACCTCGCCGCGCTCGAAAAGGCCTACCAAGGTTTCCTCACCCACGAAGGCAGCCCCACGCTTATCGTCGTAAAAAGTGTCATTGGCTACGGTGCCCCCTCTAAGGCCGGCACCGCCAAAGCACATGGCGAACCACTCGGGGACGAGGAAATCGCCAAAACCAAAGAAGCCTACGGATGGCCCGCCGACGCCAAGTTCCTTGTGCCGCCCGAGGTCATGAAGAACTTCCAAGAGACACTCGGCAAACGCGGCGCCGAACTCTCTGGCGCTTGGCACAAGCTCTTTGCCAGCTTCGAACAGAAGCATCCCGAACTCGCCGCCGAACTCAAGCTCATTCAGGCCGGCCAATTGCCCGCCGGTTGGGATAAAGACGTCCCCGTCTTCCCCGCCGATGCCAAAGGCATGGCCAGCCGCATTTCTGGCGGAAAGGTTCTCAACGCGGTAGCCAAAAACATTCCCTGGCTTCTTGGCGGCTCGGCCGACCTCGCCCCCTCCACCAAAACGGAACTCACCTTCGATGACGCCAGCGGCGGCTTCTCCGATGCCAACTACGCCGGCCGCAACTTCCACTTCGGCATCCGCGAGCATGGCATGGCGGCCGCGGTTAATGGCATGGCCTTGTGCGGCCTGCGGGCCTATGGCGCCACCTTCTTCGTCTTCAGCGATTACTGCCGACCTTCCATCCGCCTGGCTTCGATCATGGAACTGCCGTCGATCACTGTCTTCACGCACGATTCGATCGGGGTCGGAGAAGATGGCCCCACGCATCAGCCCGTCGAGCAGTTGGCGGCGTGCCGCGCCATCCCCCGGCTCCTCGTGTTCCGCCCAGCCGATGCCAACGAAGTTTCCGAAGCGTGGCGAACCGCCATCGCTCGGAGCAATCGTCCCGTCGCCATGATCCTTACGCGGCAAGACCTGCCGACGCTCGATCGTACCAAGTTCGCCTCGGCGGCGGGCGTTGCCAAGGGTGGCTACATCCTGGCCGAGGCCCCCGGCAAGGGCGACCCGGATGTCATTCTCATGGCCACCGGCAGCGAAGTGCAATTGGCCGTGGCGGCACACGAAGAACTGCTCGCCGCGGGTATCCGCAGCCGCTTAGTCAGTCTCCCATCGTTTGAGCTGTTCAACGAGCAGCCCGCCAAATACCGCGATGAAGTACTGCCCCCCGCCGTCACGAACCGCGTGGCGATCGAAGCAGGCATCCGCCAATGCTGGGATCAGTACCTCGGCCTTCGTGGCAAGTTCATCGGGCTAGATTCCTTCGGTGCCTCGGCACCTTTCCAGCTCGTATACAAGAACCGCGGCATTACGAAGGAAGCCATCGTCGCCGCCGCGAAAACACTTTGCGGCAAGTAAGAACCGTTCCAGAACTTTTTTGGCGGCGGCCTCGTAGCCGCCGTTTGAACCAATAATCGCCGCCATTTTCCCCGTGTACTCTGTGGTGAGCAACCACGACTCACCTTCCGAGCGATGCCATGCGATTTCACTCTGCGGCTTGGCTTTCGTGCGTCGTTCTCTTGGCTTCACTTGCTGGTGCCGACTCGGCCGTTGCGGCTAAGCCGCCCGCAGCCGACATCCTCTCGCAAGTCCCGCCCGATTCGCTCGCCTTTGCAGTGGTTCGCAATCTCTCGACTGTTGACTCCAAGGTCGGCCAACTAAGTTCCACACTGCGACGAAACCTGCCTCGCCCGCTCCAATTTCTGCACGATTTCACCGGCATCCAGCAAGGGCTCGACCCGGCCGGCGATTTGCTCCTTGTGCTCCTGCCCGAACGGGGCGACGGCAAACTTCAATTCGCCGTCTGGATACCCGTCACCAATTTCGATCAACTGCTCGCTTCGCTCAACGCGACATCCGTGGAAGGAATTGCGGCGGTCTCGATCGCGGGCGAAGACCTGCTGATCGCGCGGCACGATCGCTGGGCCGTCGTCATGGACCCCGACCAACGCCAACGCTTGGCCGAACTCGCGGCCACGCAGCCCACTTCGGCCGCTTTGCCTTCCTGGAAGAGTTGGATCGCCGAAAACGACCTCACCTTCGTCGCTTTCCATCCTGTCGTCCAACAGCTGCTTCATGAATTTAGCGGCAAGGACGAAATCGATAATGGCCAAGAACATTCGGGTGCCGCGGACGATGTTTTCGGCGCGTACCGTCGGCCCGGTCGCGTAGCTGCCGGCGCGTTGGTCCAGCGAACTTCCCCCGTTACGACAACTTGGGAATCCTTGCACTCGGAATTACGTAAGTGGTTCGCCGTTGCTCCTGAACTCCAGCAACTGTTCGACAACCTCCCCGCCGCCGCCTGCGGCATCCGTTTCGATGACGACGGCAACGCCCTCGTTGGCTTCCGCGCCGCGCTCGAACGCGACGTTGCTTCCGAACTCACGCTCTCGCCCGCCGCGGCCAAATCGGAACTGCCTTTCGCCGCCTCCCCTTCCCACGACTCGGACCCCTTCGTGCTCAACGCCGCCGGCATACTGCCACCGCACATGCTCTCCTCGTTTGCCATCGCGTACGTCCGCCGAACTGCCGCCGACCTTGCGTCCGACGAGCATACCACCCTCGACCCGGCCTCGCACGAACAACTGTGCGAAACGCTCGAGCAGGCCGCCGCTGAAGTCGAATCCTTCTCGCTTCTCGACCAACCCGGCACCGAAGCACACCCCGTTTATACAAACAGCTTTGCCGTACTTCGAGTCGCCGTGGCAGGCCGTTTCATCGAACAAATTCAAGAAGTCATGAGGCTCTGGAACAAAGCCAACCGCGAAGCCGAAGGCGAAACTCGGCTCATCTTCGACGTCGAAGAAACGAAGCTCGGCAACCGCTCGGCTATACAGTATTCGCTCGATGTCGCGGCCCTTGAGGGCGATACCGCCGCGCTGCCCGAGGTTCGTCAGGCCATTGAGAAGCTCTTCGGCCGAGGCGGCAAACTTCGCCTTTGGCTCATCCCCGCCGACGAACATCACATCCTTCTCGCCGCGGCCACGCCCGAGCAGGTCACCTTGGCACTTCAAACGCTCGATCGCAAGCTGCCGCTCCGTTGGAACTCGCCACAACTCGCGTCTTGCAATTTGCTGTTGCCACAGAGTTCCGATTGGCGATGCTACTTCGATCTCGCGCGATTATACGACTGGAAACGCCGCGAAGCGCAGGCGATGACCGCCGTGCCTGTGATTGGCGGCTCACTCGTCCGCCCCTTCCCGCCAGGCCGGCCCCTGGCCCTCGCCGGTGGCGTTCGCGAAAGCACGCTTTCCATTGACTTGGCCATCCCCAGTCTTGCGCTTCGCGGCATTTACGATTACTTCCTTTCCACCCGAGCCTCTCGCACCCTGCAATTCCGCGCCCGCATCGCACCTCCGCCAGCACCAAACGGCAGGTAGAAGTAGGGGAGTAGGGGAGTAGGATTTTCCGGCTCTTGACTCTTGACTAAACACGTTCAGCCGCGACGCGCAGGTTCGGCGGAGAGGTTGTGATTTTTTGGAAAGTGGGCAATCGGTTTCAATACAAGTGGCAATGATAACCGGTTAAAACAGCGGCCTGACGGCCGCCGCTAGCTCGAATTGACATTTCATCACAAGCTCGGAGCGGAGCGCCGAACTGCGACTAACCAACTTCCCAGCCCCCGCATGCACCTACGTTACATCACCTTGCTGGTCGGCGTGCTCATTGCGATTGCCATGTTTGCCGGCTTGCATCATGCCGGTGCAACACGCGAGCAATGTTGGACGGCCAGCGTCACGGCGTTGTGTGCTTGTTGGTGGCTCTTCGAGTCGCTGCCGCTTTCCGCCACTTCGCTCGTGCCGCTCGTGGCGTTTCCGATCACGGGCGTCCTTACCGAGCGGCAAGCTGCTGGGGCTTATGGCGACCCGATCGTGCTCTTATTCATGGGCGGGTTCATGCTCTCCAAGGCGGCCGAGTGTTGGGGAGCACACCGAAAAATTGCCGAAGCCACGATCCGCTGCATCGGCGGGCACAGCGGGCACCGGCTCGCGCTGGCCATCATGGTCGCCACCGCCTTCATCAGCATGTGGATCTCCAACATCGCCACCACCCTGATGATGCTCCCCGTCGCGATGGCCATCATCGACCGCGATCGCACGGGCCGACTCGCCGTACCCTTGCTGCTCGGGGTGGCTTACGCCGCCAGCATTGGCGGCATTGCCACGCCGATTGGCACCGCACCCAACGGCATCTTCATGGCAAACTACGTTGCGGCAACCGGCCATCCCATCCCTTTCTATCGATGGATCGCCTTCGGGCTCCCTCTTGCACTTTGCGTGCTTCTAGTTGCTTGGGCCATACTCACATTTCGTATGGGAAAGGTGGGCGGGCTTGAGGACTACGCCCACGAGCCTTGGACTACGCCACAACGCCGAACCCTGGTTATTTGTGGTCTGGCATGCCTCGCGTGGTTTACACGAGAAATTCCGTTTGGCGGCTGGTCGGCCTGGCTGCAAGCCTGGCTCGATACACCCCAGCGAACGACCGGCGACATGACGGTTGCCATGGCTGCCACGCTGGCCCTGTTCCTCATCCCGGCAGGCAACGGCGAGCCTCGGCGCCACCTTCTCGATTGGCCCACCGCCGCAAGCATCCCCTGGGGAATCCTCATCCTGTTTGGCGGCGGTATCGCCATTGCCAATGCCTTCGAAGCCTCCAAACTTTCGGAGCTGGTCGGCCAACAAGTTCAGGGCCTCAGCTCGCTGCCGCCGCTCGCCATTCTTATCGTTATCTGCATCAGTGTGACTTTTCTTTCTGAAGTGACGAGCAACACGGCCACAGCCACCGTGCTGATGCCGCTCCTGGCTGCCATCGCCAAATCCAATGGCATGGACCCCGCTTTTCTCATGATTCCCGCTACCTTTGCCAACAACCTGGCTTTCATGATGCCCGTCGGCACGCCGCCTAACGCGGTCGTCTACGGCACCGGCCATGTGCGCATCGGCCACATGGTTCGCGTCGGCTTTGTGCTCAACCTCGCCTCCTCCTCAATCGTCACCCTCTTCTGCTGGAAACTACTCCCCAT
>JADZFK010000234.1 GCA_020849945.1 Pirellulales bacterium | reverse complement strand
GCGGCAAAACCATTTCGAACGACGTGGTTCACGACGAACGCGTCCACGATCGCGACTGGGCCGCCGAACACGGCCTGCAGGCATTTGCCGGGTTCCCCATCCAGGTCGAGGACCGCGTCGTGGGCGTCATGGCCATGTTCTCGAAAACGAAACTCCCCGGCCACCTACTCACGACACTCGAACTGCTGGCCGACTTAACCGCCTCGACCCTGGAAAACGTTCGCCACTTTCGGTTAGAAGCGGAGTTGGCCCGCGCCCGCAAGCTCGAGTCGGTCGGCCAACTCGCTGCCGGAGTGGCCCACGAAATCAACTCCCCCATGCAGTTCATCAGCGATAACATCGAGTTCATCGATGAATGCACGACCAAACTTTTCGCCCTGCTAGATGGATATGATCGGGCGATGGGAGACATGGAGCACCCGGTCGGTTGGGAAGCTCGCCAGCGCGAGATTGCCAACCTGATTCACGATGGGCAGTTGGAATACATCCGAGATGAGATGCCCCAAGCCGTCGCAGAGAGTCGGCAAGGGATCCGACGCGTGCTGGATATTGTCCGCGCGATGCGGCAATTCTCTCATCCGGGCACCAAGGAGATGGTCGATACCGACCTCAACGAGGCCGTGCAAAACGCGCTGATCATCTCCAAGAACCGGTGGAAGAACGTGGCCGACGTGGAAACGGCCCTGGATCCGGAACTCGCCCATGTGCCCGCCCTGATTACCGAAATCGGGCAAGTCTTCCTGAATTTGGTCGTCAACGCCGCCGACGCCATTTCCGATCAAATCGGCCCCGAGCCAGATGCCAAGGGTCGCATCTTAATTCGCTCCCACCACGAGGGTGAGTTCGCCATCGTCGAAGTGAAAGATACGGGGTGCGGCATTCCCGAATCGCTCCGTACTCGCATCTTCGACCCTTTCTTCACAACCAAGGAAGTTGGCAAAGGCACCGGACAGGGGCTGACTTTCTGCCACGATGTTATCGTCAATCAGCATCACGGACTAATCGAATTGGACAGCACCCCCGGCGTTGGCACTTGCTTCCGAGTCAAGCTGCCTCGCACGGCCACGGCCCCCGAGCAAGCCAGCATCAACGCCTAGTCCGCATTTCTCACAATCAACACCACGGAGGCGGATGTGTTGATTCTTTATAGCCAGGCCCTCTGGGCCGGATGACCGAGTGTGGGAACCCATGCCAGTTTGCCGAGCCGTTACGGCTCGGCTATATCCAACCAAGGCTCCGCGGTGAGAAATCCAGGCTAGCCCAACTGAAGCTCCTCCACTTCAGGACACTCGCAACCCATACATTCAGGTGGAGGCACCAACGTGTTGCGGGGTTCCATCCCCCCCTGATTCTCTCCGAACATTTGGCAAGGCCCACACGGGGAAATCCACGTGGCAACTACGGCCTTCCTAGAATGTGGGCTAGGCTTATTTAGAGAATCAACGAAGATTGGCATCGACGCTTTCGGGTCCTCACTCGCACCACCACGGCGTTGGCTGCGGAACACGATGCCCCATTCATCTTCAACCGACCGCCTGCCTCGGCACGCGAGAGCCATGAATCACGACGCTTACATCGTCGAGCGTACGGAAGAGATTCTTGCCCGGCAGCATCAGGCCGTATCTAGCCGAACCGACCGGGCATTCGCCGTGTTGTTCGTAATCCAGTGGGTGGCCGCGATCCTGTTTGCCCTGCCGAATTCGTCAAGCACGTGGCATGTTGGCCGATCCCACCTCGATCTCCCCGTGTGGACAGCGGCCTCGATCGGATTGCTGCTATCCGCAGTGCCGATCGCTGCCGTCCTCGCGAACAGCGGTGCCGCCTCCACACGGTGGATCATCACCGTTGCTCAGATGCTCTACTCCTGCCTCTTCATCCACCTTTCGGGCGGGCGGATCGAATCCCATTTCCATATTTTCGCTTCGCTTGCCTTCCTCGCGTTCTATCGAGATTGGCGGCTGTTCATCCCCGCCACGCTGGTCGTTGCGATCAATCTTCTCGCGTGGGGCTTCTACTGGCCTGAATCGGTCTTTGGGCTGGCGGCCTTCACACCCTGGCGAGCGTTGGAACACCTCGGGTGGGTCTTGGTCGAAGCCGGCTTCCTGGCGTGGGGGTGCGTCCGCACCAAACGCGACCTGCAAACGGCCGCCGCCAAACAGGCCGAGCTTGAACTCGCCAACGCCGCGATCGAAATGAGCGTCGAGGCCCGCACGGCCGAACTCCGCGACCGAAGCGAACGGCTCGAAGCCGAAGTGCAGCATCGCGCCCAACTCGAATCGCAACTGGCCCAATCGCAAAAACTCGAAGCCATCGGCCAGCTTGCGGCCGGCATTGCCCACGAAATCAATACCCCCATGCAGTTCGTTTGCGATAACATCGAATACCTCAACGAATGCTCGACCAAGCTTTTTGAAGTGGTCGATCACTTCGACCACAGCCTGGCCGAAGGCACCCCCGTCAGTTGGGAAGACCGCCGAAGAGAATTGCAAAACGTCATCGGGCGTAACCAGTTTTACACGATCCGCGAGCAGGTGCCGCTGGCGATCCACGAGAGCCTCGAAGGGGCGCGACGCGTTATCGAAATCGTGCGTGCCATGAAAGAGTTTTCTCACTTGGGCCAGCAACAACGAACGGGCGTCGATCTCAACAACGCCATTCAAAGCACCGTTACCATCTCTCGCAATCGCTGGAAGTATTACGCGGAGATCGAACTCGTACTCGACCCCAACCTGCCGACCGTCAACTGTATTCCTTCCGAAATCAACCAGGTTCTCCTCAACCTGATCGTGAACGCGGGAGATGCCATTGGCGAACGCATCGGCGAAAGCGGGCAAGATCGCGGCGTCATCACCATCCGCACCCGCCGCGAAAGCGATCACGTCGCCATCGAAGTCTCCGACACCGGCTGCGGCATCCCCGATACTATCCGAAAACGCATCTTCGATCCGTTCTTCACCACAAAAGATGTCGGCAAGGGATCGGGCCAAGGCCTGGCCATCTGCTACAACATCGTCGTCAACAAACATCATGGCGAAATCGAAGTCGAGAGCACGGTGGGCGTTGGCTCCACGTTCCGAATTCGCCTACCGCTTATACCGCAAGCCGACGAAACAGAAGCTCCCGCCTCGACGCCTGACGAAACGCTAGAGGCATTTTCCGACGCCCTCATCGACCCCGTCTTTGCTTAGCCACCGTTCCTCGCTCCCGCATTTCCTATCCACACGCACAAGTAACCCCATAACACAACAACCCCAGCGCGGAAGACCACACTTCCGTGCTTCCACCCCCGTTTCTCCCGAACCTTGAGATGAACACGCGAGAGTTCCGCAACCCACGGCCGCTTGTTGGGCAGCGACGCTCTCTCAAAAACCTAGTAGCTGAGCCACTGCCATGAGTAATCGAGTGTTGTTTGTCGATGATGAAGCCAGCCTGCTGAACGGAATCAAGCGCCGGCTCGGGTCCCAACTGAATCTTGTCACCGCATGTTCCGGTGAAGAAGGGCTAACGGCAATCGCCGAGCAGGGGCCGTTCTCGGTCATCGTGACCGACATGCGGATGCCCAAAATGGACGGCGTTCAGTTCGTGAAGGCGGCCCGCGAAAAAACTCCGAATAGCGTCTTTGTCATGCTGACGGGCAACCAAGATCAGGCCACCACCATTCAGGCGCTGAACGAAGGCCATGTCTTCCGGTTCCTGAACAAGCCCTGCCAAAGCCACGATTTGCTTGCCGCGGTCGAAGCTGCCCAAAAACAGCACGAGCTGATCGTCAGTGAAAAGGAACTGCTGCAAGGAACCTTTGTCGGTGCCGTCGGCGTGCTGACCGACGTGCTCGAACTTGCGCAACCGCGATTGTTTGGCCGGGCCGAGCGCATCCAGGAACTCGTTGGCGAAATTCAAAAACAGTTTCACCTGGAAGGCCGTTGGGAGTACAAGCTGGGCGCCAAACTCGCGCTATTGGGTTTTGCCCTGCTGCCCGAACAAGAACGGACCCGGTTTGAAATGGGGCTCGATTGCCGCCAGGAGCTGCACGAACACATCCGCGAAGCCGCCGCGATTGGCCGCCGAGTGATCGAACGCATTCCGCGTCTCGGCATGGTGGCCAGAATCATCGGCGCGATGGGTGCCACGCAAGGGCATGTGCCGCCCTCCAGCGCCAAGGACGATGCCTCGCTCATCGAAACGGGTGCGACACTCGTGCGAGCTGCCATCGAATGGGATTTCCTCGTCCGGCAAGGCCTCTCCTCCCACGCCGCCGCCGAGGAGCTTGCTCAATCGCTGCCCGATCTCAATGCCACGATCGTCGATGTCCTCGGCGACCAGGTGGACGAAACCCCCTGCGGCAACCCCACCGAATGCGCGGCAACCGAGTTGACCGAGGGCATGGTCTTGCAAGAAGACGTCCTCACCAGCGACGGAACCATCCTCATCCGCCGAGGCCGCCGACTCACCTGGACCATCATCGAAAAACTCCGCGGATACCAGACCTCGGAAGTCAACCTGCGGCCAATCCTCATCCAGTCCACCGAGACCGGATCGCCCCAAGAGCCGCTCCTCGTCTGACGACCGCCTCCCCCCGCAACTTCCCCAACAGAAACCAGGCAACCCAGTAGGTCCGCCGAGCCGAGGCGGACTCGGGAAATTTCGGATTGCGGATTTCGGATTGCGGATTATCGAACGTCCGATTGCAACCCCTAACGGTTTTGGCAGGCAATTCGGAGTCCATTCCGATCTCAATCCGCAATCCGAAATCCGAAATCCGAAATCCTCAAAGAGCCTTCGTGGGCATTCACCCCGAACTTCTCTCGGTGGCAGAAGGGCTATTCGGTGCATCTTTCAGCACGAGGATGACGATGCCATCGATGACCGAAAAGGTGGCTTGATCCTTGGCAATACGCTTGGGCACGATGCCGCTCTTGATCACGAACAGGCCTTCGGCATCGGTGCGGTCATACTCCGAGTCGCGGACTGTGCCGAGCTTGAGCGGTTCGACCCGGGCTTGGTGAACGACCTTGCCGGCACCGCTGCGGGGGGCCGGGTCGAGCAGTGTGATGAAGGAGTTTCGACCCTCACGATAAGCGGCCGTGCCCGTCATCCAATGACCGCCGCGGCGCGTGTACGTCTTCGTCGGTTCGTCGTAGGTGTACCAGCCCACATTGACACAGGCCGCCCCCGCGGGCTCAGTAAGCGCCGCCGCCAGCCAATCAATGGTCGGCAATTCGTCGCTCGGCTTCAGCTTCCTGCTGATTCTTCGCCAACCACGGTACTCGAGTTGCACGCATTCATAGCCGTGTTCGGTAATGTAGCGGCTCGCGCCTCGCATCAAGTTCTTCGTGCTCGTGCCCGTGCCCGCGGTGCCCATGTACTCGGCAGAGGCGAGCGTGCGAATCAATTCAATTTGCGATTTCTTGGGCGTATCGCTCCGCGAAAGGAGTTGCGGATAGCCGGTCTGGGCAAGGCACATCAGTGAATTGGAAACCGCCACAGGCCCGCAGAAAACCCGCCCGCCGTTGTCGAACTGGCCCTCCTTGTCGGTCTGGCAGAAGTCGGGCGTGGTTTCGTCCTTGGAGGGGAAGTCTGCACGAACGAGAGCGGCGGAAAGAACGTCGAAAGCCAACGCAAGTATCAGCAATACTCGAAGATGCATGATTGGAGTCTCCTGTTAGGAATAGGATACACCAAAGGAACAGGTAGGTGAATGGTTCGTTGAGTGGCGGCGTCCCTGGTCGCTGAAGCGACCCGGCCGGTGGCGGAACTTGGGACCCATCTGAAGCGGCGCGGGCTTACGCAGATGGTTGCTAACAAGATGAGGACTGCGGCGGTTGTGGGCTCTGGTACGGCGGTGCTGGTGCCGGAGGAGAGGTTGCCGGTGGTTCGGCCGAAATTGGCGCGCCAGTCGTCGTACCCCTGTTGGCCGTTGATGCCGGTCTTCCGCCACACAATGTAGTCGGCTGCGTCAACATCGCCATCGGAGTCGAAGTCGCCGGCGACGGGCATGGAGATGGGCAGGAAGAGATCGTCCCAGGAATCTCCCAAGCGGATTTCATCGAAGACCACGTTGGCGTTGGCACCCACGTTCGTCACGCTGAGGGCCAGCGTATCGACCAGGCGGTTGGGGTCGGTACTGGGAAGCAACCAGCAGGCCGCGTCGAACGTTAGGGTTTGCAGGCCCTCGGCCCACGTGTCGGTGGGGTCGAGCCAAACGGTGACGTTGTCGGTCGAGCCGGAGACATCGGTATCGACTCGCATCACGAACAGATGAGTGCCCGCCGCGACATGGTTGCCGAGAATCGTGACAACGACGGGGTTGTTCGTCGCGTTATCTCGATAGCGTACGACCGCATCGACACCGCCGTTCCCGTTACCCTTAAACCCCCATTGCAGGCCGATTGTCCAAGGCACGGCCGCGCCTTCTTCGGCATTGAGCAGCCCAGTGTAGGCGGCGGAGGTGGAGGCGGTCGAGAAACTCGAGTCGAAGCTCATCATGCCGGTGAGGTAGAACACGCGGTCGTCGGTGGTAACGTCGCTAGAGTCGAACGTGCGGGTCATGATTTCGCTGCCCGAGATATCGGTTGACGATGAAAAGCGAACAGCGCCGCCAGAAGTTGCCATGTCGGAGAAAGTCAGGCCCGTGCCGACGACTTGGAAACTTTCGGCATGGCTGCCTACCGCCAGTTGCCAGGAGCCCGCGAAGCGGCTCACATCGGGAGAAGGGTTCGTTGCAAGGAGCGGGGCCACGGCGTACTGCCCCTGCGTAACGTTGGGCGGAGCGCCAGTAAGAAAACTCTCGTACACTCTTGGGAGGGAGCTACGGGTCGGTCGAAAGTTGACGTACAGCAGCAAGTCTTTCAAGGTTACATTCTGCGTTAACGTTGCGGCGCCGACGATCGAGAAATTGTTCACACCTTGATTGACCAACGACAACGGCACCGAGTAATCGAGGTACCCGTTGGCAAGCATTCCGCCGCTGAGCAATTGATTGTTGATGCGAACGCTGAGTCCGTTGGCGTTCAAAAGGTTTGCGACTTGCAACCTAAGCCGCACGCGAGCCTCGGCTGAAGTGTAGGTGGTCAGATTATCGCCGATTGTGAGCGGGATGGTTTTAAACTGGCTCGGGGCGATTGACATCGTGCGTTCAGGCGACACGACCGTTAGGTTTAAGTACTGAAGGCCATTGGCCAGTGAACTGTTCATATAGTTCACACCGCGGGCCTCCGTGGTGTAGACCTTGTTGACGCCCTGAAGCGTGGCCGGATCGCCGGCGAGCTTCCATAGGTCGCTGTGGTCGTCGGTGAAGTTGAACATATAAATGCCATCGACACCTGCTTGCCAGGCCTCACTGGCCCGCGCCATGTAAGACTCGAGCGAGCCGCGTATCGTGCCGGCGTCACCGCTCATGCGCGATTCGCTCAGGCCCGCATAAACGGGCACACCATATTGATGACCGAGCGCAACGGACGTATTCCACTCTTCGGCGCGAAAATAGTCGCTCACGGTCATCGTGTCGACAAGGCCTTCCTGAAGCCATTGTGTAATGTCCAGGCCGACATCCTTGGAGTAGCCGAGCGAATCGGGCACCCGGATCGATACCAGGATGGGGCTTCCCCGCTGCATGCCGACTTGCTCGGTCATCGTGCGGATATCGCGCACCAGTTGGGTCATCTGGTCTCGGTCGGCCTGCGTGGCCGTGCCGCCCGAGGTGTGCGACCGGAAGAAGAAAGGGTGTCGGAAAAAATCCAGTTCAATGCCGTCGACATCGTAGTTTTGGCAGACCTCTTCAAAGTAATCCAACGCGAGATCACGCACTTGCTGCACGCCGTAGTCGATGGCCGTCCACGCGCCGTAGGCCGGGTGGTTCGAGGCCGTTCCCATGAGCCACTCGGGATGATCCACCTTGAGTTGCGGAAACGCATAGATGGCGGATTCGCCGCTGGCGTCGTGCGTATCATTCATGCGCATCGACCAGAACATTTCCATGTTGTTGGAATGCGCGAAGTCGCTCGTCACTTCCAGAACATCGGTGCCCTGGTTGATGAGGCTCTGAGTCATATTGTTGGAATACCGGCCGCCGGTGCTCGTGAAGATTTCGCCGACCTGCGTATTGTGCGTGAACAAGCCAAAGCCAGAACTGCGCGACGTGTAGAAGATGGAATCGACCTGCGTTCCGGCAAGGCCCGAGGTCCGCACGTCGAGCAACCCCTGTGGGGTGTGCGTGGCGCCGTAGAGGACGTCGCCGCCGTCGTTATTAAAGATGAGTTTGCGGTCGCGGTTCTTGGCCAACTCGCGGGCGGCTCGTAGTTGTTCCAGAGTAATTGGGTCGGTGCCGAATGCCGTGCGTGGGGACTGCAAGGCAAGCAGGACGCATATGAAGCAGGCTGCCAAGCGAGCGTACCGGGCGATATTTACGGAGATAAAGCCACTCATAGCGGGCTCAGCACCTGATTGCACTGACGTGTTCTTCAGCAGATTCGCCGATCGATTCGACGGGGTTGGCCGGCAGGACTTGCGGGAAGATGTCACCGCGCACAAGTGCATACCGATGTATACACCTCTGTTATTATGCCCGTCCATTGCGCGGGAAGCAAGCATTGATTGATAACTGCGCAGCTAAAGACCCATCGGTCGTTTAACCCCGAGCCAGCGGCGAGGGATCAACTCGAATTCCCGTCGCCGTTGGCTCCGGGTTAAACAACCCGTAAGGGTTCATTGGCAGCGCAG
>JADZFK010000233.1 GCA_020849945.1 Pirellulales bacterium | reverse complement strand
GAAATCGCCTCGCTGCGGGTGATCGAAGCCTTGCGAATGCACGCGGCCAACCACAATCGCCAGTTGCCCAAATCGCTGGATGAAATCACGGCTGTGCCTGTGCCGCTCAACCCGGCTACCGGCAAATCGTTCGTTTATCGCTTAGATGGCAAGACCGCCATCTTGGAGCTACCGCCAAGCGACGGCTTCCCCTTTGCCAACAGGTGGTACGAGATTCAGATTGCGGAAAAGTAGATGATACGACACGGATCTCTCGCAAAGGCGCGAAGACGCAAAGTACGTCATTTCGATTCCCCTTCGCGACTTAACGCCTTCGCGTGAGACTTCTTTACTCATTCTTGGAAAGCGTGACGATGCCGAAGTATTTGCTATTAACTGTCCTGAGCCTGGCTATTGCACAGCACACCCAAGCGGCCGACGTCGCGAGCCACACCCCCGCGATTGCCCCGTTTGTGAATGACGATACGTTTGCGGCAGCCTGTGTGGATCTCGGCGTGGTGAACGTGGTCGAAATTGCTGATACGCTCCTCAAGTGGATGCCCGCAGGGGTAGTCGATCCGACCGAGTGGATGGCCGCGGTCGCACTTGCCGACGGCATGGTGCGACAATTGCAACAATCGGGTATTGGGCATACCTACATGGTCATTGGCATAGCGGATATTCATCATGGTGGCGGCCCTTTGGCGATCGTCACCGCACGGGCCGGCCAATCGATTGACACCGTCGAGCAAAAACTTCGTGGACTAAAACCCTTCGTCGGCGAGCGTCTCGAGGTTCAACGGAAGGACGACGTCGTACTCATCGGCACGAAATCGACCGTCGCCCGCTACTTGGCGTTGAAACCCGCCGACCGCGCGGACCTTGTAGGCCCGCTGATGAGTCTCGTGGACCATCACGCATTGGCAACCGTTGTGTTCTGCCCCGGCCTCGATTTCCGCCGCGTCGTCCGCGAATTGTGGCCCGAACTGCCCGGCGTATTGGCTCCTTTCAAAGGCGATATGGCGGATCGCTGGCAGCACGCTGAAGCCGTGATCGATCGGTTGCCAAATGCCAATCCCCGCATGTCGCTCGTTGCCAAGGATGCGGCGGCCACACAGGTCGCCGCCCAGCTATGGCGCGATATGCCGATCGCATATGCCGATTTCGTGGGTGACGAACAGCATCTTGAGCATGCAAAAGCCTTTGCTCACTTGCTAACACATACCCTTCAAGCAACGGTTGAAGGCGAACGTATCACCATTGGGTTTCCTGCAAACGAAGATCGACGTAACGAAATTCGGTCTGTTTTGGCGGTCGCGGCGAACCATGTATTGGAAGAATACCATCTCAGTCAAAGGAGAGAACGATTGAAGGAACTGGCACTGGGATTGTTGAACTTCGAGAGCGCCAATAAACATTTCCCACCTGCGGCAATTTGCGATAAGGATGGCAAGCCGCTGCTGAGTTGGCGTGTTGCAATTTTGCCTTATATGGAATACGGCGAACTCTACAGGCAGTTCCATCTCGATGAACCTTGGGACAGCCCCCACAACGCGGCGTTGATCCCCAAAATGCCCCAAGTGTTCGCGGATCCCGATTTCCAACTCAAGCAACTTGCCCGCGAAAGCAAGACAACCTATCAAGCTCCCGTGGGGCCAGAAACGATCTTTCACGACACAACCGGTACGACTTTTCGTGAAATCAAAGACGAGATTTCGGAGACCATCCTCTTAGTGGAAGTTGCACCCCGCGAGGCCGTCGTTTGGACGAAGCCCGCCGATTGGGAGGTCGACTTGGCGAAACCCCGCATCGGGATCGAACGCAGTGAGCGCGACTTGTTCACCGCGGCGTTTGCAGACGGAGACGTGCAAACGATACCGTTCAACGAGCCAATCGAACGATTGCGAGCGTTTCTGACACGAGCAGGGGGCGAGGTCATCGCTCCGTAAAGAAGTTCTCTTCCTTTGAACACCCCACGTTGGCCCCCGGTCGCTGACCCAAGGAATACACTTCCTTTCCACATTTCACTTCGGGGCGAATGTAGGTCCCTCGAGCCGAGCGGGGCACGGAACCACCAGGCTCGAAACTACATCGGTTCATTGTGCCGCTCGGCTCGCGGCACCTACTTGGAAGCATTCCAAGTGCGAAAAACTCTCCGCCCTTGCCAAACTAGGCCGCGCGGTGGGCAGTTCGAACGAGGGAGCGCACACAGAACCCCATTCAGGAGAGCGATCAAAGGTTCCAAGCGATCAAAGGTTCCAGGAACCGAAAACTACTGTCAAGCGATCAAAGGTTCCAGGAACCGAAAACTACTGAAGCGATCAAAGGTTCCAGGAACCGAAAACTACTGTCAGCGTCCATATGTGCGTCAATTAAGGACGCGGGTTGTATACCGCGTTCTACACTCGCCGCGAGGGTGTTGAACGGCCATGTGGTGTATAGCCGTTTTTTTGGTGAAAATGCACTTGGGCGTATAATGCAACCTTGACGCCCCCCCCCCCGAGTAGATTAGGATCACGTGAAGGAGAAGAGAGATGGCATGTCGATCCAGAAAAACCTCAGCAGATCAAGAACCTCGCATTTTTTGTTATCAATTGGCTGATTTGGGCAATTGCATTCGCCGCCATTGCCCCGGGTGTGTGCTGAGTGTCTTTTTCCTCACTTTCGTGTATGACCCACCTAGTAATATCGTGCGAGCGGCACCGGTGAAGTATCAGTTTTCGGCAACGATTACTCAAGTCCAAGGGGACGCCACAGCGCTAAACTTGCCCTTCGCGCTCCATGTCGGCCAACAGGTAAACGGCTGCTACTCGTTTGCAACCGAACAAGCTATGCTCGACGTTTTTCTTCACCATGAATTAGGGGTGCTCGGGCAGGTTTCATTGGCCATTGATGGAACCGAAATGCCAGCCGCTGCAAATCTTGGTTTGCTGAACAGTGTCGCCATCCTTGATCCGCCAATTACAGGTCCAACAGATTCTATTTCTCTTGGCTATTTGTCACCAACAAATGTTTTTCCTGGCTGGCCGGGAAGTGTCGCTGGACAACTTTGGACGCATGATCTGGTGCTTGTGGGCGCTGACGGAACAATCACTGCTCCGGAACAGTTGCTTGACGCCAGTACCTGGAACCAACTCACAATGCTTCGTCGCTTGGATATACAGTTTGGATTTCCTAATACTGTGATGGTCCAAGCGATGGTTGGCGATTTCATTGCGGTCCCAGAACCAACAAGTGATCGGTTGCTGCATTCATTGGTTGGAATAGGAGTGGCATACGCTCTGCTGGCCCGCAAGGTTCTCGAAAGGAAAGGCGGCTGAAGTGGTTGTGAATTAGGCGTTGCTTGCGGACAGGCTTTGAAACCGATTTATTGAATTTTGCAGGATACTCATGAGATCAAGGAATGTTCATCGACCATTGTTCGAAGCCCTCGAAGAGCGTAATTTGCTTGCGGCCAACATCATAGCGGCTCAACCAATAGCAGACGTTCGCCAGTTAGCGGCACTTTTTGCGCCTGACGTGCAAAGCGATAGTGAAGCGCGCATTCAACTCGCCTCATTGGGTATGAGCTTGTCAGCCAGCGACGATCTAATTGATGTAAAGACAGCCCAAAAGGACCATTTTGGCGTGGTAGAAGACCAACTGCTGGTCAGCGTCATGGGAAAAGGATCATTTGAAGATCTATTACCGGCTGTGAAAGCAGCCGGTGTTTCTGTTCAATTTGCCAGCGCGACTCTGTCAATTGTTGACGGCTACGTACGCCTGTCTAATCTCCATAAGCTCGTCGATGATCCGCAAGTATCAGTAGTCATCCCACTTAACCCTGCTGTACTCACAAACTCTGTGGGTACGGTAGCCAATGCTGCGGAAAACGTCTTACGTGGCGCGACAATACGCAGCTTTCAGGGGGTTACCGGCGCCGGCGTTACTCTCGGCGTAATTTCCAACGGTGTAGGCGGCCTTGCATCCTCGCAGACAAGTGGTAATCTTCCGCCAAATTTTGGCACACCGGGCGCGCCGGTGACAATTAACGTGTTGAATGCGGGATCAGGCGCTGAAGGTACGGCAATGCTCGAACTGGTACATGACATTGCCCCCGGCGCGAACCTACTGTTTCATGCGAGCGGAGCAAGCGAGGCATCGTTTGCCGTTGCCGTTCAAAACCTAGTCAATTCCGGTGCTAAAATCATTGTAGATGATATTAGTGGCCTTGCCACCGAATCATACTTCGCCGATGGGCTGGCAGCGACAGCCATAAACAATGCTGTTGCTGCGGGAGTGACTTTCTTTTCGTCAGCAGGTAATCGAGGAGATGATGGTTACGATTCTGTTAGCCGGTTTGTCGCGAATCAAAATGTCCTTGGTCACATTGGCACATTTCACGATTTCAACGGGTCCGGAGATTTCCTGCAAACTGTAACATCCACCAACTTTGGCACATTTCTGTTGCAATTCGACCAACTCTTCGGTGCAGTGACTTCAGATGTTCGCCTTTGGGTTTTTTCTGCCGCAGGAACACTTATTGGTTCTACCACACAAATTAACAATACCCTGGGGGATCCAAATGACTTGATCGGCCTTTCAGGAGGAGGCACGGTTCAGTTAGCAATTGAATTGGTCTCTGGTTCGACACCTAATCGCATCAAATGGATAAATTTCAATAATGTTGATGCTATAGAACATGATTCAGTTGTAGGTGCACTTCGAGCTGGCCGCGACTCCGGTCATGCTGCGGCTTCCTTGAACATCTCTGTTGGCACAACCGGTGTTGCAAATCCCTTGGTTCGCCGAACCTATAGTGGTACCGGTCAAGTAACGCGGTCTTTAACGCCAGCAGGTGTACCAATGTCACTCGAACTTCGAGGTGGGCCGACGTTAATGGGAGTTGATGGCACAAATACTTCTGTTAATCAGGGTCCGAATGATAATTTCCTGACGTTTTTTGGGACCTCTGCGGCAGCACCCAACGTGGCAGCAACTGCTGCACTCTTGCTTGAATTGGATCCGTCGCTAACTCCTGCCGGTTTGCGCACTCTGCTAACAAATGGTGCAAGAGATATCGATGCTACAGGAATTGACCTGACGAGTGGGGCTGGATTAGTAGATGCCTTGGGAGGCGTAGGTGTCAATCTGAATATGCCTAATCTGCTCAACCTCAGCGACGCAGAGTTCATTGTTGTCAACGACACGCGGGATCTGTTGGATGCAGACCCCTCACCAAGCATCATTGACGTTGATCTAGCGATGCCCGGTGAGCAGGTTTCGCTACGTGCGGCGACGGTGGCTGCCAATGCCGGTGGGGCCTCGACCTTGTTGATCCCGAAGGGCAATTACGGGCTCTCGCTTCCCGGGACCGGAGCAGACACCCAGGGCGATTTGGATATTTCACCGGGGCACTATGTCAAGTTTGTTGGCGTGGGTGCAGGAGAAACGATCATTGATGCTACTCCGCTCCGCTCAACAGCAAATCCGGATCGCGTGTTCGAGGTTGCCAGTTATTCTTCGGTGCTGCTTCGATCCCTCACTGTTACTGGCGGTCGAGCTCCGGCTGGCACCATCACGCCCGATGTGAGCGGCGGCGGCATCAACGTCCGTAGCAACTCCAATCTTTTCTTGGAGTACGTGGCGGTCGTGGGGAACGATGCTCTCTCGAGCAACTCGAACGCCGGAGGCGTGTACTTTTCTTCCGGCGCGGGAGGAAGCATCTATCGCAGTGTCGTCACGGCGAACCACGCGGCGAATGCCGGGGGCGGCGTCGTGCTGGCCGACGCCAATCCTTCGGGACCGATCGTATACGTTGGTGGTACTATTCTCGCCAAGAACACGGCCACTCTTCCCAACGGGAAGGATGCCGCTACCGGCTTGAACCGCCTCTACCAGTCTCTCGGCGATAATCGGCTCACAAGCTCGGCCACCGGCTTCACCGGAACGGGCGACTATGTCGGCTCTGTGGACTACGTGGTGACCGGCATTGGCGATTCCTACAATCACGCCAACGATGCTGCGGTGCTTTCGATCCGCGATGCAATCGATCTGGCGAACACGACCGCAGGTGCGCAGGAGATTTGGCTGCCTGGTTGGAAATTCACACTGACGCTGCAGCGGGTTGCACTCTCGAATCAGACCGAGACGTTTGTCTGGCAAGGCGACCTCGATATCGACCAATCGCTCACGATCCGTGGCGTGGATAACGCCACGAGCATCGGTTGGCGGAATGGGCTGCCTTACGACAAGGTCTTCGAACTCCTCGGCGACTACAACGGCAACGGCAGCGTCGATACGGCTGATTACATCATGTGGCGCTCAGGCAGCTTGGCCGCCGATGGCGACGATAATAACTCTGTCAACAACGACGATTACAATCTTTGGCGAGGCCACTTCGGCAACTTCTTCTCGCTGCTGGGTGTGACGGTAGCCTAGCGGAAGTTGCTATTTTTTCTCGGCCGCCAGTTCGTCGGCTTTTTGGCGGTATTGGTTGGCCAGTTCGGCGCGGCCGAGTGCTTGTTGCACGGTGGCCATGTGGCGGTAGGCGGGTTCTTTGGCGTTATCGAACTCGATGGCCCGGGCAAACGAATCGCTGGCGCGATCGTTCTCTTTTTTCAGTTCGTAGGCTACGCCGCGGTGGAAGTAGTAATCGGCGTTGTTGGGGCTGAGGCGAAGGGCTTGGTTGAAATCCTTGATGGCTTTATCCAAATCACCGAGCATCATGTAAGCCAGGGCACGGTTGTAGTAGGCGGGCGTGTAGCGGTCGCTCTCGGCGATGGCATCGCCGTAAGCCCGAATGGCCTCGTTGTATTCGCCCAACTTGGCGTAGGTGAAACCTTCCCACAGATTGAGCCGGGGGTCGGGCTCCGCGTTAAGGTGCGAGGCCTGTTTGAAGTCTTCGATCGCCATATGGTCTTCTCCCAGCATGTGGAAGCAGATCCCTCGGCGGAAGTACGCGTCGCCCAACTCGGGATTCAACTCGATCGACTGCGAAAACGACCGAACGGCGTCGCCGTAGTTGCCCAGCATTCGCTCGGCCACGCCTTTGCTGTACAAAATGGCGGCGCGGGCTTGGGTGTGTAGGGGGTTCTTTTCATCCAGGGGGGCCAAGGCCTTCTTGGCAAATTCGAGTGCCGCGGTGTATGCTTCGTTTCGTGCCACGGGGTCGGTTTGGTTCTTACCCAGGTCGATGTAAGCCGAGGAGGCCGTCAGGAAGCCTTGCAGGTAAGGTTGATCCTCTTCGCCCTCCTTGGGTTTGAAGTGGTCGATGGCCTTGCCAAATTCCTCGACCGACTTTTGAAATTCTTCGGCGCGCAGGTAAACCATGCCCAGCGTGTAATACGTTTCCGCGACCTCGGGGTCCAACTCGATGGATTTTTGCAGGTCTTCAATCGCCTGCTTGTTCTTAAAGAGGCCGGCGTAGCTAATGCCGCGAAGTCGGTAGGCCTCTGCATTCTTCTCGTCGAGCTCGATGGCCCGCGTGAGCGGCGGGATGGCTGCCTCGACCTGCCCCAACGCGGAGTACGCCTTTCCTAAACCAAGCTGGGCCTCGACGTTGTCGCCGAGAGCGGACGCCACGGCTCCTAAATCCTTGAGCGCGTCTTCAGCCTCGCCCAATTCCAAGGCAGCCCGGGCACGCCCCAATTTGGCGGCGTAAACGGCCGGCGAGTTCGCATCGAAACTGGCTTCGATAATTCGGTTAAATTCCTCTTTGGCGGCCGTGTATTCCTTCAGCCCGATCAGGGCGTTTCCCCTGCCGAGCGAGGCCTGGATTTGGGCCTTCCCCGCGTCTTCGGCCGTGGCGGGCCCGCTCAATGCAGCCGTGAAGGCCTGGAGCGCCGCCTTGTAGTCCTTTTCTTTTAAGGCTGCCTCGCCCTTTTCCAACTCGGCGGCCACATCCACTTCATCGCTAGTCTCCGTGGTCGCCGTTTCCGCTGGGGGCGTGAGCGGATCGGCCAATTGGGCCTCGGCCATTTTGGCACACATCCCTTCCCAGCCCCCTGCCAGGAGAAACCCAAGGAGCAGCTTCGACAAACGGCTTTCAAAACGCATGACGCGATTCCTCGAAGTAAAGGCAGAAAGTGCTCGGCCAAAGGCGGTGCTCGTGCCCACGGTGATGATGTCGGATCATCGAATCAACATTCAGCCCCTCGCTATGCCGAGGGGCGTGTCGTAGGTTCGTACCCAGGTTGACCTTACCCCGGCAGAGCCGGGGGCTGACAACTGAATATCCAGACGACCTTACCGAATTAGGCACAAGAACGCACTTCGATCCAGGCCACGAAAAGGCGATGCCCGCACGTGGGCGTACCTTCCCATTTTACTCTTCGGCCATTTTCGGGCCACTCGGCAGGGTTGGCTAAAGAATCGCGGCTGTTCGGTTTGTAGCGGGCGTATCAATGCCGGAGGTCTTGTAGTGCTGCATGGCCGCAGCACCCCGCATTGCACAGATTACCCCACCAGTACCTGCGCTACCCGGCCCTACAACTTGACACAATCGACCACGATGTGCGCCCTATTTGCCGCACTCCGACGTTCAGCTTGTCTGGTTGCAAGAAAAGCCGTATGATTTGCAACAATTAAGCCTCCTGATTCGGGTTACGGCGTATTCGTCAATATCGGCTCGGCTTGTGGCATGGAACTGAACTCTCCGCTTCTGATCTATCTTGCGGTGCTGGTAGGGTTTGTGGCGACGAACCTGCTGCTGGCCCAGTTTGCCGGGCCGCGCAAACGGTCGAAGGTCAAGGAAATGCCCTACGAGTCGGGCATGGACCCCATCGGCGACGCCCGGCAACCGTTTGACGTTAAGTTTTACATCGTGGCGATTTTGTTTCTGGTGTTCGACGTCGAACTCCTTTTCCTGTATCCCTGGGCCGTGACCGCCTATGCCGACTACATCGAGGGAGGGCTGCCGATCGAATTGAGCGCCACCGTGTTTGCCGTCATGCTGGTGTTCATCGCCACGTTGGTGATTGCTTATTGGTACGCGTGGCGGAAGGGTGTTTTTCGATGGCGGTAGGATTGCCCGAAAATGTGTTTCTCACAAAGCTGGACGCGGCCGCCAGTTGGGCACGCGCCAACAGCTTGTGGCCGATGCCTTTCGCCACGGCCTGCTGCGGGATCGAACTGATGGCCACCGCCGCTTCGCGCCATGATCTGGCCCGGTTCGGAGCCGAGGTGATGCGATTCAGCCCCCGGCAATGCGACCTGCTGATTGTTGCCGGCCGCGTCGTCATGAAGATGTTGCCGGTGTTGCAACGTATCTGGTTGCAAATGCCCGAGCCGAAGTGGTGCATTTCGATGGGCGCTTGCGCTTGCACGGGCGGTGTGTTCGATACATACGCCGTCGTCCAAGGCATCGATCGATTCATTCCGGTGGATATGTACGTCCCGGGGTGCCCGCCACGGCCCGAGCAGTTGTTGGCTGCCGTTATCGAAATGCAAAACAAGGTGAAGCGCACGGGGACTGTTTACGGCCGCGAGTTCGCCGAGCGGACCAACCCCACCGGTCCGCCACCCTTCGACCGCGATGAACTCCGCCGACTCCGCGAAGCCTCGGCTATCGAAGGGCTCGAAGTGTACACGCCGCCGAAGGTCTCGGCCGAATTGTGATTTCTTGAAACTCACCCGCGATGATAAACGATTCTTGGTGCCCATTAGCGATGTTAATTGCCCAGCCCTAGGCGACTTAGCGCCATTGCGCGAAACTTTGTTCTATTAGTGTAAAGAAAACGATTCGTCCACTCGCATGCTTGCCTTAAAGACACTTCACGACCGCTTCGGTTACGAGATCACCGAGTCAAGCTTCCGCGATAATCGGCGGTACACTGTGCCTTGCGGCAAGGTGTACCACGTGCTCGAATTCCTCTGGGGCGAGTGTGGGTTCGATATGCTGGCCGACCTGACCGCGGTCGATTACCTCGAATACCCGGGCGCGACCGACCGCTTCGGCGTTGTCTACGTACTCGTGAATACGACGACCGGCCAACGGCTGATCGTGAAGACCCATCTCAATCCGCCCGAATCGGAGTTGCCATCGGTCTACCCGCTGTGGCGCTCGGCCGACTGGATGGAGCGCGAGGTCTTCGATATGTTCGGCATCACGTTCGCGGGCCACCCCGACTTGCGGCGAATCCTCTCGCCCGACGAGTTTACAGCCCACCCGCTACGCAAAGATTACCCCCTGAAAGGCCGCGGTGAACGACACAACTTCCCCGTCATTACGCGCGCGGAAAGTTGATCATTCACCACAGAGCCACAGAGCACACGGAGAAGAAGGCAAATTAGAACACTAATCTTCACGCATCCACGCTTATTTGCAATCAAATCGAAAGAAATCCGTTTCTAGTTGCCAGATTATTAGTTTCAATGATCGATTGTTCGAGGTCCGATTCCTCCGTGTTCTCTGTGTCTCTGTGGTGCAATGAGTTGATCGAAAAATAATGATATGCCTCTTACTTTAGCCGATACACTGCCGACCGACGCGAACGAGCGCGAGTATTTGTGGACGCTCAATTTTGGTCCGCAGCACCCGGCTACGCATACCACGCTGCGGATCGTGCTTACGCTCGATGGCGAAAAGGTCATCGATGCCCTGCCCCACATTGGCTACTTGCACAGCGGATTTGAAAAACTGGGCGAGCATCTCGACTTCAACCAGTATGTCACGATTGTCGATCGGATGAACTACATCTCGCCGGTGGCTAATGAAATCGCCTGGCATCATGCGGTCGAAAAGCTGCTTGGCATCGAGCTGACTCCCCGCTGCAAGTATCTCCGCACCATTTTTGCCGAGTTGATGCGGCTGCACGACCACCTGCTCAACGTCGGCACTGCCGCACTCGATCTCGGCGCTTTCACCGCGTTCCTGTACGGCTTCCAGCAACGAGAGAATATCTACGACCTGGTCGAATACGCCTCCGGGCAGCGTTTTCACGCCAGTTACACCCGCGTGGGCGGCGTGTTGTTCGATGTCAACAATGCATGGGTTGATCGCGTGCGGAAGTTCGTGAAGAGCATGCCCGCCACGATTCAGGAGATCGACAAACTCCTTACCCGCAACCGCATCTTCATCGACCGCACCAAGGGTATTGGCGTATTAACGAAAGAAGATGCGATCAACTACGGCGCAACCGGTCCCATCGCCCGGGCTAGCGGCGTCGTGCGCGACTTGCGGAAGGATGAACCCTACCTAGCCTACAACGAGTTGGATTTCAAAGTCATCTGCGCCGAAGGGGGCGACTGTTACGCCCGCTTCCTCGTTCGCATGCACGAGATGGCCGAAAGCCTGAAGATCATCGAACAGGCCTTGGAAAACATCCCGGAAGGCCCCGTCAATATCGATGCCGTGAGCGACATGGTTCTGCCCGCCAAGCCGGCTGTCTACCGCAGTATTGAAGGGTTGATCCAGCACTTCGAGGTGCTCATGCCCAACCGCGGCTACGAGGTTCCCTGCGAGGAATTGTACGCCGCCACGGAAGCACCCAATGGCGAGCTTGGCTTCTACCTCGTCGCCGATGGAAAGCACCGAGCCTACCGCGCTCGCACCCGGCCACCATCGTACATCCATTTTGCCCTGTTCCCGCACATGATTCGCGGTTATCAATTAAGCGATGTGGTGGCCGTGCTCGGCAGCATCAACATCATCGCCGCGGAACTGGATCGGTAGTCATAAGACAACGAACCACAAAGACACAAAGCTCACAAAGAGGTTTAACTAGTTTCACGCTGTTTTCCTGCTGCGTGCACTTTGTGTCTTTGTGGTGAATGAAATCATGGCCGTATTAACGGAAGAAATACGAAATCGCATTCGGGCCGAGTTCCCGAACTACCCGAACAAACGCGCGGTAACGCTGCCGGCCCTGCACATGGTGCATGAGGCGTTTCGGGCCGTGTCGCCAGACGCTATGCGGGAGATTGCCGAACTGCTCGAACTTCATCCCTCGGAAGTGGCCGACACGATGTCGTTCTACGGCTTCTTCCGCACGCCCGATCGGCCGATGGGCCGCCAACGTGTGTGGGTTTGCCGCAGCCTCTCTTGCATGCTTCGCGGCGGCGAGGAGCTGCTGGCCGGCCTGTGCGATCGGCTTCACATGCACGTGGGCCAAACCACGCCCGATGGCCAGGTGACCCTCGAATTTGCCGAGTGCCTTGGCGCTTGCGAACAAGCACCCTGCGTGCTCGTCAACGACGAATGCCACGGAAACCAAACGGAAGAAAGTGTTTTGGAACAGATTAAGAAGAAGTGAGGGAAGAGGGGGCAGGATACAGGGGGCAGGGAAATCCGGCTCACGTGGCAATACTCCCCCAGCCTCCAGCCCGAACCGCCAATTCCCGTCGGCGGCTAGCCCCCTCTAAATCCTAAACCCTACACCTTGCACCTAACGACTAACGACTAACACCCAACGACCAACGCCTCTCCCTCCGCCATGCCATTTGAACCGGTACTCCTGAAGCGCATCGCAAAGCCGGATAGCACCGCGCTTGCCGGCTACCGGGCCGATGGCGGCTACGAAGCGCTCCGGAAAGCGCTCGCCATGCCGTCCGACGACGTGACGAACCTCGTTAAGGATGCTGGTTTGCGCGGTCGCGGCGGCGCGGGTTTCTCGGCCGGGTCCAAGTGGAGCTTCCTTCCCAAGAATCATCCCGGGCCAATCTATCTGTGCGTCAATGCCGATGAAAGCGAACCCGGCACCTTCAACAATCGCATCCTCATGGAGCAGGACCCGCACCAATTGCTCGAAGGCATCGCGATTGCCTGCCACGCCATCCATTCGCACACCGCTTACATTTATTTGCGATACGAATACGGCCGCAGCTACCGCGTGCTGGACGCCGCAATTAAGGAATGTTATGCGGCCGGCCTGTTGGGCGATAACATCCTGAGCACCGGCTTCAAGCTCGATGTGGTCCTCCACCGCGGTGCCGGCGCTTACATTTGCGGCGAAGAAACCGGGCTCATCGAAAGCCTCGAAGGCAAGCGGGCTTGGCCCCGCATCAAGCCGCCCTACCCGGCCATCGAGGGCTTATTCCGCAAGCCGACGATTGTCAACAACGTCGAAACCCTTTGCTGCGTTACCCATATCTTGAACCGCGGCGCCGAGTGGTTCAAATCCATCGGCGTTCCGCCCGACCCCAACAACAAGCGCGACCAAGGCAGCTACGGCCCCAAGCTCTACTGCATCAGCGGGCACGTAAATAAGCCCGGCTGTGTCGAGTTGCCGTTAGGCGTTACGGCCCGCGAGTTGATCGATGTGCATGGCGGCGGCGTATGGAAAGGACGCAAGGCGAAGGCCGTCGTCCCTGGCGGGATCAGCATGGGCTTCCTCAGTGCCAGCGAACTCGAGACCAAGCTCGATTTCGAAGGACCAGGCAAGGCCGGCTGCCTCGGGCTCGGCACCGCCGCCATTGTAGTCATCGATGATCAGACCAGCATGGTCGATGTGCTGTACAATTGCTGCCGATTTATGGCGCACGAATCGTGCGGCCAATGTACGCCCTGCCGCGAGGGTACTACTTGGATGACCAAGATACTCGAACGCATTCGCTCGGGGCATGGCAAGCTGGAGGATCTCGACCTGCTCGTCGAAGTTGCCAACTCGATGGGCATCATCCCTGGCACCACGATCTGCGGCCTG
>JADZFK010000232.1 GCA_020849945.1 Pirellulales bacterium | reverse complement strand
TCCCTCATCTCGAAGAAGCGTGATGGCCTCGAATTAACGGCGGGCGAAATCGGCTCGCTGATCACCGGCTACGTCCGCGGCGAGGTGCCCGATTACCAAATGGCCGCCTGGGCGATGGCCGTCTTCCTTCGCGGCATGACGGTCGCCGAAACGGCTGCGCTCACCGAGCACATGCTTCACTCGGGCGTTACGTTCCAATGGCCCGCCGGCGAGGCCCCGAAGGTCGATAAGCACTCCACCGGCGGCATCGGCGATAAAGTTTCACTCCCCCTCGCTCCGCTCTTGGCCTGTTGCGATTTGCAAGTGCCGATGATCTCGGGACGCGGCCTGGGGGCCACCGGTGGCACGCTCGATAAGCTCGAAGCCATCCCCGGCTTCCGCACAAATCTTACCACGGCCGAGTTCCAGCAAGTTTGCCGCAACGTGGGCTGCGTCATTAGCGGCGCGACCGCCGACCTGGTGCCTGCCGATCGAAAACTCTACGCCCTCCGCGATGTCACCGGTACGGTGCCCTCGATCCCGCTCATTACCGCGAGCATCATGAGCAAGAAGCTAGCCGAAGGTTTGGACGCGCTCGTGCTGGATGTGAAGCACGGCAGCGGCGCGTTCATGAAATCGCTGGGCGATGCGCAGGCCCTTGCCCGCTCGATGGTCGATACCGGCAAACGGATGGGCGTCCCCACCGTGGCGATTCTTACCGACATGAACCAACCGCTCGGCCGCATGGCCGGCAACGCGAACGAAGTGAATGAATCGGTCGACGCACTTTGCGGCAAAGGCCCTGCCGATCTCGTGGAAGTGACGCTCGCGCTCGGGGCCGAACTGCTCGTGCTTACGAAGCGCGAACCCACGATCTCAGCTGCCCGGCAACGGTTGGAAAAGCTCCTTACCTCGGGGGAGGCCCTGGAAAAATTCCGCGAGATGGTCTCGGCCCAAGGCGGCAGCCTCGATGCTCCGCGTCCCATCGCGCCGAAGCACGATGTTGCCGCTCCCCAAGCTGGTTACATCGCCGCGATCGATACCGAACAACTCGGCTACGTCGTCATCAACCTGGGCGGCGGCCGACGCCAACTCGGCGACCAGCTCGATCTGAGCGTCGGCTTCGAAATGCTTGTCCGGCTCGGAGACGAAGTTGATGCCGGCCAACCCGTGGCCAGGCTCTTCGCCCAAGCCGATGCCGCCGTCCACGCGGCACGCGACCTGCTCGCCGCCATCACGATCGGCGATGAACCCGTTGAAGCGCCGCCACTCATCGTCGAGCGAATCGTGTAAACCATGAACCGCAAATAGACGCAAATAGACGCAAATAAACGCGGCTGCGAAGTGGAGAGATACGATGGTACTGATCGAGTGATATCTGCGCAGTCAACGATCCAGGGTTCGTTTAACCCCGAGCCAACGGCGAGGAGAAATCACATACCCAGGTAGCCGTTGGCTCGGGGTTGAACGACATGAATCGGATTAGTGTCCGCGCAGTCAACCGTAGAATGGTGTTACAGAAACACTTTTTAGCCGCAACGCGCTTGCGGCGTGCGATCCCGATGCATTTGCGTTGATCTGCGTTCATTTGTAGTCCTCATCCTCCTCTAGCCCTGAGCAAATCATGCCCACCGCCGAAGAAACTGAACTCATCCAAGCGGCCCTCGATGCCCAGCGGCGAGCTTACTGCGTGTACTCGAACTTTCCGGTCGGTGCGGCGATACGCACGGCCAGCGGACGCATTTTCCAGGGTGTGAACGTTGAAAACGCTTCCTACGGCCTGACGATCTGTGCCGAGCGCGTGGCCGCGGCGGCGGCTGTGGCCTGTGGCGAAAAAGAATTCACGGCCATCGCGGTCGTAAGCCGCAACGGCGTTTCGCCTTGCGGCGCTTGCCGGCAGTTCCTCGCGGAGTTCGCCCCGAATCTGCCGGTCGTGATGGTCGATTCGCTCCGCCCCGATGTGATCCACCGCGCCACGCTCGACGAGCTCCTCCCCGGCCGTTTTGAAGGTCCCGTGTGATGAAACAACCTCCACACTTCGCCCCCGGGCACTGACCGGGGGCGAAATGGACGCTTACGCCGTGCCGCCTGCTATCGCTTCCTTGTGCCGTGCGAGGTCCTCCGGCTCGAGCGCCGCCAAAAATGGCAGATTCCGATACATGTCTTCATAATCCAGTCCGTACCCAACCACGAACTCATCGGGGATATCGAACCCCACGAAGTCGGGCGTGTAATTGATCTCCTGCCGACCATTCTTCCGCAGCAGCACCGCCGAGCGGATTGATGTCGGCGCAAAATCGCGCATTTTTTCCATCGTCCGAACCAGCGTGTGGCCCGTATCGAAAATGTCGTCCACCAACAGCACATCGCGGTTGGAAATATCGAGCATCAGCTCTGAGTTGATGACCAACTCACCACGGGTCGTCGTCGCGCCACGATAGCTGCTCGTTTGCAAAACGCCCACGCGCATCGGCAAGTCGATCGCGCGAATCAGGTCGGCCATCAGCACGACGCTCCCCGTCAGCACTCCCACGATCGTGAGCTGCCGATCTTCATAACAGGCCGCTATTTCGTCGGCCATCCGCAACACGCCCTCGCGCAATTCTTCCTTGCTCAGCAGGGTCTTCATCCTCGATTACCTTCTTTGCTAGTTGATGATTCGCTCTTTTGTGATCCGCGACGCCACAACGGGCACAACGAAAACTCTATTGGACAGGATTTACAGGATGAACAGGATAACAAGATTCTGCCGGAGTACCTATCGAAGAATTCGCTACCTACCAGACCGATTTCCTGAATTGATCGATCCTGTTAATCCTTTCAACAAAGGTTCCTCGGTCGGAGTGCCCGTCGTGTCGTCGTGGTGAATAGATACAATCGTCGCGGCAACGTCAATCATGCACGATCGTATTGAAGATGCGGTCTCCCGCGTCGCCCAAGCCGGGCACGATGAACTTGCGATTGTTCAAATCGGGATCGATCTGGCAGACGTAAATCTGCGAGTTGGGGAACTCGGTTTCGACGCGCTTGACGCCCTCTTCCGAACCAATGAGCGAGAGCAGTTTCACGTGCGGCACACCCCACTCGGCCAGTGTGCCGAGCGCATCGACCGCCGAACCGCCGGTCGCCAGCATGGGGTCCAAGATCAACGCCACATCGACGGGCCGACCGGGCGGCAGCTTCGAATAATAGCGCACCGGCTGGGCCGTCACTTCATCGCGATACAACCCCAAGTGCCACACCTCGGCGGTTGGGATCAACTCGAGCACGGGGTCCACCATCCCCAACCCCGCCCGAAGGATCGGAATCAAACCGATCCGCTGCGACAAGCGGTGCCCTTCCGCCATCGTAAGCGGTGTTTGCACCGCCACGGATTCCGATCGCAAGTCCTTCGTCGCCTCGTACGCCAATAGGGAAGCCAGCCGATGGACCAGTTGCCGAAACTCGGAGGGGGGCGTGGTCTTATCGCGCAGCCGGGTTAAATGGCACGCGATCAGCGGATGCTGCACTTCAAACACGCCGCTCATAAAATCCTCGCCAGTTGTTCGAGCCGCCGACGCCGTTGCCATAAGAATTGCTGTCATGGCATCGCCCTTTATCGCCCAGAGAAGAGAGCCGTTCGCTGATCTGTATTCTACCCACCCCCAATCGCAATGAAAAGAATCTCCCGCCCACCAACCAGGGCCGATCAGTTTTTCATGTTCGGGTTGGTTTTCAATGCACTCGACCAAATTGAATCATTGATCGGCCCTGGCCCGCCACATGCCGCTTTAGCGGCCGCGGCAACGCGGCTGCGAACACTCGGCCCACGGTCTCTCGTTTCCTCGTCAAACGCCCGCTCCAGCATCAAACACCCGGCATTAACCTTCCCGGCACACGACCCCCACCAGCGAAGCAAGTCATCGCGCCAAAGCCGTGTCTTTCGCGCCCCAACATAATTTTTCAACGTTTTTCACAACGCAACCGTTACAATGGTTTCAATCTACCTTTTCATTCCGAGTCGCCGCCGCATGTTTCGCACAAGTACTACTGCTTTAATGGCCATACCGAGCCGCCGATCGGTTGCATGGATTATCGTGCTTGCAGTTGCTTGCTCGCTGAACCCACGAGTCGCCTGCGACGCAGAGGTTCTCGCGTGGTCGGCCGAGGCCTCATCGTTCCGCGTTGCCACGTTCAACGCGTCACTTTACCGAAACGCCGATGGCCAGCTCATCCGCGACCTTCAAACCGGGCACAACGAACAGGCCCGCCATATCGCCGAGGTCATTCAGCGCGTGCGGCCCGATGTGCTCCTCCTCAACGAGTTCGATTACGACGAACCCATGCGTGCTGCCAAACTCTTCCACGATAAGTACTTGGCCATCGGCCAGAGCGGCTGCCAGCCGATCCAGTTCGATTTCACTTTTTCGGCTCCCGTGAATACAGGCGTCCCCAGCGGCCGCGACCTCAACCACAACGGCCGCTCGGCCGAACCCGATGACTCCTTCGGATACGGTCGTCACGCCGGCCAGTACGGCATGCTTGTGCTTTCACGCTTCCCCATCGAGCGATCCGCGGTTCACACGTTTCAGAAGTTCTTGTGGAAGAACATGCCTGATGCGATGTTGCCCATCGATCCAAAATCGGGGCAATCGTTCTACGACTCAGATGACCTTGCCATCCTCCGCCTGTCGTCGAAGAGTTTTTGGGATCTGCCGATTCGGGTGAAGGTTGGGGCGGAAGCGAACCCGCGGGAATTCACGTTTCACTTTCTCTGTTCGCACCCCACACCGCCTGTGTTCGATGGCCCCGAGGATCGCAATGGCCGCCGTAATCACGACGAGGTTCGCCTCATCGCCGACTACATCACCCCCGAACGCGGCAAATACCTGGTCGATGACGCCAATCAAGCCGGCGGATTGCCACCGGAACAACCGTTCGTCATCGTCGGCGACCTCAACTGCGATCCGCTCGATGGCGAAGGACTTCGCGGCACCATGCCCCAATTGCTCGAACACCCCCGCGTCAATGCTGCCTTCACGCCCACCAGCAAGGGCGGTCCGCTCATTGCGAAACAATTCCCCAACCAATTCACGAAAAGCCGGGGCAACCCTGCACACGTTACCGCGAACTTCACGCAAGAAGGCCACGGCTGCATGCGGATCGACTATGTCCTGCCCTCCACCAGCTTCCAAATTCTAAGCGGCGGCATCTTCTGGCCCGAACCCAACGACCCTGCCGCCAAACTCTCTTCAGCCACCGACCACCATTGCGTATGGCTGGACCTTGCCACTCCACCACGAACCGAATAACGCCTCGCCCCTCGATCCTCGCCCCTCGATCCTCAAACCTCAATCATCGATCCTCAATGCACATACCGATACTCGCCGCCCGAATTGCGGGCGATCGTTCGCATGAGGCCTTCGGCAATCCGGTCGAAGAAGGCGATCGTATGGATCGGTATCATTCGAGTCCGCAACCGGGTGTTGCCGCGATTCCGCGATCGTAACTCCTTGATTGCATCTGGGTCGAACTGCCCGTCGGAGAGAAAGTAGATCGCGTCGGGCCTCAGTGAAAGTGCATAGAGGAGGGCCGGCAGTGGGTTCGTCCCGCCACTCGGTTCGACACCACGAACCCACTCGGCCGTCCGCGCAAAGTTCCGCTGGTTCGCTTCCAAGGGGGCCTCGGCATCCATCGGATACTCGCGATCGCTGTAGAATACAATGAAGTACCGCTGATCGCCTTGCAACTGTTCGATCGATTGCAGCAGCTCGTACCGCGCCCGATCGAACTTGCCCCGATCGCCCATGCTGCTTGAGGCATCGACCACGTACACAAATGTTTGCCCATAGCCGCCAATGCCGAAGAATCGGGCTGCTGCTTTGCCGTCGGTGCCATCGCCCTGCTTGCCGCCGCCAAATAATCGGCCTTCGGCCCCGCCCGGCTCCAACGCATTGGCGGCATACGGGCTAAGCTCCGCAATCGCGGTCGTCACCGGCGCCGCCACTTGCAAATCGCTCGTCGGCCCCAAAGCTGCCGCCGGGTCGGCCGATACTTCCAACTCCACCGCATCGTCCAACGAATCGCCGTCCAACAGCGGCGCATTCGGCCCCTCCTCCAAGTTCACCTGCAGCTTCACGCCGCCCCAACGATCCGTCCCCACCACCGTCATCAGGCCCAGCACGATGAACACCATGAGATGGCAGAATGCCGATACAAGCATCGAGTTGGCATCTCTCAGCCAACCGGGCCGATCTTGCTCGAACTCGTTGGTCGCACGGGGGGCCGTCATCGCCTATTCCTCTTCCTGTTCCTCGATGAACAATTTCATCATAACCCCATTTATGGGTTCGGCAATCGCTCGCAATCTTGTTCCCCATTTCCCAATCTCCGCCCTGCCCCGTTCGGCGCGCGCTTTGCACTACATCGACGTATCTCCTTCGCGTGTTATACTCCCGGTTGAAAGGAACTTGCCATGAACGCGAACCAAGTTGAGAAGTATCGGCGGTTGCTCGAATCCATCGCGGCCCGGCTCCGCACCGATGCCACCGGACTGGTCGATCGGCTGCTCTCCAGCACCGGCGGAGCCGGTGGCAGCGAACTCTCCCATGCCCCGCTGCACCTGGGAGACCTCGGCACCGACGAGTTCCTCTACGATATGAACGCCACCCTGCTGGCCAACGAGCAGCACATCGTGGCCGAAATTCGCGCTGCCCTTCAACGATTGGCCAACGGCTCTTTCGGCACCTGTGAAACCTGCGCCATGCCGATTGCCCCGGCCCGCCTCAAAGCCATTCCTTATTCCCGCTTTTGTGTGCACTGTGCCGAACTGAACCATGACACCCCCATCGCCAACCTGGATGCCGGCCGGCCCCGTTCCCCCAAGGACACCCTAGCCCCCGAGGGCGAAATGTCGGAAGACCGCGTCGCCCACGCCGATTCGCTCGAATTCCCACACGCAAGTCTCCGTTTTGGCGATACCCACGCCGCCGGCACCGCAGGGGGCGGAACCGCCGTCGGCGGACTCGCCGGCAGCAACGAAGGATGTGGCGACCCAGTCATCGCCGAAATCCTCGAAGCCACCGCCAACAGTAGCTTCGACCTCGCCGACGACCAACCCAACGACCATACCCCACTCTCCGGCTTTACCGGCGGCGCGGTTGGCGGCACCCCTGCCCGCAAACGAGCCAAGTAGTTGTCGTGTTGGCCCCCCTCTTTTTCCTAAGCGGCGGCTCCCATGGCGTCGGCCGCCAGGCCGAATGTGCCGCCGCGGCCCAATGCCTAACCCACGGCCCCATCGCCTCCGCTCGGCACCCCACCACAACCGCTTGCGGACGCCTTGCCCGCAAACCACAAATTGGGGCCAGCCGCTGAACTTCTATTGTATTCATGCGTACAGTCCGATAGACTACACAAGCGTTCAGTCCACCACCTGCAAGTGACCTTGAAGCGTCAGCTTGCATCCCCGTAGCGTCAAACCCCGTGAGCCGGAAGCGTAAGTGCCCAGAGCCACGAACCGCCGAAAGTCAGCACTTCCACCACTTGCCACACAACCCATTTCACTAGATAAAAGGGACTCGTCATGGTCGCAACCGCTACCAATCATCGCCCCGCCCCCCAAACCGCCGCGGACAATCGTATGGGCAAAGCCGATAAAGCCGAGAAAGAAAAGTCCTCCAAGAAAGCCGCCAAACGCGGCGAACCCAAGCCGACCGGTGTGCTCGAATCCAGCGTCGAGTTGCGAAACACGGTGGCCGCCATCGAAAAACAATTTGGCGAAGGGGCCATCATGCCCCTCGGTGCCGAACACCTTAAGCCCATCGAAGGCATCCCCACCGGCAGCCTCTCGGTCGATATCGCCCTCGGTGGCCGCGGCATTCCTCGCGGCCGCATCATCGAAGTCTTCGGCCCCGAGTCGAGCGGCAAGACCACCCTTGCCCTGCACGTCGTCGCCCAGGCCCAAAAGGCGGGCGGCATCGCCGCGTTCATTGATGCCGAACACGCTCTCGACCCTAGTTGGGCCAAGAAGCTCGGCGTCAATCTCGAAATGCTCCTCGTCAGCCAGCCCAGCTACGGCGAAGAGGCCATGCACATCTCCGAAATGCTCATCAAGTCGAACGCCGTCGATATCATTGTCGTCGATTCGGTCGCCGCCCTCGTTCCGAAGAAAGAACTCGATGGCGACATCGGCGACACGCACGTCGGCCTGCAAGCCCGCCTGATGAGCCAATCGCTCCGCAAGCTTACGGCCGCCATCGCCAAGAGCCGCACCTCCGTCATCTTCATCAACCAAATCCGCGAGAAGATCGGCGTGATGTTCGGCAGCCCCGAAACCACCCCCGGTGGCCGCGCACTCAAGTTTTACGCCTCCTGCCGAATCGATGTCCGCCGCATCGGCCAACTCAAAGAAGGTGAGGAAGTCGTCGGCCAACGTGTGCGGGCCAAAATCGTCAAGAACAAGGTCGCCCCGCCGTTCCGCGTGGCCGAGTTCGATATGATGCACTCCGACGGCATCAGCTACGAGGGCGACCTTTTAGACCTCGGTGCCGAAGCCAAGGTCATCGGCCGTACCGGCGCCTGGTTCCGCTACGGCGAGATGCAACTTGGCCAAGGCAAGGAAAAGGCCCGCGTGTTTCTCAAAGAGAATCCGAGCGTCGCCGAGGAAATCCGCGAAAAAATCATGGCCGCCGGCGGACACCTCACCACAAGCTCCCCTTCGGGTGCCACTAGCGACGACGAAACTCCGCAGGGCAACGACGAATAGCCGCTCGCGGCTTTGCGTTCCATCCGCATGAGGGTGCAGGAACGCTATTGTTTTCATGCGGCGGTTGCTAGCGTGGGTTTTTTTGATTTTCTGGCGTAGGGTGTGCCGGGGCGTTGGCGGATGTGGGTGAGTAGTCGATCATCCTCGCTCAAGAGGG
>JADZFK010000231.1 GCA_020849945.1 Pirellulales bacterium | reverse complement strand
TTCTCTTTGTTAGCGGCGTAGGTGGCGGCATCGCGCACGCATTGCTGCGCAATCGCCCGATGGGCTCGAGCCTGTTCGTCGATCGGCAGTTCAAGGTATTCTTGGGCGAATCCCAAGCTGGCGGCACCGGCCACCACGAGGGCCAACAACCCAATTCGCAACCGGCCCAGCCGACTTAGTAAAACCCAATAATTACGTGAACCACGGATGGCATGCATCGAGCGAATTCCTCTTCCGAGATCGATTCCGAAACTGCCGCTCTGATTCCTCCAACGCCACATGGTGATGGAAACGCGGGCGGCAGTTCTCTATGATTTAAGATAAGGAGGGGATTGAACTTAGAACTATTTCCACTGTACCAGTGGGGCCGCCAACCTTCAAGTTTTCGTCCCAACGGCGGCGGTTTATTGCCGCGACAACGTGGCCGGGGACTCGGCGAAACTGCAGATTCCTCGGCTCCCCGCAAGTTCGGGCAACTACCTTATTTTCAGCGACATTCGTTATGACCTTGCTGTATTACGATCCCCGATTCCTGGACCACGAAACGGGCGACCACCCCGAACATGCGGGCCGGCTCCGCGCGATCTGGGGCCGCTTGGAATCGATCCAAATTGTGCAGCGGTGTTCCAAGCCGTCGTGGGAATCTGTCGGCCCCGAGCGGCTCCAACGCGTCCATGAGCCGGGCTACATCGAACGTGTGGCCGAGCTCGCCAGTTGCGGGGGCGGACGCGCCGAGAGGGATACGGTCATCGGCCCAGCCTCTTACGACGTGGCACTACGGGCGGCCGGCGCGGCGTGTGATGCGGTCGAACGCGTGCTTCGTGGCGAAGCGAAGAACGCGCTCTGCCTCCTTCGACCGCCCGGCCATCACGCACTTGCCGATCGCGCTATGGGCTTCTGCCTTTTCAATAACATTGCCCTGGCCGCATGCGTGGCTCGCGATGAATACGATCTCGATCGCGTACTAATCGTCGATTGGGACGTCCACCACGGCAACGGCACACAAGAGGCCTTCTACGCCGATGCCCGCGTCGCGTTTCTTTCCAGCCATCGGTGGCCCTTTTACCCAGGCACCGGCGACGCCCAAGAAACAGGCACCGGCGAGGGTCTTGGCCTAACGCTCAACCTGCCGATCTCATTCGGCACACCCCGCGAAACGTACCTCGAACGCTTCGCGGCCGCGTTCGACCAATTCGCCGCGAAAGTCCGCCCGCAACTTGTCCTGATTAGCGCCGGCTTCGATAGCCATCGGGCCGACCCCATCGGTTCGCTCGGCTTGGAAACCGAGGACTTTGCCGAGCTTACTCGCGTTGTGTGCGCGGCAGCGGCAACCTATGCCGACGGCCGCGTCGTGAGTCTCTTGGAAGGCGGATATAATCCGCCCGTCTTGGCCGAGTGTGTCGAAACACACTTGCGAGGCTTGCTCGGCGATTATTGATCGCCGAACACGCGAGTGCTTTCCTCGCGCCGGATCGGTTGGCCCAGGTCGTCGGTGTTCACCTGCACGTTGATGCGCTGGTCGCCGGGCTGCAATCCTTGTACGCGGAAACGGAACACGGTGTCGGCCTTGGGGGCTAGTTGGCCCAACGGTTCGTAAACCAGCTTGCCCGGTTGGATTCGATGGGAAGTCTCGCCTTCGGCCGATAGAACTTTCAGCCCCGCCGGCAGATCAACCGAAACTTGCACGTTCGCGGCGGCCTTCGTCCCTTGGTTCACCACGCGGATCTCGTAACCTGTTTCGCCGCCAACCTCAATCGGGTCTTCCAGATCGCGCACTTCGAACATGATGGCCGCCAAGCCTTCGACAACCACCTCGCGCTGCGTGTGGTCGGAAAGCCCTTGCTGGGCCCGGCCATCTACCTGCAACGTTTGTGGTCCTGTTTCGGTAGGCATGGCAACGAGTTCGACCGAGCCGCGTTCGCCCTTCGGCAGTTCGGCCAGGCTCCAATACACGGCGTGGGTAGCCGGGTCGTATTCGCCCATGTTGTTCGCCCGTACAAAACGCATGCCCTTGGGGAGCTTGGTGACGATCTGCACATCGTGCGCCGGGGCCGTGCCCGGGTTGTTCACGCTGACTTCATACGTGGCCGGCCGCTCGAGATACCGGCGCTCCGGCCCCTCCAGCGATACGGCCAACGCCGGGGCGATGACCTCGAACTCCACCTGCTGCTGAACCGAGAGGTTTCCATCGGCCTTGGCCGTAAGCGTGTTGACCACTTTGCCCGCCTTCTCGGCGGTCAGCACAAGGTCCAGCTCGCGCGTTTCGCCAGGCCGCAGCGTGCCGATTTCAAACTCCAGCGCGGGGCCCGCCACATGCTTCACGTTGGGCGGTACGTTCTCGAACAACATCACGCCGGTGGCATCGCCGGTGCCCGGGTTGCGTATTTCGATTTTGATATGCTGCTGTTGTCCGATCATCACTTCGCCGCTCGTAGACATCCGCACGGCCAACTGCGGCATCGTGCATTTCGTCTTCACCGAGGCTTGTGCTGAATACGAAACGGTTGCCACGCTGCCAAGCTCACCCTCCGCCGTCGGCATGAGTTGCATCTCCACGGTGCGGTCTTCGCCAGGCGAGAGCTTGCCAAGCTGCCACACCAGAGTACCCCCTTCACTCGCCGCGCTCGGCGATGTGCTAACAAGCGTCGTGCCCTGGGGCACTTCGTCGCGAATCGTGACGTTGTCGGCCGCATGCGCACCCACGTTGCGAACTTGCACGACGAACTTGGCGGGCTTGCCGACTTGAATTTCACCCGGCGCGAATTTTTGGATCACCAGCGTCGGTTGTTGCGGACCTTCCAGGGCCTTTTCGCCAGGCTTGCCCGAGCCCGCCTCAGCCGCAAGGGGCGTGATGTCGTTGCTCGTGTGGGTGGGCAGTGCCGAAGCATCGGTAGGAACTGCCGTCCGCGGCGCGGCAGGCTGCGACCGATCGTAGGCGTTCATCGGCGCTTGCCGCGGCAATTGGCCGGGCGACCGCAGGGGCGTATCGCGATTGACCGAACTGGCCGTGCTGGCCGGTTCGAGCGGCCGCAGCCCGACGCTAGGTTGTTGGGCGGCTCGCAGGGAATCGCCCAAATCTGCTGGAGCGGGCGGAAGAGGTTCGATCGCGCCGACGCCACCACTCGCAGCGGTCGACGGAGGCTTGGTAAACGGGTTGGAGAGAGCGCCTTCAGCACTTGGTGCGGCGGCTCCGGAACCCGCTGACGCGTTGCCGTAGCGGTCGCCCATCGGCGCTATACCGCCCTGTTGGGCCGCTCGCTGTGAATCCGTTGCCTGACCGACCATCGCGGTTTCGCCGACACTCGAAGGCAGCGGACGCGGCTCGGCTAACCGTCCGCCGGCCGCCGCGCCGTTGTCGCCCGTGGCCGCAAACGCCGCGTTGAGTTCGGCCGCCTGATCGGCGCTCGGCAAGGCAGAATCGTCTCGCGGCTCCTGACCGCGCGCAAGTGTTGGCTCTGGCGCGGACCCTGCGATCGGTCTTGCCGCCCCGGTATCACCCGGTTCTTGGTTTGCTTGTGGCGAAACCGCCACGTCCTCGTGCGAGACCACGGCTACCGGCTCACCATCCGCCGACGGCACTTGCAACGACGTTGGAACGGATGCTTGCACGACCGCGGCATCCGCCATTTCTGGTTTCGTCGAAGTGGCGGCGGCACCGCTCGGCTGCGCGGCGTTGCTCTCCGCGACCTCATCCTTCTGTTGGCGCACAACCGCGTAACGGTCATCCTCATGGTTGTTGGCTAGGGCACGAGCGCCCCCAGTGGCTCGACTGCCCAACGTGGCCGTCGCTACCGCTGGCTTTCCGTTGGCCGAACGCGCAATCGGGCTCGAAAGCTCGGGATCCGCCGTCTTGGATTCCGCAGGCCCAGCCCACGCGCTGGCAACCGCATCCAACTCGTTCGATGTCGCGGCCTGCTTGGTGTCGGCCGTCCCTCTTAGGTTTTGCAGGAACTGCGGCAGCACGAAACCGTGGGTCGTGTAGTAATAGGCGCTGCCGCCCGTTGTAGCAAGCAAACTCGAAGCCACTATCAACTTGGCGACAACTCGCGTGTTTCCAACCATGATTGCTTCCCTGCAAACCAGGTGAAATGGGAATAAGCCCTTAGCCCCCGGGGCGCGCACCCTCGGACAGACCCTAATTAGCAAAACCACCGGCTCCCTTCCAGGCCAATTCCCATCGCGCTTCTACACCGCTTCTACAGCTTCTGCACAATCCGCCAAACGGCGCAAAACGCTGGCTTCACCCTGCGGAAAAGTGACAAAGAATGTCGGTAGCCCCGACCTGTGCGCGCAAAAAAGCTCCCAGAAAAGCACACGTCCCAGGGGGGCAAAGGACGCTGTAACCTTTCCGGGAGCGATTGGACGCAATAACGCTTGCGTGCGGGCGGACGCTGTTGCAGGATCGCTTGAGGGGGGGAGGAAGCGACTGCGACGCGTCGGGGAGTATATCGTAGCGGATGGCGGGCCTCCGTGCCAACGCCAACCGCTGCGGGGTCAATGCCACCCCAAACGGGGGGAAGACCCGTCCACGTGGTCCGTTTGTCTCCGGAGCAACACTTCGCGGTTGGCCTGTGTTCGTTTCGCCAAAACGCTAGTCGCTAGAGGTTGTTCGTTTTCCACCACAACGTCTTGCCCCGCGGGCCCCACCATTCTGTCCGTCCGTCGTGGTGCGGGAATGTACGTCACAATCGGCCAACGGGTCAAGGCGAGTTTTTTTGACCCACCCCATTATGCAAGCATGGTGAAGCAACTTGTTTGGCGATCGAGTGTTACATCCAATCGCTGCGCGTCATCTCAACCACTTCCCGCCAGAAATCCGCGACTTGGATGCAAACTTCCGGTAATCGTGGCGATTGATAGCATTCGTTCGACGCGGATTGAACCACAAACCGACCGTCTTCATGAACAAGAAACTCAATCAGTTGCGTTTGTGGATCCACGATCCAATATTCACCGGCGCCGTACTTGGCATTAAGATCGAGCTTTTCAACACAATCTCGATGACTCGTGCCCGAAATAATTTCGACTACCAAGTCCGGCGGCCCCTCAATCCGTTGGCGAACAATTGTTCGCCGCGAATGGGAAACATACAACAAATCCGGCTGAACGACGGTATCCTCCGATAGGATGACATCCATCGGTGCGCAGAATGCCACCCCCTGCCCCCTCCTCGCCGCGCCTAACAATAGCTCCGTCAGCAAGGTAACAATGATCTGATGACGAGTCGATGGGCTCGGCGATACAACAATCTCCCTTTAATAAGCTCAACCGGCTCGCCTTCCGGAAGCGTCCAATAGTCAGACGCCCGATACGGCCCCACGTCGTTGAATGGGGAGAACGCCTCAAACGATTCAAAATGGAAGGTTGTGGTGCTCATGGACGCCGTTTTGCCAACTCCTCTACAAAGGCCGCATGTTCCGGCGTGGCGATGCCTGCTTCAAACGATTGCATCAGCTTTTGGTAGTCTCGGGCCTCGAGCGCTGGCACGTCGATCCACAATCCTGGAAAAGTCTTCGTGCGAATGACTCCACCAGAGTCCGGCTGCAACTCTCTGCCGACTTCCAAGTCAAACCAGTGTAGTTTGTTTTCCTCAACGCAATGCACGAGATACTCTCGCACACCGTACCGAGCATAATCGTCTTTCTTGGCATGCAAATCGATGGCTCGGCTACTATTGGCTATCTCAATCACCAACTCGGGAGCACCAACAACACAATCGTTCATACCCGTTGTCGATTGCCCACCGCACTCCGGTAAAACACGCAAGTACAAGTCGGGCTGCGGTTCGCCTTCGTCCCCAAGTAAAATCGTAGTGTTATCGCTGGCATCGACACCGGGGGTCCGCCCCTCATAAGCTGCTACGACCGCCCCAAGAAGTAAGTGCGGTTTACCATGTCCAGGATAAAGCGGCGATGCCACGTAAACGATTCCTCCAATTAACTCGGCCTTGAAATCTTGGGGAGTCTGTTCGTAGAGGCGATGGAATTCTTCCCGGTCCATCGTGTCGCCGTTTTGAAGTCTGTATTCATGGCGATACCGATAGGCTGGCACCAGTGGTGCAGGTTGGCTGGCCGAGACCGAAGTTAAGTTGTCCGTGGGCATGGCAGCTACTCCGTGAACTACTCCTCATTGTACGCTGTGCTACGCCCCTGTCGCAAATCTCTCTTGCAGTGATTCAACCTCGATCTCTTCCTCGCGCAGCGCTTCAATGGCCTTCACGGCCGCGGTGGCCGCTTCGAGTGTCGTAACGCAGGGCACGCCGGCTTGCACGGCTGCCGCGCGGATGCGGCCTCCGTCGCTGCGGGCGTGTTTACCGCTCGGCGTGTTCACCACGAGTGCCACGGCGCCATCGGCAAAATAGTCGAGCAGGTTGGGCGAGCCTTCCGAAAGCTTCTTCACCCGCCTCACTGGTACGCCCGCCTCTTCGAGTGTGTCGGCCGTGCCGCCCGTGGCGAGCAACGAGAACTTGAGCCCGACCAGCTTTCGCGCGATCTCAGTGGCTCGCACTTGATGGCGTTTATCCACGCTGATGAAGATGTTGCCTTCGCGCGGCAGCACGGTGCCAGCCGCCAGTTGGCTCTTGGCGAATGCCATCGAAAAACGTTCGCTCACGCCCATCACTTCGCCGGTCGAACGCATCTCGGGGCCAAGCACGATATCTACCCCCGAAAACTTGATGAACGGAAACACGGCCTCCTTCACCGAAACGGCCGCCGGCACCGGGTCTTTCGTCACGCCTTGATCGGCGAGCGAAACGCCAGCCATCACCTTGGCCGCGATCTTCGCCACCGGCAGGCCCGTCGCCTTCGCCACGAACGGCACCGTGCGGCTAGCCCGCGGATTCACTTCCAGCACGTAGACGACTGGGCGACCTTCGTCAGAGTTCGGATCGCGGATTTCGGATTGCGGATTCCCCGCTTCCAATCCGCAATCCGAAATCCGAAATCCGAAACTGTCTTTCTCCCACCGCACGGCGAACTGCACGTTCATCAGTCCGATAACATTCAGCTCGCGCGCCAGGGCGACCGTGGCCGCGCGTATCTCGGCCACCACCGGCCCCGGCAAACTGTACGGCGGAATCGCGCACGCCGAATCGCCCGAGTGAATCCCCGCCTCTTCAATATGCTCCATGATGCCAGGCACAATCACATCTCGCCCGTCGCTGATGCAATCCACATCCACCTCGGTCGCGCCTTCCAAAAACTTATCGATAAGCACCGGCTGCCCTTCGGCCGCCTTGAACGCCTCGGTCACAAACCGCTCGAACTGGGCGTCGTCGTAACAAATCTCCATCGCCCGGCCGCCAAGAACAAAACTCGGACGCACCAACAGCGGGTACCCCACGTTCGCAGCCTCAAGACGGGCCTCTTCCATCGTGCGGGCGATACCGTTCGGCGGTTGCCGCAATCCAAGCTTGTTAAGCAGTTGTTGAAACTTCTCGCGGTCCTCGGCCGATTCAATCGCCTCAACGCTCGTGCCGATGATCGGCACCCCCGCGTCCTTCAGCCTCCGCGCCAGGTTCAGCGGCGTTTGCCCGCCAAACTGCACGATCACGCCGTCCGGCTCCACCGCGTCGCAAATGTTGAGCACATCCTCCACGGTAAGCGGCTCGAAGAACAACATGTCGCTCGTGTCGTAATCGGTGCTTACCGTCTCGGGGTTCGAGTTCACCATCACCGATTCGATCCCCAGTTCCCGCAGCGCGAAACTGGCGTGGCAGCAGCAGTAATCGAACTCGATCCCTTGCCCAATCCGGTTCGGCCCGCCCCCGAGGATGATGATGGACTTGAGCTGCGAGGAGCGAGGAGCGAGGAGCGAGGTAGGATTACTTCTGGCTCTCGACTCTTGACTCTTGACTCTTGACTTCATCCGTTCCCCCTTCGGCATCACCTCATTCTCGTCCTCATACGTCGAATAATAGTACGGCGTGAAGGCCTCGAACTCGGCGGCGCACGTATCGACCGACTTGTACACGGCCCGAATGCCGAGCGCGATTCGCTCGCGGCGCACATCCATCTCCGTGCTGCCAAGAATCTTCGCCAGTTGACGATCGGAAAAGCCTCGCCGCTTGGCCGTGCGAATCGGCTCCCGACAATCCGCAATCCGCAATCCGGAATCCGCAATTCTCCGAAGCGCCTCCTCCGTTTCCACAATCTCATGCAGGTTATCGAGAAACCACGGATCGATTCCCGTTAGCTGGTACACTTCGGCCACACTCATGCCGCCCTTGAACGCATACCGCAAGTACCATACCCGTTCCGCCCCAGGCTTCTTGATCTTCGCGATGATCTGATCGCGGCTCGGCTGATCGTCGGTGCCCCATAGGTCGAGTCCGTCGCAGCCGAAGCCGTCGCTTTTCACTTCAAGCCCGCGCAACGCCTTTTGGAACGATTCCTTGAACGTGCTGCCGATGGCCATCGTCTCGCCGACGCTCTTCATTTGCGTGGTGAGCGTTGCGTCGGCATCGGGGAATTTCTCGAACGCAAACCGCGGCACTTTGGTAACTACATAATCGATCGAAGGCTCAAAACACGCCGTCGTTTCGCGGGTGATGTCGTTCGGCAGCTCGTGGAGCCGATACCCCACCGCCAACTTCGCCGCGATCTTCGCGATCGGGAAACCGGTCGCCTTCGAAGCGAGCGCACTCGAGCGGCTTACACGCGGGTTCATCTCGATGACGATCATCCGGCCCGTGCGCGGATCGGTTGCAAACTGAATATTCGAGCCGCCCGTTTCTACCCCTATCTCGCGTATCACCGCAAGCGAGGCATCACGCATCCGTTGGTATTCCTTGTCGGTCAGCGTTTGCGCGGGGGCCACCGTAATCGAGTCGCCCGTGTGAACACCCATCGGGTCGAAGTTCTCAATCGAACAGATGATCACGACGTTGTCGTCCTTGTCGCGCATCACTTCCATCTCGTACTCTTTCCAACCGATGATCGACTCTTCCACCAGCACTTGGTGGACGGGCGATTGCTCCAGGCCTCGCCGCACAAGGTGCTCGTACTCACCACGCTCATACGCAATCGCCGACCCGCTGCCCCCGAGCGTGAAGCTTGGCCGCACCACGGCTGGCAGACCAATTTCCGCAAGCCAGTCGACCGCCTCCTCGACACTGCGCACCGTTTTCCCCTTGGCCAGGTCGAGGCCGATGTTCTGCATCGCCGTTTGAAAGCGATCGCGGCTCTCGGCCTTGTCGATCACGTCGGCATTCGCGCCGATCATTTCAACGCCGAATCGTTCGAGCACGCCGTGCCGCCACAAGTCCATCGCCACGTTAAGGCCCGTTTGCCCGCCAAGTGTCGGCAGCAGCGCGTCGGGCCGCTCCTTCTCGATCACCTTCGCCACCACTTCCCACGTTAGCGGCTCGATGTACGTGCGATCGGCCGTCGCCGGGTCTGTCATGATCGTCGCCGGGTTCGAATTCACCAGCACTACCTCGTACCCTTCCTCACGCAACGCCTTGCAGGCTTGCGTGCCGGAATAGTCGAACTCGCAGGCCTGGCCAATAACAATAGGCCCCGAACCAATGATGAGAATCTTCTTGAGGTCGTCGCGTCGTGGCATGAGAAAAATGGGAGCGATCCCGAGTTGAAGCAAGCATCCCTAACGTTGGGGACAGGGCTGGCGTAGATTGCTTCAGCAATCCACGCAACGGAAGATGGGTAAAATCGCTCCAGCCTAACATGATTTTCCGCGTGCCGAAAGAGCCTGAATCAATGCCCTCCACTTGTCATCTCGGATTGACCTCGAATCGCTACCTCGCCCTCAGCCCCCACGCAATCGACAGAGTTTGCCAATTAGAGAACGAGACGGCCCCATGGGCCGCCTGCTAGCTCCTTAATTGCCTCACTAACCCGCAATTCTTCGCCGATACGATTCTCAGGCAGATGCCCTACTACCGATATCTGCCGCAAACTTATCGAACGCGATCCAGAGACCCAAACTCCTTTTCGGATCGCCAGGGGGAAAATCATGTCGATGCACTTGGGGTGCAGCCGGTCCCGCCGTGCTGCCATGCTACTGGTCCTGTCTGCCTGCGGCTTTGTTTCCCAGGCCTGTAAGTTGTTAGCTCAAGAGGTTGTCGTTGGCGATTCCGGCGGCACCGCAACGGGTGCCACGATGGAAGGTGCCGTCATCAGCGATGGCGGTTGGGAAGGTGGTGATGGCGGCTGCTACGGCGGCTGCGATGGCACCTCGACCGACTGCATGTCGTGCGATACATGCGCCCCGGCATGTAGCCAGCGTTGCTGCTCGGGGTGGTTCGGCGCCGAGTACCTGTACTGGCGACTTGATGGCAATCGCCTGCCTCCGTTAATCACGGCTAGCTCGGCGAATGTGCCGTTGGACGAAGCCGCCCAGCTCGATGAACCGGGCACTCAGATTCTCTGCGGCGACGAATCCGTCAACGACGGCTGGCGCAGCGGCTACCGCTTCTTCGGCGGCTTCTGGCTCGATTGCTGCCAAACCTGCGGCATCGGGGCCGATTACTTCGATATCGGCGACGACGACTACAACTACCTCTCGCCGCAAGATTCTTCCATCATTGTCGGTCGCCCCTTTGATAACACGGAAAGCGGCGGCGACGACGCCGAGCTGGTCTCGGTACCTGATGAATTGGATGGCTCGGGGCACGTCAACTCGAGCGATAGTTTTCAAGGCGGTGGCGTCTCCTTCAACAAGGCTCTGTGGCGGTGCTGCGATCCGTGCTGCCCCGGTATTTCCTCGGGCGTCACCCTGTTGGGCGGCTATCGCTACTACCAATACGAAAGTAATCTCAGCGTTACCGAAAACCTAACGGTCTTAGAAAACACGTCCACCCAACTCGTGCCGGGAACCACGTTCTACGTGCATGATCATTTCCGGACCGAAAACGAATTTCATGGCACCGATATCGGCCTGCAAGTTTACAAGCAACGCTGCTGGTGGTGGACAGACGGCATGGCCAAAGTGGCCATGGGCAACCAACACCGCTCGGTGTGGGTCAGTGGTACGACCATCACAAGTGTGCCCGATAGCGGCACCAGCGTAGAACAGGGCGGTCTGCTCACCTCCGGGGCAACGAACATCGGCCGATACGACGACGACGACTTCGTCGTCATCCCCGAGTTCCGAGTCGGTCTCGGTATGTGCGTCACCAAGTGCATCTCGGTGCGGGCCGGGTACAATCTCATCTACTGGGGCGATGTGGCCCGCGCCGCCGACCACCTGCCCCCTGGCCTGCAAGTCGATCCTCGCAACCTCCCGCCCGTCACTTCCGGCGGCGGAAACGAACCCGCGTTCCCAGGAATCCGCTCCTCCGAACTGGTCGCCCACGGCCTAGATGCCAGCGTGCAGTTCCAGTGGTAATCGGCTTGAAAAGAAAATCCTCCGGGAACGCAGACCCACCATGCGTTCCGCCTCCCAAAGCCGCCGGTGCAAACCGGCGGCTTTTTGCATGGCCAAGAACAGTCTTCCTGTTTAGCCGCGACGCGCTAGCCGAGCGCGAAAAGTTGATCTGTGCGAAGGGTCTCCGACCTCGACGGGAAGTTCGCACGAAACCGGCCTTGCCTCCCACATCGCCCCTCTTATCCTCGTCGGAGACGCCTCCCACATATCCTCTCCGTGGCTCCGTGCCTCCGTGGTGAAAACACCTACCTAACCGAACTCAGGCCGAATGGTCTTCAGCCGCGCTTCGGTTTCGGCCATGAGCGCGTCCTCGGCCGCTTCATCGGCCGCTTCGTACGTGGCGCTAAACCGTAGGAACGCACCCGCATCATCCCACGGCACGGTGCAGATCGATTGCTCGGTGATCAGGTATTGGCTGGCCGCCTCAGCATTCTCGAAGTCGATCCTTCCGCCACCTACCGCGCCATTCGCAAACGCCTTGGGCGACGGAGCATAAAGGAAGTACGTGCCGCCCGGCATCTTACATCGAAAACCGCAACCCTGGAGCATCGCCACGAGCTTCTTGAGCCGCCGTTCGTATTTCGTCCGCGTATGTTTCGGAATCGACGGGTCCGCAAGCCCGGCCATCGCGGCCTTCTGGATCGCAATGAACTGCCCCGAATCGAAGTTGTCTTTCACGTTGCCGTACGCGCCGACGATCCGCTCGTTGCCACACACCCAGCCAATGCGCCAGCCAATCATGTCGAACGCCTTCGACATCGAGTGGACCTCGACACCCACCTCCTTCCCGCCCGGAATCGCCAAAAAACTGTTCGGCGGCCGATCGTAGCTCAGCACGCCGTGGGCCGCGTCTTGGATCACGACGATCTCGTGCTTCCGCGCGAACGCAATCGCCCGTTCGTAGAACTCGGGCGGTGCGGTGCGGCCCGTCGGGCTGTTCGGGTAGCACAGCACCAGCAGCTTCGCCTTGGCCCGCACGTCGGCCGGGATGCCCTCCAAATCAGGCAGAAAGTCGTTCTCCACCGTGAGCGGCAGCTTGTACACCACGCCGCCGTAGTAAGCCGTGTGCGTACCCGCCACCGGGTAGCCAGGCACCGTCATTAGCGTTACGTCGCCCGGGTTGATGAAGCACGCCGGCAACATCGCAAGCGCGTTCTTCGTACCAATGCAGTGGATCAACTCCGTCACCGGATCGAGCGTGACACCGTACTCACGCTGCATGAAGCCCGCTGCCGCTTCGCGAAACGCCGGTATGCCGTTATCCGCATACCCCCGGTTCTCGGGCCGGTTGATCTCCTCGGCCATCCGACGACGCACCACCTCCGGAGCCATCTCGTCGTTCTCGCCTATCCCAAAATCCAACAGCTTCCGCTCCGGGTGGTCGGCCAACGCCTTCCGCTTGGCCCGCTTGATCTTCTCAAACTTATATATCGCGGTGCCTTTGCCAAAGTTGGCCCCACCGATCCGCTCCGAAAACATCTCTTGAAAGTAAGGATCACTCATGGAAGATAAGGATACAGGATGGAGGATGCGAGGGGCAGGGGACGGAGGGTGGAACGTGAAAATGACACGACTCGCATTATCTTAGCGTCGGCCGCCAGGCCGAATCTACTTGCAATCCCCTCTCCATTCATTACATTAAAGCCATGCTCCTCGGCTGGCATCTCATCTTCACGGGCTACGGCTTCTGGTTGCCAAACGACCCGCGCGGTAGCGGGTCATCGCGGGTGAGGGCTTGGCACATCTTTGAAGTCGGTGGCGAAGCAACGACAGTGCAAACGCGGCACAGTGTGGCCCACGAACCTCACGATGGCCGACTGCGGCAAGCTGCGAAGGAATCGCTCAAGTGGCCCCCGGTTCAGTTGACCGGCATTCAAGCAAGGGCTTTGGGTCGCGGCATCGCCAATGTCTGCCCAAAGGTTGAATTGGTCATTCACGCTTGTGCCATCTTGCCCGATCACGTCCATGTGGTCGCCGCCGCGCACAAGTTCAATGGAGACCAACTCCTCGCCTGCCTGAAACGAGCCGGCACGCGCGGGCTTAACGCCGAGGATTTGCATCCCATGAAGACCTGTGCCCATCCAAGTGGCCGACTTCCCAGCCCGTGGGCCGGCGGCGGGTGGAAGGTCGCGATTACTTCTGCCGAGCAGATGCAGGCCGCCATTCGATACGTCGAATGGAACCCCGTGAAGGCAGGTTTCAAGCGGCAATCGTGGCCATTTGTCGTGCCGTTTGTGGAGAAGTGCGGTTAGGTAGAGACCCACGGCGGTAGATTCGGCCTGGCGGCCGACGCTCAGAATTCGTTCGCGTCGTTAGCGTCGGCCGCCAGGCCGAAGATACTGCCACCACTCGCTGCCCCAACTCACCTACCAATCCTCGTTGCCATAAAACGCCGATGCTTTCAACCCCGTGCGTTCCATCACCAACGCCACAATGGCATCCACCTCGCTATCGGTTAGTGGCGTTACAAACGACTCCGCCGGGCGGCGGGCAACGGTGTAAACTTGCACGAGCTTCAGTTGCCCGCCCGCGGCCGTGATCTCGTTGAGCCGGTCGCAGTAGGCGGCCAACTCCGCCTCGCTCGGCGGCTCGTCGGCCACGCGCATGAACAGCGATTGGATCACGATCGGCCGCACGCGGGCCGCCGCCGTGATGTTCCGCAGTATCTGTTGAAACGGAATCGTCGTGCGATCGACAAGCTTGTAATAGGCCTCGGTACCCGCATCAAGCTTGGCCCAAATTTCGCCGTCGTTCTCGTCCAAGATCGCCAGCCCACGTTGCACGTGTGGCCGATGGAACATGCTGGCGTTCGTGATGAGAACGAGTTTGATGGCCGACGGCCGAGGGTCGAGGGTCGAGGACCAATCGCGGGCATCAATCTCGCGCTTGACGGCCGCGCACATCGCCATCAGTTCATCGAAATTCTTGTAAGTCGTCGGTTCGCCGTCGCCCGAGAAGGCAATGTCGTTGAGGCGGCGAAGGTGGGGCGGCACGCCGGCGAACTTCGGCGTGTTATATATTTCTCCGCTCACAACCAACTGAAGTGTCGAGCGCAGCTCATCCAACAGGGCGGCTGTTTCCACAAACCGCGTTTCGCTCTCACTGCGGCGATCGACCTGGCAGTAGATGCAATCAAAGTTGCAGGTCTTGTCGGGGTTTAGGTTGACCCCCACCGAGATGCCGCCCGACCGGCGGCTCAGCACCGGGTACACGAACCGGTTATGCTCGAACGAGCGGGCATGATCGGCATGTAGTTGGTGCGAACGCATGGCAGTAGTCAAACACAAAGGCAGAAGCGAGCATCACTTGTACCATCATAGATCGAGCACGAGAGAAGTCGAGTGCGCGACGAATGATCAGCGCCGGCCGCCGGGCCGATTCGGTTACGCCGCTCTACATGACGCGACCTGCCCACGCCGCGAACACGACCGTTGCTCGCGGGCAGCCACACGCTACGCACTTTCGCGATAGCCGAAGTGGCACAGCCGACGGTAGAGATCGCAGCGGCCGACCAGTTCGGCGTGAGTGCCCACATCGGCGATTTTGCCGTGGTCCATGACGACGACCCGGTCGGCCAGCGAAATCATACTGACGCGGTGGGTGATCATGAACGTCGTGCGACCGCGCGAGAACTCCTGGAGCACATCGAGGATGAGCTGCTCGCTTTCGATATCCACCTGGCTCGTGGCTTCGTCGAGCAGCAGGACTTCCGGATCGCGCAGGATGGCCCGCGCCAGCGACACGCGTTGCCGTTGCCCGCCCGAAAGGCGACTGCCTCCCGGGCCGACGAGCGTTTGGTACCCCTCGGGCAACCGCTCGGTGATGAACGTATGGGCGTGTGCTTTGCGAGCGGCCGCTTCGATCTCCTTCAACGATGCGTTCGGCTTGCCGTACCGAATGTTGTTCTCCACGGTGTCGTTGAGCATGAGTGTTTCTTGCGAAACCAAGCCGAAACGCTCGCGCAGATCGCGTAGCCGCGCGTTGCGCACATCGACGCCTTCGATCGTGACGCGGCCCTCGGTCGGGTCGTAGAACCGCGGCAACAGTTGGAGCAGGGTGGTCTTGCCGCAACCGTTTGGCCCGACGATCGCAATCGTTTCGCCGGCGCGCACTTCGAGGTTGACGCCCTGCAGAATCGGTTTCTCGGGGTGGTAGTGGAACGAGATATTTTCAAACCGCAGTGCCGAGCTAAACGCCGGCAAGGTCGCGGGCGCGGGCGGATCGACAATGGTCGGCTGCCGATCGAGCACCTCGAACAAGCGATCGGCGGCCGCCAGTGCCTGCTGAAAGTTGCCGAACTCGCTGGAAAGGCGACGAGCCGGATCGCTCATGCCGACCAGCATGGCGAAGAAGACGCTCATCTCGCCGTGGGTAAGAGGGATTTCGCTGATGCGGATGCCAAGAATATGGGTGTTTTGTCCTAGCACAAGGTGCCCCCCCATGATCGAAGCCACCACAGCCGTGGCGATGCCCAGCGTTTCCACGACGGGGCTGACCATCGCGTTGTACATGGCGATCCGCATCTGCCGAGCGTAATAGGTCTTTGCCGATCGTTGAAACTTATCGCACTCCGCCTCTTCCATGGTGAAGGCCTTGATCAGCTTGATGCCGCCCAAGGTTTCGGTGAGCGTTTCGTAGATCGAAGAGAGTTCCTTCATCGCCCGGCGGTGTGTGCGTTTTAGGGCCTTCCCAAGCCAATGGATCGAGTACCCCGCGGGCGGAGCGAATAGGATCGTCAGCAGAAGCAACTGCCAACTGATGTACGCCGCAATCACCAGGCAGGCAATGACTTTGAGCGGCTCGAGCAGTGCTCCACCGAACATCCTTTGCACGCCATGCCCTACGGCATTCAGGTCGGTCGTGCCGCGGTTGATGAGGTCGCCGCGTCCCGCTTCGGTGAAGTTGGCCATATCGAGCCGCAACACTTGCGCATAGTATTTCCGCCGCAGATCGTAGCCTACCAGGTACGCCAACCGCGCCACGGCAATGCCATTCCAAACCCGAAAAAACCCTTTCACCAACGTGCAGACGATCACCAACAAGCACACGACCATCAGCGTGCCGAACGGGGTGTTGGGTAGCCAGCGGTGGGCATGCGGAGAAAGCCAGCGGAAGTGGGCGGCTCGCTTCTCGAATTCATCTCGATGGCGGCCCGTGATTTGAATCTCCTTTGCCAACTTCGCAGGGACCATTTCCGCGGGCATGGTCGCGATCGTTTCAAGGTGCTTGATGTTGTTTTCCAGCCGCGTCTTTTCGGCGATCTGCACGCTGTCCCACGTGTCGGAGCTTTTCTTCTTGTGAACCTCCAGCTCGTGCCGCCGCGTTTCGATTTCCTCGCCGAGCTTCTCCTTGATCTTTCCGACGCCCGTTTCGTCCAGCGTTTTCAGTTGTGCTAGCCAGCGGTCGGAGTTCTCGACTTCGCGCTGCGCTTCCGCCACTTTTTCGTCGATCCATTCCGGCAACGCATGATCGTTCATGATCACTTCCACGACCGGAAAAACGGCCGTCAAGTTGCCGCCCCAAAGCATGGCAATGATGGCGGAGGTCACGACGCAACCCGCCACGTTCACGCGGTGGGCAAGGGCTATTTTCAGTGCGCGAAAGAAATTGTGCATGGCGATCGGGGATGGATTGCCAGCGTGGCCACGGGCGAAAACGCTGGCGTTGCTGGCTCATGGGGGATAGGGGTCGGCGGGTTGTAGCAGACTCTGACCAAACGACCAAGGGCGGACTATCTTGCTAGCACGGCACCCATCTGGCGACCATTTCACGCCGTTTTATTGATCACCGTGCAGAAATTAACCCATGCCCTTGTTGAACGCCGAGCCAACGGCGAGACGAATCCTCGCGTTCCGCCGAGTTTGGTTCTGGCTCGACGAACGGCAATCGCCCATTCAGGGCCCGGCATCTTCTTTTGCTGAACTCTGCCGATTGTGCCGCCGATACCAAATGTATCGACCAAACCGCGCTCGCGCCGCTCGCTCTCTTCTTGGCGCCACGCGACGACTTTTCGGTCACTAGGGGGGAAAGATGAAACGCGCACTTCTTGTGCTCGCGCTCGCGGTGCTTACATCCGCCGGGTGCCGGGCGATCGGTTCTAAATCTAACTGTGCTCAGCCGTGCGGCCCAACCTGCGGCGATTCGTGCGGAACCGCATGCGGAAGCACGTGCGGCAACAACTGCGAACCTTGCCATCTGCAAGTGGCTCGCAACGCGCCGCGACCCATCGGCGGTTGCGAAGGTTGCGAAGGGGCTTGCAGCCGTGGCGGAAATCTCGAAGCCGACTGCCCCGGCGGCAACTGCGGCGTCTTCGATCGCAACTGCTGCCAGGCCTCGTGCTGCGGATACCCCAATGCCGAGTACGATTGCTCGGCCTGCGGTTCGCCCGCCTGGGGTTGCAACGGCTACCGCCATCCACAAGGCTACGTCGATAATCGCCCCTCGCTCCTCGCGAACGGACAGTGCGGCCCGAACATTCATTGCGCACGTTGCGGACGAAACTACCTCGGCACGGGTCCGGCCCCAAGCTGCTGCCCATTCTGTGGCTGCGGCCCCTCGGGCGATCACAACTACAACTTCAACCCGGGGCCACCGGTGGCACAAACCGCCTACCCGTACTACACGTTGCGCGGCCCACGCGACTTCCTGATCGGCAACCCGCCCTCGATCGGCCCGTACTAACGATTGGGTTGCAAACGAACGCTTAACTCGACCAAAGTTGAGTACAAGACAACCAACCGGCGCGAAGGGATTCGCGCTTAACAGCCGCCGACGGCGCACGGAAGCGCCAGGGCGGCTGTTTTTGTTTCGTCGCGCGTTGGAATAGGTTATTGCTCTGCGGGAAACCAATCGCCGAACCGCCGCGGTTCCATGCGGCAATAGGTTGGTGCCTCTCACGAAGGCGGGCCGGGGATTTTGCGTGTATTGCAACGGGGGCGGAAACGTGTTTTTGGGTGCAATAATCGGCGCTATTTGCGCCAGGGGCCGGGCGTTTCTGCTGGGAATTGCAGCGTTTTTCCGGGGTGGGGGTGTTGCAATAATCGGCGATTTTGCTCATGGTTGCGAACATTTAACCGCGGGG
>JADZFK010000230.1 GCA_020849945.1 Pirellulales bacterium | reverse complement strand
TCGGTGCCCGCGAACGCTACAACAAAGCCGTGGCCGACTATGAACTGCTCAAGGCGGGGGCGTGGAAGTACGACAAGCAAGTAGCCCAAGCAGCCGTCGATCGCGCTATGGCCGAGGTCGAGCAGGCACAAGTCGAACTCGATCGGCTCACGGTGAAGGCACTGGGCGATGGCGAAGTGCTGCAAGTCAACGTTCGCCCCGGCGAGTTCGTCGGCGCGCCGCCCGACGAAGCCCTCATCGTGCTCGGCAGCACCGACCAACTTCACGTGCGAGTCGATATCGACGAATACGATATCCCGCGCTTCACACCCAATTCGCCCGCGCGTGCGACGCTCAAGGGCCAGTCGAACCACTTCTTCCCGCTCAAGTTCGTGCGGGTCGAGCCGTATGTTATTCCCAAGAAATCTCTTACCGGCGACAACACCGAACGGGTCGATACGCGAGTCCTCCAGGTGATCTATGCCGTCGAAGGAAAGCACCCTCTGTTTGTCGGCCAGCAGGTGGATGTTTTTGTGGATACCTCCCATCCGGAAGGGGTTCTCGAGAACCCTGCTGAAATGGTCCCCTGAAACGGGTTAGAGCATCGTTCCGTTACGGTTCGTCTGCCGTTATTGCCCGCATATTCTTGGTTCCTCGGTGTGGGGGTAAGAAATACTTGACAAGTAGTAGAATACGGCTACGTTGAATGGCGCACCGGATGTTCCGGCGCAGCTCTCTTCCCTTGGCGCGTTGGCGTCATTCGACACGTTCGATGGAGTGGATCACTTCGACTTCACCGAGGAGCGAGCGAGCGGAACTTCCCACTTGCAATTTCAACGAGGCGGCGCTGAAGTTCGTGATACGGCGGAAGTGATTCGTGGAAAGGAACTGACCTAACGACCATCGCCAACCTTTCTCAACTCGGAGGTAGCGTAATGAACACGATCTTACGGGGATTGCTTTCGGCAGCGGTGCTGACGGGGTTTGCAATCAACGCCGCCCAGGCCGCCCAGGCCACTTATGGCACTCTTAGCTCGAAGAAAGGCACTGCCAGCGTTTACGACTGGGAACTTCAGGCGCTCATCGGCAAGTACTTCGACAACAACGACGGGGCCACCGATGGCGTCGTTAGCGATAACATTCTCCTCTACTTCACCGAATGCTACGGCGGCGACAAGCTGGAGAATTTCAACGGTGCCACGAACAATACGGCGCACGATTCGGTTGGTTTCACGAACACCAGTTCCTACTCCGCAAACTCCGCCGGCAAGAAGAGCAAGTACGGCGGATACCACGATGACGCAGCCACGGCTTTAGCGCCCGGAACGACCAGCGGAGCCGTGCATGCGGCCGGTGTCGCCGGCAAGGATGCCTCCGAAACGCCGCAGGCCCAAGGCCCCAGTAAGAATGTCGGCGGCGCCAGCTCGACGCACGTGCTGATCTGGTCTGGCCAGTCGAACAATATGGACGAGGGAGACATCACCGACATCATCGACAGCTTCCAAGGCCAGCCCAACACTACCGTTCATGCACTGGCCAACCAGGGAAATGGGGGCGGCTATCTGCCCTACAACGGCGTGACGATCAAGGATGCCACCAAGGCCAATCTCGAAGCCGAACTGGCCGCCATCGACGCCCTTATGGGAGCTGGCGAACAGTTCATCATGTTCGTTACCGACCACGGGAACATCGAGACGGCCAACATCCCCGATCCCCCGCAACAGGTCATCCCCGGCAACGGGCAAATGAACTACCAACTGTTCACCCCCACCGAGGTCCTCACCGGCTGGTTGACGGATCCTCAAAACATTCCAACTCTGACTCTCGCGCTTCCCTTTGGATCACTTAGCCACATCAACCCCCTCACCGACATCTCGGTCGGGGTGAACAACTGGGCCGTCGATTCTTTCTTCGACATCACCTACCAGATTGACTTCGGCTCCTACGGCGGCACGATCGGCGAAGCCCCGATGGATTACATCCAATATGCGTTTCCCGAACAGTACCTGCTTAGTGGATTGAACCTCGGAAGCGATTGGCTCAACAATATCGTTGTCCACAACAACTCGCTCACCGGGTCGCTATCGGTCATGGAAGTAATCCTCGGCTCGGGTGACATTCAGAAGGTGCCCGAGCCGGCCTCCTTCGGCTTGCTCGCCGTGGCCGCGATCGGCTTGATCCGCCGCCGCCGCCGACTCGCCTGAGCACCCTCAGATTATTGCCGACAAGAAGAAACCCTTTGCAAGAACCCCTGCGGCTCAAACCGTGGGGGTTCTTGGGGATAGGGGCTGCCTACCGTCTCCTTTGCAACGATCAATGTCGCCATCTTTCGGTTGTCACCATCTTTTGGTTAGCGACGAAAAAGACTTCGCTGATTTCAGCAATTTCAGTCGTTAGCAACCCGAACACCGAGCCTTTTTTCAGAGCGGCATTGGTTTGGCACCCGGCTCAAAGGGCTCGAATTGGGGAAATTCCCGCCCTTGACGGCCTACCGAAAAGGCGTAAACTTATTGGTTTCTACGCATATTGCCCGATTTGTTTACGAAAAGGCCGTTCATGCCCACCGTTAATCAGTTGGTCCGTAGCCGGCGTCGGCCGAAGCGGAAGTTTTCCAAGTCGCCCGTGTTGGATAAATGCCCACAGAAACGCGGCGTGTGCCTGTTGGTCCGCACGATGACTCCCAAGAAGCCCAACTCGGCTTTGCGGAAGATCACCCGCGTCCGGCTTTCCAACGGCAAGGAAGTCACCGTGTACATCCCGGGCGAAGGCCATTCGCTGCAAGAACACAGCATCGTGTTGGTGCGTGGCGGCCGTATCCGCGACCTGCCCGGCGTGCGGTACCAGGTTGTCCGCGGTGCCCGCGATACCCTGGGCGTCCAAGGCCGCAAGCAATCTCGCAGCCGTTACGGCGCGAAGAAAAGTTAGAGTAGCCGTTAGCTATTAGCCCTTAGCTATTAGCTGTTCAAGTCAAAACATTCCTGCTAAGAGCTAACAGCTAATAGCTAATAGCTCTCCTCCCCATGGGTCGAATCACTGCTTCTCGAAAACAACTCAAGCCCGATCCGCGGTACGGGTCGCTGCTCGCCACGAAGTTCATCAACACGCTCATGCACGATGGCAAGAAGAGCGTCGCGCAAAACGTGTTTTACGATGCGCTCGATCTGGTGAAGAAGCGGATTCCGGATAAGGAACCGATCGAGGTCTTTACGCAGGCGGTGGAACATGTGAAGCCGTCCATCGAAGTGCGGAGCAAGCGTGTCGGTGGTGCCGCGTACCAAGTGCCAATGCAAGTGAATCGCACCCGGCAGCAATCGTTGGCGATCCGCTGGATATTGCTGGCGATCCGCGAAAAGAAGGGCCGCCCCACCGCCCAAAAGCTGGCCGACGAATTCGTCGCGGCCTTCAACCGCGAAGGCGCCGCCGTGAGCCGCCGCGAAAACGTCCACCGCATGGCCGACGCCAACAAGGCCTTCGCGCATTTTGCGTGGTAGTGCCCGAACCAAAGCGCGCCGCGGCCCGAACAATGCCGCGGCGTTTTTCATGCGCGGAGAGAAGAGTCGTCAGTATTCAGTCGTCAGTTTTCAGTTTTCAGTGAAAAGGGGGATTGAAAGGTGCAGGACTTTCATAACTTGGTCGTGTGGCAAAAGTCCCATGCGTGGGTTCTGACGATTTACAACTTAACGAAGCGATTTCCGGACGACGAACGATATGGGCTGACCAGTCAACTACGACGAGCGGCGGCATCTATTCCAGCCAACCTTGCCGAAGCGTGCGGGCGCGGGGGTCAAAACGAGTTCGGCCGATTTGTTCAGATCGCTATGGGGTCGGCAAGCGAAGCTGAATACCATGTGCTGCTCGCAAGGGATTTGGGTTATCTCGGAACTCAGGATTACGATTCCGTACATCCGGCCATTCAAGAGGTAAAGCGAATGCTTGCCAGTTTACTAAAACGCGCTCGCGGCCAGCAGTCCTCCCAGCGAGAGACTGACAACTGACAACTGATAGCTGACGACTGATGGCTGACGACTGATGGCTGACGACTGATGGCTACCGACCTCTCAACAATTCGCAACATCGGCATCATTGCCCACATCGATGCCGGCAAGACGACGGTGACGGAGCGCATGCTCTTTGCCAGTGGGGCGAAGCACCGCGCCGGCGAAGTCGATCGGGGCACCACCACCACCGACGACGACCCCGAAGAGGCCGAACGCGGCATCACGATCTACTCGGCCTGCGTGCAATTCCCGTGGACGGTAAGCAGCTTCGCCGCCTCGGGGCTGGCGCCGTTGGGCTGCAAGGAAGTCGTCATCAACCTGATCGACACGCCAGGCCACGTCGATTTCACGGCCGAGGTCGAGCGCAGCCTCCGCGTGCTCGATGGCGGCGTGGTGGTGTTTAGTGCTCGCGAAGGCGTCGAGGCCCAAAGCGAAACCGTGTGGCGGCAGGCCAACAAGTATAAGGTGCCCCGGCTCGCGTTCATCAACAAGCTCGACCGCGAAGGGGCCGACTTCGAATCGGTCTACGAAGAAATGAAGTCTCGGCTGGGAGCCAACCCGGTTGCCTTGCAAATACCGGTCGGGCTTGGCCCAGGCCGCACGGCCAACCCGTTCCGCGGCGTGGTCGACCTCGTGCGCATGAGGATACTCAAGTTCCCCGAGGGAAAAGAAGGAAACAAAATCCTCGTCGAGGAGATCGCCGACGTTGACCTAGCGAGCGAGGCCCAACTGTGGCGCGAGCGTTTGCTCGAAGCGCTCTATAACTACAGCAACGAGCTCATGGAACTGGCACTGGCCGAGGAGCCGATCCCCGAGCCGCTGCTGCACCGGGTGATCCGCGAGGCAACGCTCCACTTGCAGATTCAGCCCGTGTTGTGTGGCTCAGCATTGCACGGCATGGGCGTACAGCCCGTGCTCGATGCCGTGGCCGCGTACCTGCCGAACCCCGCCGACGTGCCGCCAGTCGAAGGCACCGAGCCAACCCCCAAAGGCAAAGGCAAATCGCACGAAGTCGCCGCCAGCGACCGGGGGAAGAAGATCATTCGCAAGCCCGACCCCGCCGAACCGTTCTGCGGATTGGTTTTCAAGGTGCAGCCGTTCAAAACGGGCGACCTTTCGTGGGTGCGAATTTACTCGGGCACGCTCGAACCGAACTCGCGCGTGCTGAATACTACTCGCGATAAGAAGGAAAACGTCGCGCAACTGTGGCGCATCCACGCCAGCAAGAAAGATGAGCAAATCGAAGTTGCCCGCGCCGGCGATATCGTCGGCATCATCGGCCTACGCGATTCCATCACGGGCGACACCCTGTGCGATACCCGCGAGCCGATCCTGCTCGCCTCGATCGAGTTCCCGGAAACGGTCATCTCGATGGCCATCGAGGCCGAAACGACCGACGACCGCAAAAAGCTAGCCGAGACGCTGGCCATGCTCCGCAAGCAAGACCCCACCTTCCGGGCCGAGGAAAGCAGCGAAACGGGCCAAACACTCATCAGCGGCATGGGCGAACTGCATCTCGAAGTGATTCAGCACCGGCTCGAGCGCGATTACAAACTCAACGTGAAAGTTCACAAGCCGCGCGTCAGCTACCGCGAGTCGATCGCGCGGGCCGCCGAGGCTACGGGCGAGTGCAGCCGGCTGATTCAAGGCTTGCAGCACGCCGCCAAAGTGCGGCTCAAGCTCGAACCCTTCGATAAGGGCCTCGCTCCCGTCACCGTCACCAACTTGCTCGACCACGGCCTGCCTGGCGAAATACTCAGCGTCGTGCTCGAAGAACTCGAAAGCGCGGGGCAGGGCGGCGGCCTGCTCGGCTTCCCACTCATGCGCATCAAAGCGACCGTGCTCGGCGGCGAAGTGGGCGAGGCGGGCCTCTCGGAAATCGCTTTCCGCACCGCGACAAATCATGCCTTCGACCAGGCTCTTCGCGCCGCCGGGCCCGTGCTCTTGGAACCGATCATGAAGCTCGAAATCAGCACGCCCGATGAGCACGTCGGCGACCTCGTGAGCGACCTGCAACAACGCCGGGCCATCATCCACAGCACCGAAGCCCGCGGCACCGCCACCGTACTCCATGCCGAAGCTCCGCTCGCCAACCTCTTCGGTTACTCGAGCGCCATGCGCAGCCTAAGCCAAGGCCGCGCAAGCTGCTCGATGGAACCCAGCACCTACGCACCCGCCCCAGACGATGTACTGCAAAAGTTCCTCGGCGAATCGTGAGTGAAGGATGCAGGGGGCAGGGGGCAGGG
>JADZFK010000229.1 GCA_020849945.1 Pirellulales bacterium | reverse complement strand
TGCCATCACTGCTTGCAATTGGTTGGCGGGGTCGTTAGGTTTGTTTTGATCCCGCATTCTATAGAAACCCTGCGGCGAGGCCAAGGAAGTGCTAGTACTTAGTCGAAAAGTCGGCGAGCGGATACTGATTGGCGAAAAGGTGAGCGTGACCGTGGTGAAAATTGGCCATGGTGGCGTGAGGTTGGGCGTCGAAGCACCGCCCGAGATGTCGGTGGTGCGCGAAGAGCTGGCCAAGGAGATTCAGCGCGCCGAACAAGAGCTGGCCGACGAACAGCCGGATGTGATCCTGGATTGAGAGGGCATCCAGGGATTTAGCCGCAGCCCCGGTAGGGCAAAGGCGGCGAATGGCGTTGCCGGCGAATCGCTGGCCCTGAGATGGTCACCCGTTGCAGGGCAGGGTAGGGTAGGCCGCGCGAACCTTGGGGCCGTTGAGGCTCTCAAGTTGTTGGTAGGAGTCGGTTTACGGCGAAAGGGGGGGGCAATGCAAGCACCCGGCATCCTTCTTGTACGAGCGTGCGTGGCGATGGGGAAACGTTCAATCTGGGCGGGTCGAATTGCCGAGACAGATTGTACGGTTTGAAGGGCCGCACCTGCCGGCCTAGAATATTCGGCATAGAATATCTAGCAGAGGGATAGCCAGACCATGCAAACTGCGAAGCGATTTCCGATGGGGTGCATCTGTACGAGTCCGGCCTGAGGCCGGACCCTTCTTGCCGCGCTGGTGCCCGAAACGGGCCCTTCTTCATCCCGCCACCTATCCCGCATCTTGTAAGACGATCATCCCTTGCCGCAGTGTCGGCCCACCCGAAACCTAGTGGTGGGTACTCTGCGAGGAGCACATTCATCATGGCCACCGACTTTCGATTGAAGGATCAGTTACCCAAGCTAACGCAGCAAATCGTGGAGACCTACGACCAGGTGGGCACGATCAACCACTTAGATCACTGCCCGCTGCCGAATTACGACGAGATCATTGCGGCAACGGATGATCTGAAGGAGATACTGTTCCCCGGCTATCGTCGGCGCGAGGGGCTGCATCGCGGCAACGTGGCGTACTACGTGGGCGACCTGGTGGACCGGCTGCACGACCGATTCACGCAGCAGATTGGCCGCGCGCTGCGGCATGAAGCTGGTGCCACGAGCGATTGCGAACATGAAAGCGATTTTGAAGCGCTGGGACAGGCCAAGACGATGCTGTTTCTCGAGCGGTTGCCCGAGGTCCGCGCGTTGTTGGCCACCGACGTGCAAGCGGCCTACGACGGCGATCCCGCGTGCAAGTCGTTGGATGAGGTGATCTTCTGCTATCCGGGTTTGGAGGCGATCACCGTGTATCGGCTGGCCCACGTGCTGTACGAATTGGATATCCCATTCATCCCGCGGATGATGACGGAATGGGCCCACGGCCGCACAGGGATCGATATCCACCCAGGTGCGAAGATCGAATCCCACTTCTTCATCGACCACGGCACGGGCGTGGTAATTGGCGAGACGACGGAGATCGGCGAGCACGTCAAGCTCTACCAAGGCGTGACGCTCGGCGCACTGAGCTTCAAAACCGACGGCGAAGGCAACCTGGTACGCGGCACAAAGCGTCACCCCACGCTCGAAGGCGGCGTCGTGGTGTACGCGAACGCGACGATCCTCGGCGGCAAGACGGTCGTTGGCCGCGATTCGGTGATCGGCTCGAGCGTCTGGCTTACGCAAAGCGTTTCGCCCAACACAACCGTCGTTCTGGAAAAACCCAAACTCACGATGCGAAGTGAAATGAGCGCGGCGGTTGGGCCAAAGGCAAGTTTTCAAATATAGCCGCCGTTTCTCACGTGCATGACCACGGAGTGTGTCCCCGGAGTCACAGAGAAATAAGGGCTTATCCGAGAACCCACTCCCTTCGGGAGTGGGTGTATTCGGATGGTCTGTACTTTGCCACCGAGGGATCATCGAAATCCACTGGGTAGAATGCCCCTTTCCGTGCTTCCGTGTCTCCGTGCCTCGGTAGAGAGGAATCCGGGCGAATTGGCCGAAAATCGGACCAGCTCCCGACTTTGCAGTTCTCCTCGTGCCAGACTCGATCGGTTGCGAAAAATTTTTTCCGCCGAGGAATAATCGAGCGGCTGCCCCGCGAATAGTAGCACGATGGTCGATGTGTGATACAATCGATCACGAGAGGCACCATTGGCCATCGGAACGCGCAAGCGTGGCTAACGGAGAGAGGCAAGCGGGTGGCACTTTCGCGGACAGACTTTGTTGTTCTGATCCACGATCATGCTTCGGCTTTGTATCGGATCGCCTATCGGCTGGTTGGCGATACGCACGAAGCCGAGGACATCGTGCAGGAGACATTGCGCAGTGCGTGGAAGAGCCGGGCAAGTTTTACCTGTGGGCGCGGCCAGCGGGCATGGTTGGCGGCGATCCTGCGGCGGAGAGTCATCGATCGATGGCGGCACGTTGGCCGCCGAATGGTGTTCGTCGGAGAGGGACCGCTAGAAGTGCCGACACCGGCCGCGGACCCCACCTCGCACGAATTCACCGACGAGATGCAACAGGCCCTCTCTCAGCTCCCCCCGGAATTGCGTGAGTCCCTCCTGTTGGTTGTCGTCGGAGAATTGACGCACCAAGAAACAGCCAACGCACTTGGCATACCGCTCGGCACGGTGTTGTCGCGCGTAAGCCGAGCCCGCCAACGACTGCGAAAATACCTCCTGGCAGGCCACCAAGAGCCTATAGCGGTGAATCGAGGGATTTCGATTGTTCCGACCTCGGCTGTGTCCTGCCCGTTGCCGCAGTGAACGAGGGGTAGGTTGCAACCATCGAACGATCGTATTTCGATTCCGCGATGGCCTCCGCATCCGACCCCAAGCGAACTGCACCGCGCCGAATCACACGCGGCAAGAGATGCTCGCGTGCCCGCCCCACGAGTTCGAGGCAGCCAGGTGGGCGGCAGCCCGAACTCGATACAATGAAGGTACGATTATGTCGCTTCCACACATGAGGCCGACAACGGTCGGCGACCCGTTCACGCACGGTGCCGTGCTGTTCTCGGCACCCAATGCTGCGGCTATTGAAAGGCATCCGTTTGAACTCAACGAGCATCCTTGTGAGTTTGATCTCGCGCTCGATGCACGGCTTCGCAATGTTCCCTTGCCATCGGACATGATGGAGCGGCTCCAGCAGTTAGCCTGTAAGCTCTGCGATGAGTCTGCCGATCAGGTCGATTTTTTGGGCTGCTGATCCCCAGGGCCGATCATTTATTCACTTTGGGCGGAGGAGTAGGTGCCGCGTGCCGAGCGGCACTTGGTTCAACGATTGCAGATTACAGTTTTCAGAACCACGAAATGCGCGAAAGCCACGAAAACCCGCACTGAAAGTTGGATTTCCGCTTCTCTTGGCCGATCATTGATTCAATTTGGGCGAGTGTATTGGAACCCTGCCCGAAGCGTCAGCGAAGGAAAAAGCACACATTCCTTCACTGACGCTTCGGGTTCGTGAGTCCTCGCTGTCCCGAACATGAATCATGAATAACGGATCGGCCCCGTGCAGATACCCTCAGGGCCGATCAGTTATTCAACTTGGACCATTAACCTGCATTTTCGGGTGAACGCGATAGCAGTGCGAATATCGAGGTTTCCGACGTGCCATCGGTAAGTGACGGCCTTGATTTTGCGTGCCAAAGCGAAAACTGATCGGCCCTGACCGCCACAAGCCAACCGTTTACGCAATCCCGATTCCCAGATATCTTGAATAGCTACCAACAACTACCCCTCACCCCTCACCCCTCACCCCTCGCCGCTCCCCATGCACTTTCGCCGCGTCTGCATCGAAGCCTTTGGTTACACGTTGCCCGAGGAGGTTGTTTCCACGGCGGAATTGGAGCAACGCCTCGCGCCGTTATACGAGCGGTTGCGTCTGCCCGAGGGGCGGCTGGAACTAATGACCGGCATCCGCGAGCGGCGGTTTTTTCCCCCAGGCACCCAACCAAGCTCGATCAGCATCGCATCCGCCCGCCAGGCAATCGAAGCGAGCGGCATCGACCGACGGTTCTTCGGCGCCCTCATTCACGGCTCGGTCTGCCGCGATTTCCTCGAACCCGCCACCGCTTGCCGCGTCCATCACGGCCTCGAACTACCGAACGAGGCCATGATCTACGACGTCTCCAACGCCTGCCTCGGCCTGCTCAATGGCATGGTGCAACTTGCCTGCATGATCGAACTTGGCCAGGTCCGCGCGGGCGTCGTCGTCGGCACCGAGTGTGGCCGCGAACTCGTCGAGAATACCATCGGCCTGCTGAACCAAAATACGTCGC
>JADZFK010000228.1 GCA_020849945.1 Pirellulales bacterium | reverse complement strand
GTGCAATCGTTCCATTTAGCCCCCGGTCAACGACCGGGGGCTTGGCGAAGCACCCACCCAACGACCATCACCCACCCTCGCGGTTAAATGTTCGCAACCATGAGCAAAATCATCGTTTATTGCAACAACCTCACCCCGGAAAACGCTTCATTTCCCGGTAGAGGCGCGCAACACCCGGCGCAAATAACGCCGATTATTGCATCCAAAAACACGGTTCCGCCCCCCGTTGCAATAGTTGCATTATCCTCGACGCGCCTTCGAGCCTATCCCAATAACATCGCGGGCTGGCTCATATTATTGATGACTGCGCTACCAATGAACCCTTACGGGTTGTTTAACCCGGAGCCAACGGCGACGGGATTCGAGGTTCTCCCTCGCCGCTGGCTCGGGGTTTAACGAACAATGGGTCTTGCGCTGCGCATGGATCAATAGTGGCGCTCTCCAACTATGGGCTTGTCGATTCCAGTAACCGTCCGCGGAAACCAGCGGCTGAGGCGCCCTATCGATTTCCTGTGATTTCCCGAACAGCCTCACATGCTAAACCGGCATATCGACTGTAGCGATTCTTACCTTCTCAGCACCAGCAACGCCAGTTCCGGTGGGCAATTGAATCGGACGGGCGTCAGCGCGCCGATGCCACGGCTTACGTGCATCACTGTGTTCCCCCGCTGAAACACGCCTGCCGCGTACCGTACGCCGTATCGGCTCGGCGAAGTCATCGCGCCCAGCACGGGCAACCGAACTTGGCCGCCGTGGAGATGGCCCGCCATCATCAAGTCGATCTCGTTCGCTTGGGCCCATCCAAATTGATCGGGTGCATGAGCCAGCAACAATCGCGCGATATGCTGGCCGTTAACATCTCGCGGGCATGTGGCAAAGTTGGCGGCTGGCCTGAACCACGGAAGCTCATTGCCACCCACATGCAGCGCCGCGCCGTGGATGTCGATTTGTTGCCAGCGGTCGCCCAGGTGAATCAAACCACATGCCGCCAGCTTCGATTTGATTCGATCCACCGACGCCCGCCGATCGTGATTCCCCAGAACGTAGAATACGCCATGCCGCGCGCGGAGCCGACCCAGCGTATCGGGCAGCCACTCCAGATACGTGTCGCCCTCAACGAGGTCGCCCGTAATCGCGACAAGGTCCGGCCCCAGGGCGTTGACCTGCTCCACCACACGCTCGTAGAACGGTTTCGCAACTCGCCCAGACATATGCAGATCGGTAAGGTGAGCCAACCGCAGGCCATCGTGCGCCGCCGCCAGCCGCGGAACCCGCAGTTCCTTCTTCTGCACATGAAGTTCCAGCACCTGGTTGCCGGGCAGGCTTGCCAAGATGCTGAAAACACCCGGTCGAACGAGCAACTTTCGGTCGTCCTTCCAGGTAAGACGGGTCGAGTGGTTCGAAAGCAGAACTCCGCGCCGCTCCGAATGGCCCGCCAACACCAACCACCGAATCGCGGCGACAACGGCCAGGCCCGCGCACGTGGCAACATAAACCCACGCGACCGTCGGCAACCAGCTTGGCATCTCTGCCCGCACACCCAATGCCGGCAGAAGCGATTCCGCGAGAGAGACTACCACGACGGGCGGCAAAATCGTAAAGCACGCCACGAACAAGCCGGACAACACATGCACGAGCTTACGCGCAATGCCGAGCGAGTGAACTCGATTCACGAGCCCAACCCACAACACAAGGTGGCCGATGGCACCTAGTAGCAACAATAGTGCGATCATTCACGCCGTGGGCGGTGGGTTCTTGGCGGCGACTAACTGCTCGACCGCTTCCAGCAGTTGATCGAGGCGGAAGGGCTTGTAGAGCACCGCTTGCAATCCCGCTTGCCTCGCCTTGACGATCGAGTGCCCCGGGTCGTACCCGAAGCCGCTCATCAGCGCCATCGGAACGGTGCCCAGCATTTCTTGGAGTTTGAGCAGCAGTTGGTAACCGCTCATATCGGGCAAGCGGATATCGGCGATGATGGCGTCGTAATGTTGATCGTTCAGTAGGCTGCGAACCATAAATTGCGCCTCGCAGCCGTCGTGGGCCGTCTCCACAATGCAACGGTAACGCTCCAGCAAAGCGTGGGCCGCGCTACGCACCGATTCATCCGCGTCTACCACCAACACCCGCCGACCCACCAGCAGCGGCCGCGGTTCCACCCGCGCGCCCGACGGCTGCGCCTCGGCCGGGGCCATCGACTGCCCCACCTTCTGAATCACCTGCTTGATATCGCGGGCGTTACGCAAAATCTGCTGAAGCCGCTGCACGACCTCGGGCTCGTGGCCGATGTACCGCTCCATCACATTGACGGCGTCGTTGAGAATGTCGTCTACCGGGCGCGCCACCGCGCTATGAATCGCTTCGACACTGGCCGCCGCCGTGCTCGCCTTTTCCGCCGCCAGCAGCTCCAGCGTATTGAGCGCCACCGCCACGTCGCGGGCGAAAATCTCCAAGAATTGCAGGTCGCTCTCGTTGAACGCGCGCGGTTCAGGGCTTTCCACGTTCAGGGTGCCCGTCACGCGGTCGAACAGCATCACCGGTACCGTAAGCGAACTCCGGGCCCCGGCCGCCCCTTCCAAGTACAACGGGTCGGCGCTCGTGTCTTCGCACAAGTAGCTCTTGCCCGTCGCCGCCACGTAACCGGTTACGCCGTTGCCAACCTTGTCGGCCATCAGTTTTCGCTGGGCCGCCTCGTCCGTCATGCCATAAGCCAGCACCGATTCGAGCATCTGCGTATCCGGGTCGAGCATCCGGATTTCAACCACATCGTAATGCAGCACATCCTGTGTGCAATGCAAGATGTTCGCCCGCAATAAATCGATCCGCTCCTCCACCGTCATTTTGGCGACTTCATCCGTCGTCAGGTCTGCAAGCTCGATGCCCGCTTGATGAATGGCCGAAAGCTTCTGCTGTTGCTCAACTTCCTGCGTAACATCTCGGATCGTCACGACCAAGTGCTGCGGCGCCCCGGTCGCATCTACCACGGGGGCCGCATGAATTCGCATGTAATGGTTCTGAAAGCAACGCAACGTCGAGGCACTGGCCTGACCCGTCGAGAGGGCCGTTTGAAATGGGCAATAATCGGGGCCCATGATCTCCGGCGTCCCCATCACTTCGTAGAAATTCGAACCGACCACATCCGATCGACCCGACCAACTCCGCAACCGCCCGTTGCCCCACAAAATCGTGTTGCCCTCACTAAGCAACACCACACCGTCGGGCATCCCCTGAAGAATCCGCTCGTTCTGCACCATGCGAGCAACATCGACAACTTCCGAGAAATGGTCGGCATCCGCGTAGATGCCCACATAGTCGCCCGACCCAAGATAAGAAAGCGCCCTCGCCGGAGAGACTTCGACGACTTCCACCTCGTCGCCAAACCGACGCCGAAGCGACACTTGCGAGTCGTGCGTTCCGCCTAGACAAAGTACCTTGGGACGCGTACACGTCCCTTGTGTGCCGGTGGCGCTATCGGGCTCCGAAGCGGTTGGTTCGAACACGACCGAACTTTCAGCCCGCGGCACATACTCCGTTGAACCGCTGGCTCGATTTCGCTTTGGGAGGCTTCTTCCTTGGCAGCCTCCTGCTTCCTTCCAAATTATAGGTACAATCGGCAACCCCAACAACAGGCAATTCGCCCTGCCCGATTCCCTCTCACCTATCGTCCATCGGCTCTCATTGCGCAGAGATTCAGCATCACGCGAACTATGATCGCTATGACGAATGCCCCGCTTGTGCCGCAGGCTCGCCAGATGATGCCCCCCTGCGATGCCAGCAATCGCGGATCGGTTTCGCTCTTCCCCGCCAAACACACACCACGCGCCGGCCGGCAGGATCGTTACAATCGCTCCGCCTAACGCCCCGCGCCTCATGCACCGCCATCGTGCGCCACCGCACCTTTCGACCTACAATTCTAAAGGACAAATGCCATCGAGCGCGACCCAATACGTGGGGGTTGTGGCGTCGTGCCAGGCTTGGAAACCGTACTTGCCACAACGTGCGAGGGCAACCATGCACCGAACTATTCCAACACACGACCGCGCGAACCGGCTAGGCCGGATGCCGCATCCATCGGCCGGTTTGTCAACGCTAGAGTTCCTGGGATGTGCCGTGGCCATCGTGGTCGGCGCTTGGATCGGCGCTTCGTACCTGGGCAAGGACACCAACCAACTTGCCTACGATGTCTTAAGCCAATCGCAACTGCTCGACAAAGTGCCGGATAGCCTTCGCCCCACCCCGCCACCCGGCACGGCGACAACCCGCGAACAAGCCCTCACCAACTATCGAGAGGAACTAGGTTCGTTGCGGCAGCAGATATCCACGCTTCAAACCGGCACAAACCCGGCCAACGAAGAAATGGCCTCCCCGCAACCGCCAGCGGAGGGCTCAACGGCCCGAGTTCCAACCCTGGAACGCACGCTCGCCTATTGGCAACAGCTCAACGAACTTGTGCTCTCCGAGGCCGAGCTACAACGCAACGCCGAACGGGCTCTCAACGAAACCAACGCCGCCAAGGTCTTCGCGCTGAAAGCAAGAATCTGCCGCTTCACGGCCAAGACCGTCGCTGGCATTCCTCCTTGCGCGGTGTGCGAGGATGCCTTGCGGTTCGGAAAACAGTTGGAGCTTTGGTACGCCGATGGCGGCGAGCTCAACGAACGTGCCGTACAAATCTGGGAAACGCCCACGGGCCCCCAAGCCCGCGAAAAAATGATCGACGACTGGAAACTGACCGATCAACACCACCGCAACGAAGCCAGGCTGGTCAAGGAAAGGGCGGCGGCGGCCCGCGGCAGTATCGAGCGAATTTTCGGCTCCGAGTTCCCCCCCTTCGCCCAACCAGCCGAAACCCAATAGCCCCCAAATTGCCGCAACAAACCCCCGTTCAGCCGCGACGCGAAGCGGAGCGAGGCCCGTAAAGCCGCGACGCGGAGCCTCGGCGAAGCGGAGGGTGCCCCCCGCCAACCACTTGATTGAATTTTCCGCGTCAACCAACTAAGATAAACCTTTTCAGAATCCCCTGATTCCACGCCCCTCTATCGGCCTGCGGGAATCGTGCTTTCGGAGATTGAGGTCATGCGAAAAACACTACGTTCGTTCCTCGTGGCGGTCCTCGTTGTGATGATGACAATCAGCCCGGCCGGCGCGTTTCGCTTCGGTCATCGTGGCTGGGGCGATTGCTATTACCCAACCTGCTGTGGTGTTGTCTATCAGGGGTGCTGCGGCGTACCTGTGATGGATTGCTGCGGCTGCGTCGTCATCTCGTCGTGCTGCGATCCTTGCCAAACGTGCGGTGGCTGCGATTCGCCCGCTTCCGCCGTCGCCCCCCCCGCCGATTCGCAACAGCCCGCTCCCTCGCAACCCGTCCAGGCCCCAACACCCGAACCCGCGAAGATCACTCCTCCGCAGGCCGCCGAGGTTAAACGCCCGGTCGAGCCGGCCCCCTCGTTGCCGCAGCCCGAAGCTCCGGCACCGGCCGAGGAATCGAAATTGGTGAAGCCCGCGCCGCCAACTCCGCCCGCGCCGCCAGCCGAGGCAATCTTCGATTCGCCGCCTCCGATGCCCCCGGTTCCCGGCGCGGTCGAACCGCCTGCCGAACAACCGGCTGCCCCGCCTGCCGTCGAGCCGGCCGCTCCCGCCGCCGTTACGCCTGTCGAGCCTCCTGCCGTTCAACCCGCCGCGCCGCCCGCGGAAAAGCCCGCCGAAGAACCCGCCGAGAAACCTGCACCGGCTGAAACCCCGGCTGCTACCGAGACGAAGCCTGCCGCGGCCCCGGCGGCCAACCCGCTCGACGACCTCTTCGGCACCCCAACGCCCCCCGCCGAGAAACCCGCGGCCCCGGCCGACAAACCAGCCGAGCAACCTGCCGCACCGCCTGCCGAACAGCCCGCTGCTAAGGAGAAAAAAGAAGAAGCCAAGCCGAGCGACGACATCTTCGGCGCATCGCCCGCCGTGCTCCGCGAGCCGGGCGGCTTCGCCAGCAGCGAACTACGAACTTGGGTCGATAACACAAACTCCTTCTCGTGTAAGGCCCGCCTCGTGAAGTTCACGAACGGCAAGGTTCGGCTTATCAAGGAAAACGGCCGCACCACGACCGTCGCCCTTGCCCGCTTGAGTGCCGACGATATTCGCTTCGTCGAACGCCAAGCCAGCGCTCAGCAAGTTGGCGTCTTTCAGACGGCCCAATCGCCAAGCCAACTCCCAAGCTTGACGAACTAAAGCAGAACGCAACCCGCAACTCACCATAGCACACCGCGTAGCACGGACTAAAGTCCGTGCCGTTCGGCGGCCTCGTTTGTGCCGGGTCGGCAGACCCTCGCACAACTCGGCTCCCAATTCAGTTTCTTCCGGCTCCCTCCCACCGGCGATGAGGGCTGGGGAGGGGCAGACTGCCCAACCACACCCCCTTGCCACTTCCAACATCTCGGCGCAAGGCCACCCTGTTTCCCCCGTGCCCTTGCTATAATGTAGGTGGAGCAGAGCAGGAGATTTCAGGCCATGAGAATCCTTCAAGGGCTATCGGTAGCGGTGTTCGCGTTGTTGCCGCTCGCATCGCGGGCCGTCACGATCGACCTCGTCACGATTGGGAACCCCAGCAACTCGAGCGACATCACCCCGCAGGGCCTGTTTGGCCGGGTGACGACCACCTACCAAATCGGCAAAACGGAAATCTCAAACGCCCAGTACGTCGAGTTCCTGAACGCCAAGGCCGCCACCGATTCGCTCGGCCTTTACAACTCGAGCATGGGCACGTTCAGCGCGGGCGGCATCGTCCGCAGCGGGGCCTCGGGCAGCTACACGTATGCCCTCAAGGCAACCGCCGTTGGCGTCGGCCCCGGCGGCTCCGATTACACCTACGCCGATAAACCCGTCAACTACGTCTCGTGGTACGACGCCATCCGTTTTGCCAATTGGATGCACAACGGCCAAGGCTCCGGCAGTACTGAAACCGGCGCCTACACCATCCTCGGCGGCACGCCAATTCCCACCAACGCCGATTCGATCTCCCGCAACGCGGCTGCCACCTGGTTTCTCCCTTCCGAAAACCAGTGGTACAAGGCCGCGTACTACAACGCGGCCTCCTCCTCGTATTACGACTACCCAACCAGCTCCGATACGGCACCCAACAACAACCTGCCTTCCGCCGATACCGGTAACTCGGCCAACTTCCTCATCGACGTGAACACCACCACCGGCGACCCAGGCTATCCGCTCACGCCCGCAGGGGCCTACACGCTTTCGCTTAGTCCCTACGGTACGCTCGACCAGGGCGGCAACGTGGGCGAATGGAACGAAGTGCTCGTCAGCGCAAACACTCGCGGCCGACGCGGTGGCGATTGGACCACGACCGACTCCTCGCTCGCCTCATTCACCCGCGATAGCGCAACCGCTTTTGTGGAAAACAATAAGACCGGCTTCCGCCTCGCCACGCTCGCCGCGGCCGTCGGCGTGCCCGGAGACTACAACTCCAACGGTGTCGTCGATGCCGCCGACTATATCGTGTGGCGAAAGAACCTCGGCACAAGCTTCCAATTGCCAAACGAAGTCACCGGCACCACGCCCGGCTCGGTGACCACCGAAGATTACAACGCCTGGCGCGAACGCTTCGGCAACACGAGCGGCTCGGCCGCCGCCACCGGCCTCGCCACCGGCACGGCCGTGCCCGAACCAGTCATGGGATGTGCTCTTCTAATCGGCCTCCTTCTCTGCATCGCGATGGCACGGTCTTCTGCGCGTAGCACGGACTAAAGTCCGTGCCATCCGTGTTAGCGGTGGCCTGGTAGCCGCCGTTTGAACCGGGTATCTTCGCCATCCACTCCGCCGAAGTATGGACTAAAGTCCGTACCCATCACGGACTGAAGTCCGTGGCACGAATCGCGGCGTGTTGAGGTCGTGTGTTACCAGATGTGTCGGCTTGGGTACCAGGGCCAGTACGACCGGGGGCGGACGCCGAACCGCCATTCGAGCGCCACGGTCAGCGAAAGGTCGTGTTGTGTGGCCACGCCCGTGTTGCCGAGGCCGATGTGGTCGGTGAATTCGGCCCGGGCGGCCAGCCACCGTCGCACCGGGTACTTGATCCCCACGCCAATCGGGATTGCCCACAGCGCCTCATCGCGTCGAGATCCATCATCGAGCGGGTAATCGATCTCCATTGCCCCGAGGCCGCAACGCCAATAGGGGCGATAGTACGAATCGCCCCACGGGTAGTACAACACGTTGGCCGTCCAGAGCATCCTCCGATCCCCGCGTCGCTCGTCGGTCGCTTCGGAGTTCTTTAGCTCGGGCGTGGCCCGGTCGATCGCCACCTCGCCTCCCCAGTAGTAATCCCAGTCGTACCCCAGGTACACGCCGCCGAACAGGTCCATATCGCGCGAAAGGGTGTCGGTTGGCGGACTGGTGATCCACACCTCGCCCAATTGCACGCCGGCGTAGTACGGGCGATTGAGCCAACTCGTGCCTTGCAGCGGAACGCCCATCCCGGCATGGCGACCGTGCGTCGAGGAATGCCGCAAACCGAGGCACCCCAGATGCGAGAAGTACGAATCGCCCGGCGTCATTTCCTCGCCATCGGCCACGGCGTCGGGAGCATACTCATCGAGCGATGCGGGCCCGCCGCCGTTCGTTGCCCGCGGTGCTTCCCATGGCGAATCGGCCGGAGCGCCGGCGGCCATTGGCTGCTGGGGTCGAAACAACCCCGGCATCGCGCCTGGCTCGGCCATGCCCGGCCCGGGCGGTGCGATCGACTCCACAACCATGCCCGTTTCTGGGCCTTGGCTTGCTGCCGTGGCAGCCGGCGATTGCTCGACTACAACCGGTTCGCCGTTCGTGGCATGATTGTCGAGCGGTTGGTTCGCTGCGGGCCGTTCGGCGCCCAGTAGTTTGATCGACGACTTGGGCTCGATGGGCGGAGGCGCAGCGCGGGCCATGCCAGCTCGCCACGACGTGGCCAGCAGGCACACTACAATCACAACAACACACTGGCGAAGCGACAACCTGGTCACCTTCCCGCATGCAGAATGAGCGAAGCGATTAGTTAGAGCGATGAACGACGAGAAGCTCGAAAAGCGAAAGAGAATCGGCCCGACGAGGCGGCGGATTATTCCAGGCAGAGGTGCAACCGTCAATCCAGGCAGGCGGACACCCGCAGATCGCGGGTGCTGCCCGTGCTAGCACAACCGTGTGCAAAAGAATTGTCGGCTTCCGCCGGCAGCTAAGCGTGAGTGGAGAAGGAACGCCTACCCTCGAGAGCTAGCTGCCGGCGGAAGCCGGCAGTTTCGCAAGTCACTGAGCCGCCACGCCGCTTGGTTTCACGCCCGAGCCCGAACCCGCGGAGGTACCCGCGTTCGGGGCCGGTTGTGTGGCGGTCGGCTGCGCGGCAGCAGGCTGAACGGCGGCCGGTTCGGGGGCCTTCGGTCCATTTTCGGTTGGCACGACCGTGGCATAAGCGGTCAACGTCGCCCGAAACTTTTCGCCAAGATCGGTGGAGATCAGGATCGGTTGCTTCACGTCGCCCGCGGCTTTCTTGGCGTCGAAATGAATTTCAACGAAGTGGCGCTCGCTCGCCTTGTCATCGGTCTTGAACGCGAAGCAGTTCTGATCGTCGCATTGAATCGAGGTGATCCGGAAGGGCGTTTTGCCGCGGACCATGAATTTTTTGGAAACCTGCTCGCCTTGGTTCACGCTCCCGAGCATCAGCGACTCGGGGGCCACCGAGATCGAAGGCACCACCTTGCCCGTCACGTAAATGGGAACACGCGGATTCTCTTCGTCGTTCGTTACGAGCACCAACTGTTCGTTCAGGTACCCGGCGGCCGCCGTGCCCTTCAACCGCACCAGGAGGTCGTAAGCCACGTGGTTCGAATAACGTTTTTTCTCCGTGAGTTCCACTTCGATCGAATCGCTCGCGCCGCGGACATCGGTCACTTTCCAATTTGAGCGGCCGGCGTAGGTCACTTCCACATGCTGCTCGGCGACGGCCCCTTGGTCTACGGCCGTGAAACCAACCGCCCCGGGTTGGAACACAATATCGCCGCGGATGTTGCCATCCACTCGCAGTTGCGTTTCCGCGGTCCGCAAAAGCCCCTTGTCGTTCCACCGAACCGTCACCGTAAGCGTGGCGCCGTGGACGCCGGTAAACGTGCGTGTGTTGAAAGACGCCGTCACGTAGCCCACTTCGCCCGTCTTGAGCACTTTCTTGTCGATTGTCGGCGACGTGCAGCCGCAACTCGAGCTCACGCTCACCAGCTCGACATCTTGCTTATAAATGTTCTTGACCTGGAAGCGGTAAACCGTATCGGCACCGCGGGCCACCGTGCCGAAATCGTGCTTCGTTTCGGCAAACATCTTGGTCACCCAAGCTTCACCACGCGAAACCTGGGCACCCCACAACACAAAAAGAACGACAATGATCGATTTTACATGCGTTTTCATGACCCAACCCCTCGGCACCCGTTTCCTTGGCCAGGCGCCAGTTGAACCACTATGCGGGAATTGCGTCGCGCAGCGCGCGCGATCCATTCCCCCATCGGCTCAATTATAGAACCTAAATACGAATCTTTGCGAGCGCAACATTGAAGATTTTCGTCGTTACGAACGGAACACTCGGAACTCGGTCCAACAACATGGGCCCATCGTCTCGCGCGGTCACGATCGGGGGCCAAGAAACGTCCGTGAGCCTCTTGCGGAAGCAAATCACGGGCCAGTCGATAGGAATCTGTCGGTTTGAGCTTGGTGCGTTCTTGCAGTCATCGGTCGGCAAAATCCCCAGGCCAAAATGCATGGCTCGCACAATCGTTACGATCGGCAAACGGGCGGCCCTGTTGGCCCGGTGCCAAAACCGCAGCCAAGGCCGTCGCGGGGGGTGGAAAGTTGCTGGGAATGGGATGCCGCTGGGGCAATGGGGATCGGTAAGAGTGCGGCGTTGGCGCCGCCGCTAGAGATTCCTACACCCTTCCCCGTTTCCCCTTCGTCCATCCGCGTTCTCCCTTCGTCGTTCGCTCTTCCCCCTTCCGTCCTCCCCCTTCCGCCCTCTAAAATCTCCTCCATGCCCGAATACAAAACGGTTGCCATTGTCGGTGTCGGACTCATCGGTGGGTCGATCGGCCTGGCCCTGCGCGAGCGGAAGCTGGCTCAAACCGTCATCGGCATCGGCCGCCGCCAGCAAAGCCTTGATGCGGCCCGCAAAGTGGGGGCGATCGATAACGGCGTCACCAACCTGGCCGGCGGCGTTGCCGAGGCCCAGCTTATCCTCGTTGCCACGCCGGTCGATTCGATCGCCGAACGCGTCGTTCAGGTGGCGGCCGCCTGCCAGCCGGGCGCTCTCATCACCGATGCCGGCAGCACGAAGGAAAAGATCGTCACCGCCGTCGATTCGGCCCTGGCCAGCCGCCGCAGCGGCCCCCGGTTTGTCGGCAGCCACCCCATTGCCGGCGACCATCGCACCGGACCCGAGCACGCCCGAGCCGACCTGTTCGAGGACCACACCGTCATCATCACCCCTACCGAACACACGCGGCCTGCGGCCGTTACTGAAGTCAGCGGGTTCTGGGAGAACCTGGGAGCGAAGGTTCGCCGTATGTCGCCCGCCGATCACGATGCGGCCCTGGCCCTGACGAGCCATTTGCCCCACGCGGTGGCCGTTGCGCTGGCCGCCGCCACGCCACGCGAGCTGCTGCCCCTCACGGCGGGCGGCTGGCGCGATACGACCCGCGTTGCCGCTGGCGATGTCGCCCTGTGGCAGGCCATCTTTGCCGAGAACCGTCAACACGTCGTGAATGCCCTGCGGGCCATGGAACGATCGCTCGCGGGCCTGGGCAACAGCTTGGAACAAGGCGATAACGAAGCCCTGAATACTCTCTTGGAGTTGGCTGCAAAAAGGAAACGAGAACGAGATGCTTTGGGAGATTGATATCCACCCCGCCGAGGGCCACCCCGACCGCGCCGCCCAACGGCTCGTTTCTGCCGCCCGCGAATTGGGCCTCGCTCCCGGCCTGCATGCTGCCACCGCTCGCGCCTTTCTCGTCCAGGGCCGTTCGCTCGTTCGTTCCGATATCGAAACCTTGGCCCGCGAACTGCTCGTCGATGCCGTCGTCGAACGGACCATCGTCGGCCGTGTGGGCGAACCACCGTTGAACGATTGCGGATTTCGGATTTCGGATTGCGGATTGGAAAGAAGTGGGGAAAGGGATAGTGGTATTCAATCCGCAATCCGCAATCCGCAATCCGAAATTCATTCCATCTCCGTGCTACTGAAGCCCGGCGTCATGGACCCGGTCGCCCAAAGCGCGCTCTCGGCGGCGGCGGATCTCGGCATCCACCCCGAGGCCTTTTCCACCGTCCGCAAGTACTGGCTCGGCAACACGACCGAAGCCGAGGCCAAGGCGATCGCCACGCGGTTGTTGGCCAACGACGCCATCGAGCAGGTGGTTTACGGCCCCCTTCGGCTCGAACAACTCGAACTGGGTCGGCCTTACCGCTTCGAACTCCGCACCACGCCAATCCGCGAACTGGATGACACGGCTCTCGCCCGCCTCAGCCGCGAAGGTCAGCTTTTTTTACAGTTGGCCGAGATGCAAACCATCCGCCAACACTTCCGCGAACTTGGCCGCGAGCCGACCGACGTTGAACTTGAAACGATCGCCCAAACCTGGAGCGAGCATTGCAGCCACAAAACGCTCGCCGGCCGCATCGCTTACGAAGATGAGCACGGCCCGCGGCAGTTTGAAAACATGCTTAAGGAAACCATCTTCGCCGCCACACAAACCCTTCGCGCCCAATGGGGCACGGGCGATTGGTGCGAAAGCGTGTTCGAAGATAATGCCGGCGTCGTCCATTTCGACGGCGACTTCAACGTGGCTTTCAAAGTCGAAACCCACAACCACCCCTCGGCCCTTGAACCCTACGGCGGCGCGAACACCGGCGTCGGCGGCGTCATCCGCGATATCATGGGCACCGGCCTCGGCGCCAAACCCATCTGCAGCACCGACGTCTTCTGCTTCGCACCACCTCAGATCGCTTCCCAACAATCCGCAATCCGCAAGGAGTTCACCCGCCGGGGCGGGCAATCCGAAATCTCCGCTCTCCCTCCTGGCGTTCTCCACCCGCGCCGCGTGATGCGCGGCGTGGTCGAAGGCGTGCGCGACTACGGCAACCGGATGGGCATCCCCACCGTCAACGGGGCCGTGTTCTTCGACGACCGCTACCTCGGCAACCCACTCGTGTACTGCGGAAACGTCGGCCTCATCCCGCGCGGAAAATCGCACAAGCAAACCATGCCGGGCGACCTGATCGTTGCCGTCGGCGGTCGCACGGGACGCGATGGCATCCACGGCGCTACCTTCTCTAGCGCCGAACTCACCAGCCAAAGCGAACACGTTTCCGGCGGGGCCGTGCAGATCGGCAACGCCATCGAAGAAAAAAAGGTTCTGGACGTGCTGCTGGTGGCCCGCGACCGCGGCCTGTTCAACGCCGTGACCGATTGCGGTGCCGGCGGGTTCAGCAGTGCTGTTGGCGAGATGGGCGAGAAGATCGGCGCTGAAGTTCACCTCGACCGCGCGCCACTCAAGTACGAAGGTCTTTCCTACACCGAAATTTGGATATCCGAAGCCCAGGAACGCATGGTCCTGGCGGTGCCCGAAGCCAACTGGGCCGAGCTGGAATCGCTCTGCCGCTCGGAAGGGGTCGAGGCGACGGTCATCGGCCGATTCGTTCCCAGCGGCCGATTGCACTTGTATTACAACGACCAATGCGTGGCCGACCTAGCCATGCAATTCCTCCACAAAGGCCGCCCCCCCGTCATCCGCCAAGCCGTTTACAAGTCCACGCCATTCCAACCACTCCATCCTGCCGCCCCGGCTTCCCAATCCGCAATCCGAAATCCGAAATCCGAAATCGATTCTCTCCTCGGCATCCTCGCCTCGCCAAACGTGGCCAGCAAAGAGTGGATTATCCGCCAATACGACCACGAAGTGCAGGGGGGCAGCGTGGTGAAGCCGATGGTCGGCGAGGCGAACGACGGCCCCAGCGACGCGGCCGTGTTGCGCCCCGTGCTCAGTTCACGCCGTGGCATCGTCATCGCTTGCGGCATGAACCCGGGTTACGGCGACTTCGACCCCTACCACATGGCGGCCAGCGCGATCGATGAAGCCGTGCGCAACTGCGTGGCCGTCGGGGCCGATCCAGCGCGCATCGCTATTCTCGATAATTTCTGCTGGGGCGATTGCGAACGGCCCGAAACGCTCGGCAGCCTGGTGCGTGCCGCAATCGCCTGCCACGACCTCTCCATCGCCCTCGGCACGCCCTTCATCAGCGGCAAGGATAGCCTCAACAACGAATTCAGCTACGACGATCCCGCCGAAGGTCGCCGGACGATCGCGATTCCGCCGTCGCTCCTCATCAGTGCGATGGGCCAGATCGACGATGTTTCGCGCTGCGTGACGATGGATCTCAAGCAGCCCGGCAACCGCTTGTACCTGGTCGGCCACACGCACGACGAACTGGGCGGTTCGCACTACGCCTTGGTGAACGGCCTCGCGGGCGGCCAAGTGCCCGTGGTCGATCCCGCCGTGGCCCGCCGCACGTTCGCCGCCATACACCACGCCATTCGTGGTGGAGCGATGCGCGCCTGCCACGACCTGAGCGAAGGCGGCCTCGGCGTAGCCGCTGCCGAAATGGCCTTCGCCGGCGGTCTGGGCGCTCGGCTCGACCTGGCCAACATGCCGACCCATGCCGCCGATCTTTCGAACATCGCCCGCTTGTTCAGCGAATCGAACACCCGATTCCTTTGCGAAGTTGAGCCGACCCAAGCCGCCGCATTCGAAGCAGCCCTCGCGGGCATCCCCCACGCTGCGATCGGCGAAGTTACTTCCGATACGACGCTCCGCATCCACGCGGGCAACACCGAAATGATAAACGCCGAAATCGCCGACCTGAAAGAAGCCTGGCAAGCAACCCTCCGCTGGTAGTTGGTAGGTTGTCGTGCTGTTGCGAAGTGAGGCAACGCGGTGGAGTTGTTTATTCGGCGTGGCCGCCGACGCTAACGAACCTAATTGAACATCTACGATCCATGACGCAACCTCGAATTCTCATCCTGCGGGCGCCCGGCACCAATTGCGATGCCGAAACCCAACACGCCTTCGAACTGGCGGGCGGGCGGGCCGAGCGATGGCACATCAACCGGCTGCTCGAATCGCCCGCCGCGCTGAGCGAGTTTCAAGTCCTTTGTGTCGCCGGTGGGTTCAGCTATGGCGACGACATCGCCGCGGGGCGAATCCTCGGTAACCAAATGCAGCATCACCTGGCCGATGTCCTCGCCAACTTCCGCGAAGCGAGCAAGCTCGTGATCGGCATCTGCAACGGTTTTCAGGTGCTGATGAAAACCAACCTACTCGCCGCCGCCGATTCGGCCGGCCCCATTGCCACGCTCGCCCTGAACGACTCGGGCCACTACGAGGCCCGCTGGGTGCGGCTCGCAATCGACCCTGGCAACTGCGTTTTCCTCCAAGGCATCCACG
>JADZFK010000227.1 GCA_020849945.1 Pirellulales bacterium | reverse complement strand
TATGGCATCGGCTTCCTTCAGATCCCACCTCGCGGCGGACACCCTTGCCTAGCCTTGAGCTTCCGGTCATCACGGCACCCAGAGGACTTACACCTCCCAGAAACAAAACATGCCTGGCAAACAAAAAGCCGCCAGTCATTGACCGGCGGCCATGTGAAGTTTGCCGCGGAATCGTCGTTTGTTCACGCGGAAAAGGAAATCAAGCGGCCGCCGCCGATGCGACGGCTTCCGGCACGAAGGCTTCCAGGTATCGGCTGCGAACCGGGTTTTGCAGCTTGGCCACGGCCTTCGCCTCGATCTGCCGCACGCGTTCGCGGGTCACTTTGAAGATGCGGCCCACTTCTTCGAGCGTGTACGAGTACCCGTCGGCCAGGCCATATCGCAGGCGGATGATTTCGCGTTCGCGGAAGGTGAGTGTCTTGAGCAGCTCTTCGATCCGCTCGCGGAGCATACCGATGTTCGCCAACTTGTGGGGCGATTCGGTGGTCGTATCTTGCACAAACTCGCCGAAGTTGCCGTCATCGCTTTCGCCGATGGGCCGGTCGAGGCTGATCGGGTGTCGGCCGATATCGAGCACGCGTTCGGTCTCCTCGATCGAAATTCCGGCTGCCAGGGCCGTTTCTTCGGTCGTGGGTTCGCGGCCCATTTCCTGCTGCAACTTCTTGGCCGCGTTGCGAAGCTTCATCAGCACATCGATCATGTGAACCGGGATGCGGATCGTGCGAGCCTGGTCGGCAATCGCCCGGGTAATCGCCTGGCGGATCCACCACGTGGCATACGTGGAAAACTTGAAGCCGCGGCGGTACTCGTATTTATCGACCGCCCGCATCAACCCCGTATTGCCTTCCTGAATAAGGTCGAGAAACGAAAGGCCGCGGTTGCGGTACTTCTTGGCGATCGACACGACAAGCCGCAGATTGCCGCTGGAAAGCTCTCGCTTGGCATCCTCGAACTGCTGGAACTGCGCGCGCAGTTGGCGGCAGCGACGACGCAAACTCTCGGGGCTTTCGAGCGTGCGTTGCATCAGCACTTTGAGCTCGTGACGAACCGAGGCGATTTTGTCGGCCGGGGCCCCCGTCGCGCGCAGGTCTTCCAGTTCGTGCCGCAACTCATTCATGCGGTTCGATATCTCTTCGAGTTGGCGAATGAGCGGCTGTACACGTCGGGTCCGCAGGCTAAGCTCTTCGACGAGCACCAGCATTTTTTCCCGGCGGCGAAGGTAGCGAGTACGGGCCGAGGCCTTGTCGTCGCTCGTTGCCTTGCGGCTTGTGAGCACGGCAAAATCTCCCCTCTGCTGCTCCATGAGATGGCTCAGCAAAGGCAGATTATGCGGCATGCGGGCCTGTACCTGCTCCTTCGTCAGCCGTTCGGTCAGCGATACTTTGATCGTCCGGTCGAACGGCAATTCGCCCCGATGAACGCGATCGAGCACCTTCACCGTCGATTCCAATGCAAAGAACGACCGCAACAAGTTGCGGCGGAATCGCTTGCGTGTAAGTTCGATCTTCTTGGCCAGCCGGATTTCCTCGTCACGCGTGAGCAACGGGATGTGCGACATCTGCGCAAGGTACATGCGAATCGGATCGCTCGAACCGCTGAATATGCCCTCGGACAACAGGAATGAGCGATCGCCGTCGGCCACTTCCACGGGTTGCTCGGCAAGTTCCCGGCGGTGCGAGTTGGGGCCATCCACCAGCTCGATCCCCAGGCGATCGATCTCGCTGAGAACGGTGTCGATACAGTCGGTGCCTTCGATTTCATCAGGCAGCACCGCGCTCACGTCTTCATACGTGAGATGTCCTTGAGACTTGGCTTTGGCTAAGAGTTGCTGAAGGGTGGGATCAACGATTTGCGATATCATTTCGGCTCCTCCCGCACGTCGTGTGCGGCTGGTCATGAGGGGGCGAAGAACAACCGCCAAAGGTCCTGCTCATCCGTAAACAGGGTAGGCTGTGGCGGGGATTTCGGGATTGCGGATTTCGGGATTGCGGATTCGGGATTGCGGCGGGTGATGGCAGAAAGTGTGGCTCGCCACGGCAAATCAACAGAAGCCGCCGCTAATCCCTTCCACCTTCCTCCTTCCACCTAACAACTAACGACTAAAAACTAACACAACTACTTCTTCCTCCTTTCGTATTCAGCTCGGTGTTGGTTGGAGGATTGCTGACAGAATTGGGCCAAGAGTTGTTCGGCATTGGTTTGATCTTGTCGGGCGGCGGCCAGCGACGTGCGACGGGCGACTTCCTCGTCGCGGCGGCGGTGCGATTCGAGCAGGTCCGCAAGCCAACGCTCACGATCGGCGGCCGTCTTCGCGGAAGCCGATTCGTCGAATTCCACCAGGATGTTCTTGATCCAAGGTTCGTCGAACGCGGCGAGAAGTCGGCCAAAATCACCGTGGATTCCATGCTCGGCAAGGCGACAATAGCCGACGAATATCCGCCGTGCGACCGGCGACGTAAATGCGGCCGGGGCCACCACGGCAATGAGCCGGGTCGCCATGGCGGCATCGAGCAGCATCAGCTCGATCACCTCGCGATCCCAGGTTGGCAACTCGGCGGCAGGTAGGGAAGTGGCCGGCCCGCCTTCGCCCGTCTCCTCGGCTGCCGAGGTCGAAACGGCCGCTCGCTGAGCGGCAGGTTGCTTTTGCGCCCCGCGACGAATTGCCCGAAGCCGGCTCCGCAACATTTCCTCTTGCAAGTGAAATTTGCGAGCAATACGGCTCAGCATCTGCTCTTCACGCAGTAACACCTGCGAAGAAGCGCCGCCCCCGGCTGGCCGTATTTGCGCCAGCGCGGCCAGCAACTGCTCGGCGGCTTGCGAGGCTCGATGAGTATCGGTGAGAGTGTCCAATCCGTTGGTCACCGTGTTGAATTTGTGTTCCAGCGCGTCGACCGCTTCGTCGACCAGTTGCAGGAACTGTTGGCTTCCATGCTCAACTATAAAATCACACGGATCGATCCCTTCTGGCAAGGTCAGTATTCGCAAATCGACAGAATTTTTTTCAAACAGTGCCAGCAAGGCATCCAGGATTTCGTTCGTGCGGCGCCGCCCGGCCGCATCGCCATCGAGCACGAGGGTAATGCTATCGGTGTATCGCCGCAGCAGTTGCAAGTGTCGATCGCCGAGGGCTGTGCCAAGGACGGCCACACAATTCGGAATGCCGTGCTGATGGGCCATTAGGCAATCCGTGTAGCCTTCCATGACGATCGCGCCTCCCGCGTTCTTGAAGTGTTCGCGAGCGGCATCCAGGCCGTATAACTCGCGATTCTTGGAAAACAGGGGGGTTTCGGGCGAGTTAATGTATTTGGCACTCCGGTCATCTGCTAGCTGTGGTAGCACGCGGCCTCCGAACGCGATGCACCGCGATCGAGCATCGCGTATGGGGAACATCACGCGGCCGCGGAACCAATCGTAATGGCCCGAGCCGCCGCCGACGCCACCGCCTTCAAGTTCCCGACGACGCAAGAGCCCGACGCGCTCGAGCAACGCGATCGGCAGATTCTCGCGGCGGGCTTGTTCGAGGAGCCAATCCCACCGGTTCGGTGCAAACCCGAGGCGGAAGCGGCGGACGGTTTCGTCGTTGAGCTTGCGATCGGCCAAGTAGGCGCGGCCAGGCTCGGCCTCGGCGGCCGAGACGAGAAAGCGGTGGAATTGCTCTTCCGCCCACGAAAGCACACGCAACAAGGCGCGTTTGTCGTTGAGGGGGTCGGGGCGATCGGCCGCACCGCCCGACGGAACCGAAGGGCCGCCCGGTTCGGTTTCCGAAAAATGGCGAGGGGTCGGACGGAGCACAACGCCCGCTCGCTCGGCCAGAAGCTCGATGGCTTCGCGAAACTCGAGGTTCTCGGCCCGCATGATGAAGCTGAAGATATCGCCGCCGTAATCGCAAACCCAGCATTTGAACGATTGGCGATCGGGGTTGACTTGCAAACTGGGGCGACTGTCGTCGTGCCAGGGGCAGATGCCGACGAAATTGCGCCCTTGCCGCCGCAACTGCACGTAGCCGCCAACCAGATCGACGATGTCAATCGCCTGCCGGATTTGCTCCTTGGCATCGAAGGCGGGGCCGAAACTCACGAGGTGGTCCTCCGGTGACCGCCCACGCCGAAAGCGGCGACTATCGCTCGTCTTCGTCTTGGGGGCGGCGTTCGACTTTCACGTCGAAGGCAAGTTGTTCTTTATTCTTGCCGGTGTATCGCACAAGCACAAGTTTCGCAGTGGAACCGATGTCGGTCGCGGCAATCGTCCGACTCAGCAGCGTGGGGTCGCTCGCAACATGGTCGTTCCACTTGAGAATGATATCCCCCGGCTGAACGCCCACTCTTCCGGCCGGTGCCCCGCGCTCAACCGTGCCGACAAGCACTCCTTCGCCAAGTTCCAGGCCAAACCGGGCACGAAGGTCCTCGGGCACATCGAGCGGCAAGATGCCCAACCAGGCGCGATCGATGTGGCCCTTCGCCTTCAGCTCTTCGTAACGGGCACGAGCAATGGAACTCGGTATCGAGAAGCTGATCCCCTGGTAGGCGGTGCCGAATATGGCCGCATTGATGCCCACAACCTGCCCTTCGATATTCACCAGCGGCCCGCCACTGTTGCCCGGGTTCACGGCGGCATCGGTTTGAAGGTACTCCTGATACGGGCTACGGCTAACGTAGCTGCTACTGCGGCGCGCTTTGGCGCTGATGATGCCGAAAGTCAGGCTCCGTTCTAGCCCGTACGGGCTTCCCAGCGCCCACACCAAGTCGCCAACTTCAAGTCGATCGCTGTTGCCCCACTCGGCTGGGATGAGATTGTCCAACTCAATCTTCAGAACCGCGATGTCGTTCATCGCATCGGTGCCGACGACCTTGGCCTCGGCCACGCGGCGATCGCTCAAGCGAACTTGCACCTTATTCATGCCGTTGACGACATGGAAATTCGTAACGATATAGCCAGACTTATCGACAATGACGCCCGAGCCTTGGCCATCGAGGTTGCGGCCACTGGGGCGCGTGATGCTTACGACACTCGGCTCGGCCCGCTTCGCCACAAGCCGCGACGCAAGTTCCAGGTCGTTAAGCCTCGACTTGACTTGGGTAAGCGTGGTCGAGGAGATGTCGTAGCCGGCTTTGAGTTCGTTGTACCGCATTTCGTAAACGAATCGGCCCACGACAATCGGCCCAGCAAGCAACGCGAGAAGGCCAAACAGCATCAGCCACAATAACCCGCTCGAAACGGCAAATTGCGAGCCCGACGCCTTGGCCGACGAGGCCACCACCGCATTCGATCCCTCGGAAGCCTGGCTGCTTGCACTCGATTGGATAGGCGTCGTCGTTTGCGGCGTGCCCCCACCAAGCATTTCTACAGACGAATGGACGAGGGTCGCTCGCTCGGAAACCTGCAAAGGAGCCTGCGGCAGATCGAAAAGAGTTTCGTCCATGGTTTACAAACTTCCGAATCGATGTTCCGAATGTCGGATTGTTTACCTTGGATAGCGCCTGCTGTCACCGCATATCGCACGCAATCGTGGCACGGACTTCAGTCTGTGTTCAGTCCACCTTCAGTGTGCGTTAGTACGGACAAAAGTCCGTACCACGTGGCGAGTGAGACTTCCAACTCGATTAGCACAGAGCCAACCGCTACGAAACACGATGATGCACTCGCCGCGCGGTAATCAAAACAGGTAGCGATATCGAGCCAGCGCTGTTGCACCACCTCTCCATTATAAAGCGATCCTTCCGAAAAGGCGATTCCCCGCATAAATGCGGCCCGGCAATCCGCACGATCGGTTTATCCGGACACCTTGGAAACCGCCCCACCCCACGAATTGGTCCAGAGGCGCATCCGCAATGTAGTGTTGCTTAACCGAGTTCCAGGGTGGATCGACTCGGGGTGGGCACATTACTCCCCAAGTCCGGCAATTTCCTTGAACCCCGATGATGTGCCGGATTGCAGCCTTTGTTCAGGTTATCTGAGGATGTTCGGGAATCGAAACCGCATTCAGCCCCCGGCTTTGCCGGGGGTTCATTCATCCACGCATTGCGGCAATGCAAAAAACCCGCGGCAAAGCCGGGGGCCGACAAATCAATACCCCGACACCCCAGTTAACACCAGGGTGATCGCGCACCCGCGCAAAGAACCATGAACCAAGATCGCTCTCGGCTCCGTTCGAGAACAACTTCACGAGTTACTTTATGAGCCATTCAAACGAACCGCCATTCACCGAGGGAGAATCCGCACTCGCGGTGGCGGAGAGCACCGACCCTTGCTGCGAGAAGTGCGCCGCTCCGCTCAAGTCGGGCGTTGTTACGGTCTGCCGAAGTTGCGGTTGGTATGCCAGCCTGGGCATGTTTGTCGAGGTCGATCAGGCCTGGGAAGTGGCAACGAGTGAAGCACCGAGTCTAAAGCAACAGCCCGCCACCTCGCACTTGGGCGTGTGGATGAACCTCATCCCTCGCTGGGGATGGATCATCCTTGGCAGCGTGGTTGCGGTTGCAATGGAGAGCGTCGCGGTCCGTTTCGCAACGCCTGTGGGAAGCTCGTTGCGGATGATCTGGTCGATCGTGCAACTCGCGATTGGGCTGATCCTTGCCTTGGGCTGCCACATCTTTAATTTTCTCGTGTTGGCGGCTTCGGATGCCGAGATCGGGCTACTCGACCTGTTCCTAAAACCACTGCGACTTTGGATCCGCACATGCCAACGCTTGCCGAAGAGGTTGACGCTCGTCAACGCGGCGGCTTGCAGCATCATGGCCGTGCTTGGGTCGGTCGTGATTATCGGTTCACTCCCCTACGAGCGCTTGTGGGATTGGGGATTCAAAGCGCCGCCGAAACAAAACTTGATGGGCGCGGTGATGGACCGCATGAAGGAAATTGAAACCACCGATAAAAGCGACAACTTGGAAGACGCCGTCAGCGATTTCGCCGGCTCACAGAACCTGGAGCCAGAGAACAAACCACAAACCAAGCCCCTGCCGAAACCGCCGAAGGCTCCCGAGCGGGCCGACTGCGTCGTGCTCGGCTTCCAGCTCGACCGCGATGGACAGCTCGGCGACTTGCTACTTGGCACAGCCCAGCGAAGCGCGTTGGTCTACGCGGGTCGCGTAACGCCAGCACTGTCGCCCGAGGAAAAGGCCGAGATGCTCGCCGCTCTCAAGGCTTTGGTGATCAAGCAGCCGTTCGTGCCTGTCGGAGGGGAAAGCGGAATCTGGGTAAAGCCCGCCATCACGTGTCGCGTAACCTTCGACGAGCAATCATCAAACGGCCGTTTGCGAGGTCTGAAATGGGAGGAACTGCTCGGCACGTTGCGCGTCGAGTAGCTTCCACGGCACAACATCAAACCCTTACCGGAAACTCCGCCGTCCTCGCCCCCTACTCCACTTCTCCACTCCACTCCCCTACTCCCCCACCTTCTCCCGCGATATTCTCAATCGCATGGACCTCGATGCCGGCGAGAATGAGTTCGACGAATTACTGGTGCCGGTCAGTGTGCCCGAAAGCAGTTTGCCGCCAAGTGTGAGATTCCCGCCATCGCGGTTTCCTTGCCCGACCTCGACGACGCCCGACGGCCTCGTGTGCCTTGGCGGACGGCTCTCGCCCGAGTGGCTCTTAGACGCCTATCGGCACGGCATCTTTCCGTGGCCCATGTGGCCAGACGATCCGATCGCCTGGTGGTCGCCCGATCCGCGGGCAATCATCGAGCTTAGCGAGGTTGAAAACCACGAGGGCGTTTTCCAACACGCTGTTGGCGGCCTGCATATCTCGCGGCGATTGCAGCGAACGCTGCGCAGCGGCAAGTTTCGCGTGACTCGCGATCGGTGTTTCGACCAGGTGATCGTTGCCTGCGCCACCGTCGGCGATCGTGCGGAAAACACCTGGCTCACGCCAAACATGATCGCGGCCTACCAACGGATGCACGCGCTCGCACACGCCCATAGTGTAGAGGTATGGTCGGGCGAACAACTGGTTGGCGGAACCTATGGCCTTGCCATGGGCGGGCTTTTTGCCGCCGAAAGCATGTTCCACCTCGAACGCGATGCCTCGAAAGTGGCACTCGTCCACTTGGTCAAGCACCTGAAAGATCGCGGCTTCCTACTGCTCGACATCCAGCAGTGGACACCTCACACGGGCCGCTTGGGGGCGGCCGAACTTCCCCGCTCCGAATATCTACGGCGACTCGCCGACGCCCTCTCTCAACATGTCGTCTTCTGAAGCACCCTCCCCGTGGCTCGCCAACCAAGCGGCACAATCATCTCGCCCAAGCACCGACACGATCCCCCGAGCCCGGTCAGCATTCCACCACTCGTGATACGCCCGAATCGAATCGGTCATTTTCCGCTCCTCGGCCAACGTGAGCTCAACCAGGGCCTCGCGTAAAGTGTCATCCTGCGTGGCCTCTCGCCAGCCGCGGCAGCGTTCGATCGCCGCCACGTGATCCTGCACGTTCCCAAGACGCTCCTGCAACTCCTCTACGACAGGATACGCTCGCTTCCGCAAATCGGCATCCAGCACGTCGGCCACCAATTCGATGACATACCGCACCGCCTTCGCGCGAATGCGAAACTGATGCAATTCGGCAGCGGTCGAGGTTTCGTTTGGCATCACCGCGAGAAAGTCTTTCGTCACCCGGCCGAACTGCTCGCGCGCCCATTGGCCAAAGTCGCTTGATACTTGTGAGCACCTATCGCCTGTGTCGCCATCGAGCTTCCGCAGAAGCCCCGCCACTTTGCGAACGAATTGGTCGTTGCTTCGACAAAGGTCGGCAACCTCGACGATCACCGGCTGTACGGCTGCTCGCTCGCGGGCAATATGGGTCAGAATCGGTGCGACGGCCTGACCGTATTCGCGTGTCAAGCGTGCTGCCAACACGTCGAGATCGCGAGCATCGCCAGCGGCCCGGCGAATGGCCCGCAGCCGCCTTTTCATCCACCGAACTCGCTTCTTCGGAAAAACGTGGCAATAAAGTTTGAGCGCCGCCGTTGCCCGCCGCGTCGCAACCCGCAACCGGTGGACGTGCTCGACATCTTCCCCGGCCAAGTGGGCCGCCAACGGCAAGAGGTGTACGACCGACGACAACCTCGGCCCGACCGATCGCCGAGCCGCCTCTTCAACCGTGCAATCGGCCGCAAGCCCCTCGATCCATTTCGCGCTGGCAGCCATCGCTCACCTCAAGAAAAGTTATCGGGATCGCCCTCTACCCCCTCATTGTAATCCCCAGGCCATTTATACCCACGGTGAATTCACATATCCATTGCAACAAACCCCTTGAGCGTGTCCGGGGATTGGAACCTCAGTCAGCCCCCGGCTTTGCCGGGGGTTAGCGATCCACGCATCGTAACACTGCGGCTAACCCCCGGCAAAGCCGGGGGCTGTCTAGCCATTGGCAGGTCACTTTCAACTTGTTCGACAAGCAAGGATAGCAAGGACATTCCCCTTCGGAGCCATCATCATCCCACTCTGTATCGTAACTCCAATCCGATATTGTCTGTCGCATTTGAAGTTTGAATTCACCCCACCCAAGACCGTGACTTCCACCCATTTAGCCCCTGGCCAGTGGCCAGGGGCCGCGGCCCAGGCACCGGCAATCAGCCAAGTATCCCCACTCCCATTATGCACTAAGCAATCAGCGGCCGCAGCACTCGCCGGCTAATTCGCAGGGCCTTTCGCCGCCCTTCGAGCGTGCTGTGCAGTGCCGGGGCCTCATCCTCGACCTCCACGCACACAGGGCCGTCGTAACCCGCGCCGGTAAGCGCCCCAATCCATTGGCCCCAAGGCACGTCGCCCAGCCCAGGCACCTTGGCCGTGCTGCGATCCATCGGCAGCTCAAGGCTGCCTATCTCGTTGAGCTGATCTCGATTCACACGCATATCTTTCGCATGCGTGTGGAATATCCGTGGGCCAAACTCCGCGATCGGCACCACCGGGTCGATCAACTGCATCACCAAGTGCGAGGGATCGTAATTAAGCCCAAAGTTCAATGATGGAATCGTTTCAAACATCCGCCGCCATATCGCCGGCGTTCGCGCCAAGTTCACGCCAAATGGCCACGTGTGAGGAAAGAGCATCGGGCAATTCTCAATGCCCACTTTCACGCCGCGGTCCTCGGCATAACGAATAACGTCGGGCCACACCTCGGCGAACAACTTCATGTTCTCTTCGAGCGGCAATTGCCGATTCGCTCCGATAAAACCGTTCACATTCTCAAGCCCCAACAACGGCGCCGCATCGATCACCTTGCGAAAGTGGGCCCGCACGGTTTGGGCTTCGTTCGCATCTTCGGCAAGCGAATTGGCATAGTACCCCAGTGCCGAAATGCCCACGCCCTGTTTCGCGCACAACGCCCGCACGTCGTCGGCCCGAGCCTGCGTCAAGCCAGCCACATCAATGTGGCACACGCCTCCGTATGGCCGGTCTTCCCTCGCATTCGGCCAGCACATCACTTCGACGCACTCGTACCCCTCGGCAGATGCAATCGAAAAAACTTCCTCTAGTGATAACTCGCCAAGAATGGCGCTTACAAAGCCTAGCTTCATGCGAATACACCGTCACACAATTTCCAAGGAACGAGTACGATACAGACAACGACATCAAACACCATGTTATCAAGAACTTCGCCGGGCTGAATAAGCCCCAAAACCACTTTCTAGGGCCTTGCGGACTCGCCGCGGCAAGCCTGCAATGCGGCCAGTCGAGGCCTGAATCACGAATTTCCTGGCTTGCTTAATGTTCTTCGTCCTCTTTGTGGTTCACCAACATAATGATGAAGCACAAATTAGACCGGCCGCACAGGTCATAACCTTCAAAGTGGCACGTAGATCACTCGATTTCTCCATTCACTTTGTTCAGAACATGCCACCATGAGCAGGATTTCATGAATCGCTTGCCCGACTGGAAATCGATCATTCAGGAGAAATACGCCAGCCATTTCGTTTCCCGTCCGTACGCGTTGAAAAGCGTGGTCGGCCAGGGTAGCACGATCGTGCGTCAAGATAATGCGATTATTGTGAGCGGCCCAACCCAGGATCGCTGGGTCAGCCATTCCCTTGAGTCCCACATCCTGGGCGCGAAGAAGATCAAGACTTGGCTCTCGCAAGAACAAGCCGCGAACTATGTCGCCATTAAAGTTCTCGTCCGATAGCAGCCTCAACATAGGTCACCCTCATGGCTGTCGACCAGCCTGAAGGCGATTACGAATATCGCTCAGGTCGCCCTGCTGGAGTTCAATGCGTTGCCGCACTTCTTGAGACACCTGCTCTCGACGAGCCAAGTACTCTTCAATTTCCACACGGTGCCCTAAGTAGTAAGCAATCACGGCATACACGTCGGATAACGCCAACGTTGAGTAACGTTGCACGACTGCTTCTGGGGTCGAACCATCTTGAAAGGCACGAATCACCAATTCCAACAAAACGCGTGAATCGCCTACTCGCATTGCTCCGGAGGCGTCTTCTTGAAGTGGTGGCGCGGCGGCTTGAATGCTAAGCGGCATCTTTCGATCTCTTATTTGCATGTGAAAGTTTCGGATCCGACTCAACTTAGGGTACACTCTGCGTTTCGCCCAAACACGCCGATTCCTTGCCTCGGTGAATTCAAATATCAATGGCAACAAACCAGTTGAAAGTGTTCGGGAATTGGAACCGCGTTCAGCCCCCGGCAAAGCCGGGGGCTGTCTATCCATTGCCCTGTCACGCTCAACTTGTTCGACACGCGGAGTCTGCGTAGCAAAATGGGCCTGTCCCCCTTTCTGTGGACGGTTCTGGGATAGGCTCTTATTTCTATCCTATCTCGGATTCCTAAGATGGCCCACCATTTCTTTCTTGCGTGGCCACTAACCTCCACGAATCCCGCACGCTTTTTGGACCCGATTCAACACCTCAGCCGCTTTCTTGCGCGCCTTTGCCGCTCCTTCGGCCAAGATTTCGCGGACCCGATCGGGATGGGCAGCCAATTCGGCTCGTCGGGCACGCGGCTCGATCCAATACTTCTCCGCCGCGTCCGCCAACGCCTTCTTCACTTCGCCATACCCAAAACCGCCACGGCGGTACATGGCGGCCATCGCCTCGCGGTCGGCTTCCGGGGCTACCAACGCATACAAATCATAAAGCACGTCGCCCGCGGGTTCCTTCGCTTCCTCCATCGGCCGCGAGTCGGTCACGATCCGCATGATCTGCTTTCGCTGCACCTTGGCGTCTTCAAAAACGGCCAACGTGTTGTTGTAGCTCTTCGACATCTTTTCGCCGTCAATGCCAGGCACGCGCGCCGAGTGATCGAGAACGTACGCCTTCGGCATCACAAATACATCGCCAAAATGGTGATTGAAGCTGCCCGCCAGATCGCGGCACACCTCGATGTGCTGCACCTGGTCTTCGCCGACGGGTACCGTGTCGCTGTCGTAGGCCAGAATATCGGCCGCCTGCAACACGGGGTACGCGAACAGGCCCGCGTCGGCCGTCAGCCCTTTGGCTTTCTTATCCTTGTACGCATGGCATCGCTCGAGCAATCCCATCGGCGCGCCGGTCATCAAGAGCCAACACAATTCGCTCACTTCAGGCACGTCCGATTGAACGAACAACGTGGCCTTGCACGGGTCGAGGCCAAGCGCCAACAAGTCGAGCGCGATATCAAATGTGTACTGACGCAACTTGGTGGCGTCTCGCACGGTGGTGAGCGCGTGCAAATTGGCGATAAAGTAGAACGCCTGTTCGTTATCTTGCAAGGCGATGTATTGGCGGATCGCGCCAAAATAATTGCCCCAGTGGATGGGGCCGGTCGGTTGTATGCCACTAAGAACGCGCATCGTTGAAAGTCCGTGTTTTTTGTTAGCGTCGGCGGCAACGCCCTATCGATTACCTACTTCGCCGTATGAGAACTCCGGGGCAATACCTCCAAACTACCTACGAGATCGGCAACTCGCCGGATGCCCGCCTCGGCTAGCGCCCCCGGCAGTGCATCCAGCACTTCCATCGACGCCCTTGGATTGTAGAAGTTTACGGTGCCGAGTTGAACGGCCGATGCACCGGCAACGAAAAACTCCATCACGTCGTCGATCGTGGCAATGCCGCCAATGGCGATCAGCGGAGTTTTCACGGCCTGGGCCGCTTGGTAGACCGCGCGCAGGGCGATCGGCTTGATGGCGGGGCCACTAAGGCCGCCAAGCACGTTCCCCAATAGGGGGCGGCGCCGCCGCCAGTCGATCGCCATCCCCAGGCATGTATTGATCAGCGAGATGGCGTCGGCCCCGCCCGCTTCGGCCCCTCTTGCAATAGCCGCAATGCTCGTTACGTTCGGCGTGAGCTTGGCGATGATCGGCGTCTGCGTGGCCGCGCGGCAACCCGCGACAAGCTGTTCACACGATCGCGGATCGGTGCCGAAATCGACGCCACCCGATACGTTTGGGCAGGAAACGTTCAGCTCCAAAGCCGCGATGCCCGCCAAGCCATCGAGCCGGGCCGCCATCTGGAAAAACTCCTCGCACGTTCGTCCGGCAATGCTCACAACGAGGGGAACCCCAAGGCCTGCCAAGTACGGCAAGTGTTGCACGATGAAGGCTTCAATGCCGTCATTATCCAGCCCGATGGAGTTGAGCATCCCCGCGGCGGTTTCCACCGTTCGCCACGGAGCATTGCCGACGCGAGGTTCCTGCGTAATTGTTTTTGGTACGATCCCCCCCAGCCGTCCAAGTTCCACCAGCCCCGCCATCTCGCGGGCATAACCGAACGTACCCGACGCCACCAATACCGGGTTCGGCAACCTCAACCTTCCTAGCTCGACCGCAAGCTCCGGAACGCCTTGGTGTGATGGTTCATTCATGGTGGCGTTCGTCGAATCGGCCTATTCGCATCCGACCGGATACAAAGGTTGATGGAGGGGGATGTCTTGAGGATTCTCCCCCAAAGCCTTCCCTGCTGGCAATGCCCCGAGCGCGGGCCACCGCCAAAATAGGCAGCCTTCCAAAGCACTTTGCGATTAGCCAAAGCAAAACCGCCAAGCACTCCGAGAACGCCGTGGGGCCTACGCTGGGAATCCACTTCGGCGAACTCGGCAAGCCTGGCGGCAAATTAACAGGTTGCTCCCCTCCCTTCTTTCGGGAGGCGTTGGCGGCAGGGTTCGATGATTGCTAGATTCTTGCCCTTGCTTGAACCGCCACCGGATCAAGATAGGTTTCACGCAAAGCCTAACCTGGCAAAGCCCTGGTTAGATGATGCCACCGTGGGTTCGCAACGGAACCATATGCGACGGTTGATCAAGGAACCAAATCCGTTCCCATTCATCGAGAAACGCCCGCAAGTCTTCGGACGTGTAGATCAACTCTTGGGCGCGGCGAGCCGGGTCGGCCGAATACATCGGGATCAAGCATCCCGAGCCGGTCGTCAACCACAGTGCCGCCACCAGTGACAATAGTACCTTTCGCATGCGAACTACTCCTCCCTGAGCAATTCCTTCGCCACCACGCAATCCCGGTCGTTGTACACCTTTGTCTTCGCGACGAACTGGGTACGGTAGGGCGAAATCCTCAGTGTGATTCTCTTTCGGGCGAGAACGCCAAACTCGTTGATGTTTCGGTGATAAGTTTATCGAACGGCTCGCGGCAAATGGTCGAGGCCAATGGGGGCCAAGTACATTCACTCACACCCTTGGCTAGGTTGCCGAGGGCAGCGAGGCCAACGTCGGATTCGTCACAACACAGCCGCCGCGCGAACGCGCGTTGCAGCCCTGGTTTACGGGGCAGGCTGCCAGTCTTGGAAAAGTGTTCGGTGAAAAGTGGCGGAAACTTAGCGTTTCCAACTGCCAGCGCCCAGAGCAAGTTTATTTCCTATAATGGCCCGGGAACGAAAACTTTTCGAAGCGTTACCAGATTCGCCGCCAATGGCGAACCACAGCTACCGTTTACTCCGCACTCGCCTGCAAGCAGGCAGAAAAAAGAATCGCCCTAACCCATTGCCTGGGAAGGACTTTCGTCGGAAGGATCGCCGTTCAAGTCTTCCGGATACTTGTACCCAGCCTCCTCGGCCGCTCGACGCTCCATCTCGCGGACCCGTTCCTCCATCTCCTTGCCCGGCTTAAACGTGACCACAAACTTCTCGGGGACAAAGACCTTGTCACCCGTTCGGGGGTTCCTGGCCTTCCGGGCAGCCCGCCGTTTGACCTCAAAAACACCGAAGTTTCTTAGCTCAATCCGGTGATCTTCCACCAACGTTTCTACAATCGCATCGAACGTCTTCTGAACGATTTCCTTGGTCTTCAACTGCGTCAGGCCGATCTCCTCGGAGATGGTTTTGACGATCTCTTTCTTGGTCACGGTTCGCTCCCCTCTGAGAGGCGGTTTCAGGCAAGAAACCAAGGCCCCAAAAAAGCGGTGGCTTCATGTCCCAAGTGTAATTGTGCCAAGCACTAGAGTCAATATAGGGGGCGAATCTACAACCACTTTCGACTGCGAATTTGCCCCTTACAACGCCAGACCATTTCTCGTGGCGCAAAGTGACTAAATCCTGATTGTCAAAGAACTTAGTACCCGATCTCAGTTCAAGAACACGCTTTCAGGATGGCCGCATGTCCCTTAACTTCCTTCAGGAAAAGGACTTATGACTCAAAACGCACAGGGGAACGCTCTAAGCCATATCCTCGCACCTATCATCGACCCGCCAGCCCGCAAACTTAAGCTAAGCCGCAAAGTTTACCATCCGGAACGAAATACGATCCCCCAAGTAACATCCAACCGCCAACAGCTAACAGCCAACAGCTAATCCGCATTTCTCACAATCGACACCACGGAGGCAACGGAGCCACGGAGAAAACCAGTCGCAAGTACCCCTGCCCCGATGAACAGTGGAAATACCCTGTCTCGTAGCTACGGGCGATCGACCTTGCTTCAAACGATCTGTTGGCTTGTTCTCCGTGACCTCTGTGTGCTCTGTGGTGAGAAACCCGTGCGAAGTTTCTTGCGCGAGAAACAACGGGTTCATGGGTCCTGAGCCACACAAGTGTGCAGTATAATGAATGGCCTCCTCAGAGGGCTGGGCGATCGCTGGTCCGCGTCAGCGGACGAGAGGAAAGTCCGGGCACCACTTGGGCAGGGTGGTGGATAACGTCCACCAGTTGCAAGGCTAGGGAAAGTGCAACAGAAAGTAAACCGCCAGGGAGCCGTCAGCCATCAGCCGCCATCACCATGAGTTTCAACGGATGGCTGGCGGCTGAAAGCTGACGGCTTCTTCGGTAAGGGTGAAACGGTGCGGTAAGAGCGCACCAGCAGGCGTGGCGACACGCCTGGCTCGGCAAACCCCACCCGGTGCAAGGCCAAACAGAGAGCATGAGTCGCCCAGCTCGCTACGACTCTCGGGTAGGCTGCTAGAGGCGACGAGTAATCGTCGTCGTAGAGGAATGATCGTCGTCGCGGTGATGGAGCCTCCATCGCCACGAAACAGAACCCGGCTTATCGGCCCTCTGAGGAGTTTTTTTTGCAACCCGTTCGTACCCCGCCTGGCATTGTCGAACCGGCTCAAGACGTTGTGCTTGGCAGGTATGCAAACACCAAAAACGCCCCGGCCGCGGTAGCCGGGGCGTTCGATTCTTGCCGTGGGTACGTAAGGGGGCACGAGCTACTAGAAGCCCGAGGCCGAGCGGAAGGTCGGTTGGCTGGTGCTGAACGAAGTCGAGCTTCCGCCGCTAATGCTGCCAACCACAGGTTGTGGTGCAGGCTTGTGGATCCGGTTCGTAGGAGCGCTGGTGCGCTCGGTCGGAACCATTTCCTGTTCGATCACCTGCAACAGCTTGGAGATGCACAGCTTGTTCATGCTGGTCCGAAGGTCATGGGCCTCGGTCCGCAAGTACTCGTGCATGCTCTTCGGCAGCCGAACGGTGATCACCCGGGTCGGCTCGCTTTCGGTGTCGGTGGCATTCTTCTGCTCGCGAAGCTTAACGAGCCATTTTTGGATTTGCTCGTACTCGGGGCTTTTTTCAAAGGCCGAGAGCTCTTCGAGCCGCGTGAACTCGCGACGGACAATTCCGTCCACGCCGAGTATCTCGCGGAAGAACGTGACCCAGTCTGGCTCCGAATGAAAGAGCTGGCTGGCGGTTTGAAGAACTTGTTGATACTTTTCCGTCGATTGGGTTAGCACGGCAATTGTCTCCTTCCAGGTCGTGCGGATAACGAGAGGCCAAGTGGGTTGCAAGGCCCACGAGGCCAACGATTCGGGGGCGATATGTAGTAGCATTTTCATAATGCGGCAAGTGCAATCATGCATCTCCTTGCACTGCTTGCACTTACGCTAGCAGCTAGCAAATGCCTATAGAAAAGCAGGTCGTGCCCAAGAATCGAGCAGCCCGGCCGTGCCTAACATTTGAGCACAGCCACCTGTCCCGCCGTGGGGTGTGTCCGGTTGGCCGCAAGAGTGGAAAATCTCGAAAAAAACCAAGGTTGGCCAGAAAACCCAATCCGTGGTGCCAGGGCATCCCACGCCAAGGCAAGGGGCTCGTAAGAAGTGACCAACGGCAGCAAGAGCAAGAGCTTAACCTAGAACCGCCGGGCCGATCCGTTCTTCATTTTACTGGGCCAGTTGCTCGCGGACGCGTTCCAGAAGCTGCTTGGTTAGCTTAGTGCCCTCAGCCTCCCCTGGTTGCCCCCCTTCCCACTCGATTCCCACGTAGCCGTGATAGCCTGCATCGAGAACGATCTTCATCATTTTCAAGTAGTCGATCTCGGTTTCGTTTCCGGCGGCGTCGAAGGCGTGGCTTTTCGCACTCACGCCTTTGGCGAAGGGCATGAGTTCGCGTACGCCAATGTAGCGGTCGTAAGTTTCCGCGGGGCTAACCCGGAAGTTACCAAAATCGGGCAGCGTACCGCAGTTCTGAAGCCCGACCGTTTTGATGACTCCCGAAAGCCACTTGCCATTTGAGGAAAGCCCGCCGTGGTTTTCGACGATAACATTCATCCCGTGCCGGGCACCGAATTCGCTCAGCCGGTGCAGGCCGTCGGCAGCCAATTTCTGCTGCTCTTCGGGGGAACCGCTGGAGTGGGCATTTACGCGAATCGAATGGCACCCCAAGAACTTGGCGGCTTCGACCCATTTGTAGTGATTTTCGACAGCCTTTGTTCTTTCCGCTTCGTCGGGGGCTCCCAAGTGCCCCTCGCCATCGCACATGATTAGCCCGCTGGTAACACCGTGATCGCTGCAGCGTTGTTTCAGTTCTTTCAGATACGCGGCATCGTTGGCTTTGTCCATGAAAAACTGGTTCACGTACTCCACACAATCAATGTCGAAATCGCGTTTGGCGACGACCGGGAAGTCCAGGTTGGACATCTTCCCGCTTTGCAGGGTGCGGTGGAACGACCACTCGGCCAAGGAAATCTTGAAGTGGGCCGGGCCTTTTGCCTCGGCAACGGCTTTGCCTTGGGTGGCCGCCCCCAGCCCCAGCGACGCCCCAGCGGCGATGCTCGATTTCAGAAAAGAACGTCGGCCAACACGTGTGTTCATGGCGGAAGATTCCCAAGATTGGTGGAAATGGGCAAGGCCGGCTGATGGGCAGGCCGGTCGATGAAAGGGCCTGTATTATCGAGCGGCGATAGAGCGATAGCAACCAAATTGATGGCGTTGCGCCTTTCCCTTATATTTGGGCTTCGCAATTACTGGTGATCGTCTTTGTCTCCGAAAACTCACCTCCCCTTGAGGGAGGGGTTGGGGGAGGGTTCAAGGACTGCTGGATTCGTAGTCCGCTTTACTCACAATCAAAACCACGGAGCGGCTGTGTTGATTCTAAATAGCCCGGCCCGCTGCGCCGGAGGACCGGGGGCAGGAGCCCATGCCAGTTCGCCGAGCCGAGACGGCTCGGCTAGCTACATACAAGACACGGAGGCACCTAGACACGGAGAAAGCAGATTGGTCATTGCAAATCTGCCATTTGTCATTAGACCATTTCAGAAATGACCCAATTTCAACTGACCAATGACCAATGACAAATCACCTCCACCTCCGTGACCTCGGTGTGCTCCGTGGTGAGAAATCCGGGCTAGCCTCGCTTGAACCGCTATTCGATCCAGAACAGGTCTTGAGACAATGACGACCACTTGTGGATGACCGGCAATTCGATAGCCGGTTTCGGCACAGATACTCAATCCAATTCAACTACTGCTCCCGAGGAGTCTTGATATGGCCAGCGCAGGTAACGGTGAATCAATTCAAATGCAAAACGGTAACCTTCAGGTTCCCGATCGCCCCATCATTCCATTTATTGAAGGCGATGGCACGGGGCCGGATATCTGGCGTGCCAGCCAACGCGTGCTGGATGCCTCGGTGGCGAAAGCCTATGGAGGAAAGCGGCAGATTGTCTGGCGCGAGGTGATGGCCGGCCAAAAGTCGTTCGATGCCTCGGGAAACTGGTTGCCCGATGAAACGCTCGACGCGTTCCGAGAGCTGCGAGTCGGAATCAAAGGCCCGCTCACGACACCCGTCGGCGGCGGCATTCGCTCGCTCAACGTTGCCCTGCGCCAAATGCTCGACCTGTTCGTTTGCCTTCGCCCGGTTCGTTACTTCCAAGGCGTGCCAAGCCCCGTGAAGCAACCGGAACTCGTAGACATGGTAATCTTCCGCGAGAACACGGAAGACACCTACGCGGGAATTGAATTCGCCGGGGGGACGGCCGAGAGCCAAAAAATGCTCGACTTCCTCGCCCGCGAGTTCCCAAAACTTTCCGAGAAGGTACGCTTCGGCACGCAAGAAAAGACCGACGCCTGGCAGAAACTGTTGGAATCGATCGGTGGCGCGAAACGCGGGTTGAAGGTCGAGGTTGGCATTGGAATCAAACCCATGAGTTACCTGGGCACCGAGCGACTTGTTCACAGCGCGATCGGCTACGCAATTCAGAACCGTCGCAAGAGCGTGACGCTTGTCCACAAAGGCAACATCATGAAGTTCACGGAAGGCGGCTTCCGCGATTGGGGATACCGCGTTGCCCGCGAGATGTTCGGAGCGGTCGAGATCGACGGCGGCCCGTGGTGCCGCATCCCCGAGGGCAAGCCCGGCGCGGGCATCATCATCAAGGATGTGATTGCCGATGCTTTCCTACAGCAAATTCTCACTCGGCCTGCCGAGTACGATGTCGTCGCCACGCCGAACCTCAACGGCGATTACATCAGCGACGCACTGGCCGCATGCGTCGGCGGCATCGGCATCGCGCCGGGGGCGAACATCAACTACGTCACCGGCCACGCCATCTTCGAAGCCACCCACGGCACCGCGCCAAAATACGCGGGGCAAGATAAGGTCAACCCCGGCTCCCTCATCCTCTCGGGCGAAATGATGCTGCGCTACATGAAGTGGAATGAAGCGGCCGACCTCATCCTCCGCGGCATGGAAGGCGCCATCACCGCCAAAACCGTCACCTACGATTTCGCCCGCATGATGCCCGATGCCACCGAAGTAAAATGCAGCAATTTCGGCGAGGCGATTGTCAAGCACATGGGGTAGCGGCCTATCATTCCGCTTTGTGTGCTGCCTAAAATGGAGCCATGGGAACCGGTCGCTCGCCTACTAATTCCAACGCTGGATCACAGGACTCACAGCAGCCTCCAAGCCCTCCCACGTCTGCAGAACAGCCGCAGAACGATATCACAATCGCTTCCTCCGATCCGCCGATGCAGGCTGGCGCGGTGGCCGCGATGTTGGATCCGCATCAGCTCGGGCAGGCTTTGGTGGGGCAGCAGCTCGATCATGTGCTGCTCGAGAAGTTCGTGGGCGGCGGCGGCATGGGGGCCGTGTTTCGAGCCTGGGATACGACCCTGCATCGCACCGTGGCGGTGAAGGTGCTCTCGTTGCGCCAGCCCGACGACGGCGAGAGCCTCCGCAGGTTTCAGACCGAAGCCCGGTCGGCCGCCCGGCTCGACCACCCGAACATTGCCCGCGTTCATTACGTGGGCGAATCACGCGGCGTGCCGTACATTGTGTTCGAGTACATCGAAGGCACGAACGTCCGCGACTTGGTGTACGGCAACGGCCCGCTCGGTTTGGCCGATGCGCTCAACATCACCCACCAAATCGCCGGCGCGCTGGCTCATGCGTGGGAGCGGGAAGTCGTTCACCGCGACATCAAACCCTCGAACATCATTCTCACCCCCGAGGGTGTCGCCAAACTGGTAGACATGGGCTTGGCTCGGCTCGAACATGTGGAATCGGGCGAAGAGGAAAAAACTGCCACCGGCGTAACCCTGGGAACCTTCGATTACATCAGCCCCGAACAGGCTCGAAACCCGCGCGACGCCGATATCCGAAGCGACATCTATTCACTCGGCTGCACACTCTTCTTTATGCTGACCGGTCGGCCACCGTTCCTCGAGGGCACGGTGGTTCAGAAGCTGCTCGCGCACCAGAACGAAGCCCCGCCCGACGTGCGGACACTCCGCCCCGACGTGCCCGAGCTAGCCGCCGCGATCCTCGCAATGATGCTTGCGAAGAACCCCTCCGAGCGGTTCCAAACGCCACTCGACCTCTCGGCCGCCCTGGCAGGATGCGCCGAACAACTGGGCTTGAAAGCGGTAACGCAAGTGAATCCGGGAGTCGCGGGCTTATGGTCCGCGTCGTCGGGCTGGTGGCGCCGTCACTTGCCGTGGGTTGTGCCCTTTTCGCTCCTGCTGTTGATCGTGACCCTGCTGGGCCTTATTTGGAAACGTGATGCCACGTCGCCAACATTTAAGGAACTGCGTACCCCGAAGAGTACCCTCGCCCCCCCCTCGACCGAACAAGGTGGAACAGGTAATCCGACTAGAAACCGGGCCGCAATTACGCGATAACGGATAGCCCGTTATCTTCTAACCTTCACGGCAAGCCTCCTGCCTTCGGCCGTTTCATTTTCATTGCCAGGTCCACGAATCATCATGTCAACTCGTTACCGCACCGTCCCTGTTCAAACAAGCGGGATGCCCACGGGCATCCCGTTCATCATCGGTAACGAAGCAGCAGAGCGGTTCAGCTTTTACGGCATGAAGGCCATCCTGACCATCTTCATGGCGAAGCACTTGCTCAATACGAGCGGTGTACCGGATTATCTGCCCGAAGCGGTCGCCAAGGAATGGATGCACTATTTCATTTGCGCCGTCTACGCAACGCCCGTGCTGGGGGCCATCCTTTCCGATTGGCTCTTTGGAAAATACCCGACCATCATCGGCTTATCCCTGTTCTACTGCGTGGGGCATGGCGTGTTGGCACTCATCGATTCGCCGCTGGCCCATGAAATTGCGCCCAAGATGCTGCTCGTGGTCGGATTGGGTTTCATTTCGCTCGGTGCTGGCGGAATCAAGCCTTGTGTTTCAGCCCATGTGGGCGACCAATTCGGCGAAATGAACCAACACCTTTTGACGAAGGTGTATAGCTGGTTCTATTTCTCGATCAACCTGGGTTCCGCTTTCTCAACGCTGCTGACGCCCGTGCTTCTGGAAGAGTTCGGTCCCGGTTGGGCATTTGGCGTACCCGGTATTTTGATGGCCATTGCCACACTCGTGTTTTGGGCGGGCCGACACCGATTTGTTCACATTCCGCCTGCCGGCTCCGCGTTCTTTCGCGAAACCTTCAGCCCCGAAGGCCGGCGCGCGATTCTCAATTTAGTTCCGCTGTATCTTTGCGTGGCCATGTTCTGGTCGTTGTTCGATCAAACTTCTTCCGCATGGGTGCTGCAGGCCGAGAAGATGAATCGCGTCATGTTCGATTTCAAGCTAGGCGAACTCCAACTTCGTTGGGAAGCTCTCTCTTCGCAACTCCAGGCGGCTAACCCCATCCTGGTGATGGCCTTCATCCCCTTCTGCTCGTTTGTCGTATACCCCGCATTGGGAAGACTCTTTCAGCTTACACCACTTCGAAAAATTGCGATGGGGTTCTTCTTCACCGCGTTTTCATTCGTGATTTCCGCATGGGTGGAACATCGCATTACCGAGGGAGCAACCCCCCACATAATCTGGCAGATCGTGGCTTACTTCATCCTTACAATGGGCGAGGTGATGGTCTCGATCACGGCACTCGAATTCTCCTACACGCAGGCCCCCAAGAAAATGAAGTCGTTCATCATGTCCGCCTATCTGCTCTCCGTTTCGTTGGGGAACCTTGTAACGGCACTCGTCAATCACGCGATCCAACTGCCCGAAGGAAAATCGCGCCTCCCAGGTGCATCCTATTACTGGTTCTTTGCCGCCGCGATGTTCGTCACGGCGTGCCTCTTCCTCGTTTCCATCCGGTTCTACCGCGGCGGCACGTACGTCCAAGGCGAAGAAACCTAACTACCGGTCCGTGCCGCAGTTTCCCATGTACTTATCCACGCTGGTCGTTGACACCCGCCTCAAAGTATCCCTATAATCCAACTCTATATCGCGTCTAGGTTTACCATGCACGTTTGCAAGGCATGGCCCGTTTCGCGTACCGCGGCTGGAGTTCGACCAGGAGTTTCAAATGGGCGTACCCGAATTTAACGACAACAACTTTGAACAAGAAGTTCTGCAATCCAGTGTGCCCGTTCTTGTAGATTTCTGGGCACCGTGGTGTGGGCCCTGCCGCCAGATCGCTCCGCTGATCGAACAGTTGGCCGGCGAAAATCAAGGCATCGTCAAGGTCGGCAAACTGAACGTCGATGACGCCCCCAACTCGGCCCAAAGCTATGGTGTCAGCAGCATCCCCACACTCATGCTCTTCAAGAACGGCGAAGTAATCGACCGGTTCGTCGGCCTTCAACCGAAGTCGCGGCTACAGCAAGCCATCGACGCCGCCAACGAGTAGCGCCTGGCTCGGCTGCTTCTGAGCGCCAGATGCCCTGCTTGCACTGCCGTCACCCCGCGCGCCAGCAACCGCTTCGTTCATGCAAGCTCCGCCGCATTGCCCCCAATTTCCCCAAAGCACGAGCCGCTGGGGAATTGGACAGGTTGTGTGGAGTTTTCCGGTTCGCTGGTCGATTGACAGGAATAATCCGTAACGATTGGTCAAACTTTGCGGCATTCCTCCCTACCCCTCTCTTCCACCCACTCGATCGAAGGCACGCGTGATGGCCGGCCCCGTAGAAGCTAATCCGCCAGAAGGTCCCGCCTTCTCTTCCAGCGAATTTCGCGTTGATCCGCCTCATGCCGCTCCGCGCCGAGCGATGCAAGCGGCTGGCGAACGCGTTCCTGCACACGCGGGAAACGAAGCGCTCGTGGCCGACGAAGTTCAACCGGCCGCGGCCGTCCAGGTTGTCGAGCATTCGCTCGATCGGTTGAGAGAACATGCGGCCCAACTGGCCGATCGCCTGCAACACGAGCAAGCAACCCTCGATCGCAAACACAACGAGTTAGCGGCGCAAGAAGCCGACCTGGAAGCGAAATGGGAAGGCGCGCGCCAATGGCTTGCCGAGCGGCAACAGGAATTGGAAGAACGCACCGAATCGCTCGCGGCACGAGAAGAAGAAATTACCCGCCGTGAAGCCACCACCGAAACACGATCCCGCGAATTGACGCGCGTGCGTGAAGAATCGCTCACCGAGCGCGAACTGCGGATTCAGCAGCAACTCGCCGAAATCGAACAAGCGAAGGCCGACATCCAACAGCGCCTGGCCTCGCTCGATGCTGACCGAGCGGCCTGGGACCAACGCAACGAGCGACTTCAAACCCGCGAGTCGGCGGTGGAGTCTCGGCATCGAGAGCTAGACAACCGCCAGGCGCAGCTTTATGCCGATATCGAACTACTGGTGGCCGACAAATCGCGGGCCGAGGATCGATTGGCCGAAATCGACCGGCGCGAAACGCAGGTGGCCGACTGGGAATCTCGGCTGCAATGCCGCACCGAGGAATTGGACGAACAGGAAGAGGCCCTCCGCCAACGGGCGGGGGAAGTGGAAATCCAGCGTGCCGAGTTGCGAAAGTCGTTGGCGGATATTTCGACGCGAGAAGCCGAGTTGGAAGCGGCGGCCCGTCAACTGGAGTATCGCCAACAGGAGATCGAAACGGCACTCGAACGGTACGCGCGGCTTGGCGTGACCGAAGAACGGATGCAAGCCCTTCAAGAAGAAGCGCGGAAGTACGCGGCCCGCCGCCGGTACTTGGATGAAGCCGAATCGCAACTGGCGGGTGAGAAGGCCGAGCTGGATCAGCAGCGCGCCGAACTGATGAATGTTCGCCGCCAGCAGGAAGAACAAGCCGTGCGAGACCGCCGGACGATCGCGGCCCAACAACAGATCGCCCAGGAAGAACTAGAACACCGCTCTCGAGATATGGAACAACGCGAACGCGAGCTAGACGCCCGCGAAAACGCTTTGGCACAACTGCAGGCCGAGCTGCGCTCGACCCAACGCGAGGTGCTCGAAATGCGTTTGGCTACCGAGGAAACGTGGGCCCAGCTTTCTGGCGCGCTCGCGCCCGCGAGCCTGACACGGTCCATTTCGCAAGTTCGAGGCCGCCTGGCCGATCACTATCGCAGCACACTCGATGAACTATCCAAACGCTCGGATGAGTTGGAACTCGTGCGCGGCGACCTGGCGAAGCAACTGCAACTCATCGAGGAACGTCGCAACGAGCTTAACGCCTGGGCCGAGCGCCGACACGTGGATATCGAAACGCAGGCAGCGCGACTCGTGGCACGAGAACTGGAACTCGATCGACAACAGTACCACTACGAAAAGATGGAATCGCAGTGGCATCTCGAACGTTCCGACTACCAGGCCGAAATCCGCCGATTGCTGGCATCGATCCGCGACCTGGAAATTCAAGAAGCCCGCGCGGCATAAACGCCCCCCGCGGTTCAACTTCACAATTCATGCACCACAGAGACACCAAGACACGAAGAAGAATTGGTCATTGCAAATTTGTCATTTGAAATTTGGTCATTTCTGAAATGGCCGATGACAAATGACCAATTTGCAATGACAAATCCGCTTCTCTGCTTTCTCCGTGACTCCGTGTCTCCGTGGTGAAATCCGCCGCCAACGCGAAAGGCAAAGAAGCCCACTGGGCCAACGACACGCAAAGTGTTGTGCCAGCCCGATCAGCCTTCCGTGGAAGTTGCCTTTTCCGTTCGGGCAGATTCCGGCTCCACCGAATCGAGATCGGTCGTGCTGCGTGAATCGCTGCTTTCGAGCTCCTTCTTGGCGGCTTTTTCGCCACGGGCTTTCTTGGCGGCTGCGTATTGCGATGCATTCTCCTGCGCGAGCCGGGTCGCCTCGTTCGCATACGCAAGCCCCGCACGCAGTTCTTCCTGCGTAAAGTAAGACGCGCGGCTCACACTGCGCCGGGTCCCCTGCAGCTTCGCGGAAAGTTCTTGCCACGTAAGCCCGTTGTTAAGATGCCAAGCGGCCGCTTGGACCGCACCCTGTTGCAACTCGCCTGAACCGAAAGCCTTGAGAAGTTCGACCACCGCCGGCCGATCTTCCAAGAACTCTTCCGCGGGTACGATATTGTAGGCAGAAGAACTATTCGGTGTGCGAAGCCCGTGATCGAGGCACACGACTTTGACATCGAGCTTGGCTGCTTGGTCGGGAGGGATGCTGAAGAAGCCGCCACCGCCGCCGCCACCGCCAATTCCACCGCCGCCACCGCCGCCGAAGCTACCACCAACACTTTGCTGACCGCCGCCGCCACCACCAAAACCACCGCCGCCACGTCCGCCGCCGCCAAACCCGCCGCCACCACGTCCACCACCACCGAACTGTGCCAACGCGGGCACACCCGCAAAAGCCTGCGGCAACTTCACGTTCAGCGGTTGCTGTGTGTTGTTCTTGATTATGACCCGGGCATCGCGGTCACTCTTCGCAATGAACATCACGTCCACCCGATGGTCGCTCATCGCCTCGAACAGATCAACCGCCGGCGGATTGGCACTGCGATCGGGCGAAGCGGAATCCGCCGCCAACGCACCCACTTGGGTCGCTACTACAAAGAACGATGAAACGGCCAAAACAGAAAACAGTTTCTTGGCAATCATAGTGTTTTTTGGGGAGGCAAGCATGAACGGGTCCAAAACGAAAGCCTTTTGAAGGCAATCTTCAGCATAGTCGGGCGAATGACGTTTTCCAAGCGTTTTTCGAATACGACCGCGAGAACCGAAGCGACTCTAACGAAAGGGGGCGGGGCCCTTTTCCGGTCTCGCGGGCATGTGAAAAAGCGAAGCCAATTGGCCGAAAAAATGACCAACCCCGACTATCTCGGCCCCCGGTTTTCCAGTTCCCCCGTGCTACCCCCAAGCCACCGGCGGAAGCCGGCGGGGTGGCCGCCGCGGTACCACCGGACCCCGCCGAGGGCCGCCAACCGATTCCACATCGGAAAACAATTCCGCCCTTCGATTGGTTTTTATTGCAGTCGAAAGGCACGGGGGCGTCAACTCGGGCAAGATTCCCACCCGAGTTCGGCACGCGATCTACCAAGGGCCTCTCGGATTCGCTCCGTCACAAGCTCGGTTAGTTGCTCGTCGGTCAAATGTTCGACTTGAGAGTAAGGAATGGCCTCGCCAAACGTAAGCGCGATGGAATGGGGGCGAATGAGGGCCTTGCCACGTGGCAAGGCGGCAAACGCGCCTTCGAACGCCAATGGCACGATCGTCGCCCGGCTTCTTCTCGCCAGCAAACAGAAGCCGGGAAGCATCTCGTGCAATTCGCCATCCGTGGTTCGAGAACCCTCGGGAAACACAAGGACGGCGTTTTCTTGCTTCAGCAGTTCAAGCGTTGCGCGGATGCCGGCCAAGGCACCGCGTTCGCGGTCGATCGGCACGGCTCCCAACGCGCGAATCCAAAGGTTGAACGGAAAGAAAAAGAGGCCTTGCCGCGCAAGGTACTTGAGTTGCCGCGGGCACGCCAGCCCCACCAACACAGGGTCCAAGTTACTCTGATGATTGGCAAGCAGAAGCACGCGCCCCGTGCGCGGCACGAATTGCTTGCCCGTATATCGGTATCCAAACAGCAATTGGCCCAGCGCGAAACAGGGGCACCACAGTACCGCGTACCACAACCAGGCCAACCACTCGCGCATGTTCATTGCTTGGATCGCACGATCTTTTCAAGGGTATCGACGACTTGCTCGGGCGTAAGTCCGTCAGTGGAAACTTCGATGGCGTCGGCCGCTTTCGTCAGCGCCCCGACCGGCCGCGACTCGTCGCGATGGTCTCGCAATCGCTGGTTCGCAAGCACTTCGTCGAAAGGGATCGTTTCGCCCCGAGTGGCCAAGTCGGCATGACGCCGACGCGCCCGCTCACGCTCGTCGGCCGTAAGGAATATCTTGCACTCGGCATCGGGAAAGACAACGGTCCCTTGATCGCGGCCTTCCGTCACCACGTTTTCCCGGGCGGCGGCGGCCCGCTGCCACTCAACCAATTGCCGCCGAACGGCCGGGTTGTCGGCCGCATAGTGGATCGCGGTCGTGATCTCAAACTTGCGGATCGCGGAAGACACGTCTTGCCCGTCCAGCATCACACGGTCTCCAACCAGTTCAACTCGAATCTCCGCAACAAGCTTGGCAAGTGTCTCGCCATCGGCTAGGTTTAGGCCCCGCTCGCGCGCCGCCAGGGTAACGGCTCGATACATGGCCCCGGTATCCAAAAATCGAAACCCAAGCCGCCGCGCCAACTCGCGCGCCGCGCTACTCTTCCCCGCACCAGCCGGACCATCTATCGTGACAATCATTGCGATTCGAAATCCATCCAATACGAAAACGATCGACCAGCAACCGCAGCCGCAAAGTAACAACCCTGTTAGCGTCCTCTCGTGGCACGGACTTCAGTCCGTGCTACGTACATCGCATTACGGCACAAACCGCACCAAATCAAATCACACCGCACCCCTAATTCCATAACTTCAGGCTCCCTCCCCTCGGTGGAGAGGGCTGGGGAGGGGATATCCGTTGGCAGTTCCGCGCTCCGCTCCGCGTCGAGGCTAAACACTCAACCCACACTCAACATTCGTTCCGCCCCACACAACTCACAACTCACTCCTCACCATTCTGCTTCAACCTGGATCCAACGCCCCGGCCCGAGATCTACCTGGGCACTTCCTTCCACTACTGATAATACTTCAAGCCGCTCCCCCCGAAAATCGGTAATGCGGGCCGAGCGAAAAGGTCGGAAGGCCGTGAGAACGGTTTGCGTATCAACGCCTTCGGTTTCGCGCAACCGAACGCGAACCCCTGAGCCTTCCTTGGCCAGCGGTTCGAGATGCGTTATCAACACGTTGCGTGCTCCCACATGCACGAGCCACCCCGCCGCCTCCGTGCAACGCGTTCGCATTTCGGCAAAACACGGCTCGCCCGCAAATAGCAACTCGAGGGCTGTTTGAGTCGGGTACTTCAGATTCAGGCCAAGCCCAAACTGAAACCGCCGAACCGATTCGCCCTCTACCAAGAGCAACGAATCGAGTCGATTGCTCGCCACGCGGCGATGAAATGGCAACCCGAGTGCCAGGCATGTGATGCGGCCCAGGGCATCGTCGATCTCAACCCATTCGACGGACTCGATCCGTTCGTGGGCCGCTTGGCAGGCCGTCCATTCCAGCCCGCGTCGCACGGCAAACGCATCGTCGCGCCAAGCCAGGCGGCTAGCGAAATACGAGTCCCAGATCGCCCCCTCGGGCAGGCGACGCGGTTCCAACTCCACTTCGACCACGATCGGCGCCAAACCGCGGATCACTCGAACGCGCTGAACGAAATGAGAGTGCAATTCCCCTTTCGCATCGAGCACATTGCCACGCGAAGTAATTTCGCCCATCGACGAATCGTTCCGCGTGATCTCGACTCGTTCGGCAACCATTTGCGATTCGCCGTCTTCAGCAACCACTCCCGAACGAAACACAAGCCGCTGCGAAACTCGCGTACCGCGATCGCGATGGGTTCGAATCGATTGAATGCCGCCAGACTTCGGAGAGATGGACACTTCCAAGTGTTCGTTGCGCAGCGTCAGCCCTTCCGCCAGCCGAGCAGATTGGGCGGCTCCAACAGCGGCGGGTGCCGTCACTTCTCTCGGCACCTTGCGAAACCCGCACCCCGGCACCTCTTGCACGTGCGTAACCTGCAGATTGGCAGTCCGCGAAGGTGCATCCAGTTCGGCGGAAAGGGCGAAATCGCCACCACGAGCCAAGGGGTTCATTCCTATCAGGTACGATTGCGAGAAGTTCCACGGGTTCATCACCACGCACGGCTCCGGCCGGTCGTTGGTCGCACATCCGTTGCCGTCTTGCACGGAAAAACCAGCGAGGGCCGATAACCCGGCCGCAACGCGGCGATACACGCCCCGCGCATCGCTCCGATACCCTTCCACCTGCGAGGAAACTGAATCGGCAGGGCAAGACGTCGAGCCGATCGTTCGATTCGGGTATTCGCTCGGGCGGAAGTGAATCCAATCGTCTACCTCGCGTGTGATTTCAAAGTACTCCTCCAACGTCACCAATTTGCCGAGAACGTTGTTGAACTTCGCCGCTCGACGCAAATCGCCGAATGACTCCGCTTCCGCGCCCGGCCAACTGGCCAGCAGAATCGTTGCCACATGGTCGCGCGCGATCGTGTCGGCCACACGCTCGGCCAGCAAGAGCCAAACGCTTGGCCGCGCGGCATCCAAGGGCATCACGGCAAGGGTCTCGATCGAGGCGTCGGTATCGGCTCCCCAATTCGTCTTTCGTTGTTCGGGGCGAGGCAATTTTCCGCCATCAAATGCGGCATGCAATGCGCCTCGATATCCCAATCCGCGAAGCACCGCGGGCAACAGGATCGTGAACGCCGAATCAAACTGGCCGTACACCTCGTACTTGTGCCCCAGCAAACGCTGGGCAACCTCCTGGCCACCGCGCAGGTCCGCGAGCAGGCCTTCAGGACCGACATGCGAAAAGGGTTCATGCCGATACTTACCCCCCACCAACGAAACCGTACCAGCATCCAGCGCGGCTCGCAACGCGGCAAGCGTTTCAGGCTGTTGCGCCAATCGTTCCAGTTGCTGGCCGGTGATGAGGAGGTTCGTTGGCCCGCTGCCGGCCAGTCGTGTTCGAAGTGCTTCGCCCAGCGTTGCGTCGGCGAGCAGCGCGAGGTCGATCGCGTAGTAATCCACGGCGTAGGCATGATTTCGCGTATCGGCAAGGAGATCAAAGGCCCTTGCCAGCTCTTCGTGGGCCGGTTGGTTTCGACCGGCAACGGCTTCTTTCGCGGCGGCAACCACCGCCGCTTCAAACTGGGCCGTATCCAGCACCGAGGTGTAACGCATCGCCTTCGTAAGTAACTCCACCTGCAAGTACGCGAACCCAAGCGCGAAAAAATCGGCGGTCGTTTCGACATCCAGTGGCAAGTGAGCAACCGAGGCCGCGGCCAACGTGGCCACCAAGGTCGAAGCTCGCGAGGTCGTCGGCTCGACGGGCCACGGCCCCGCCGGGCCAACCTCGCGCACGCGGTCGCACCAATCGCTGGGCATGATCTGCCGGCTTGCCTTCGGGGCCACCACGAGGTGATCCGCCATCTCCTCGGGCCCGGGCAAGTTGGTGGCGGCCAACGCCCCGGGTACCCCTTTCGTGGCGGCAATCAGGCTCGGATGCCACAACGAAGTCCAACCCGCAAGGATTTCAGCCGAAGAGTCATCGTCCAGGTGGGTTGGGAAGTCATCCCAACCCTGGCAGGGCAGAATCAACGATGTTTTGTAGATAGCCATTGCCGTAACATTATATTTCCCCACACGTTACGGCGAAAGCCGTGCCGCGTTTCTTCTCGATCCGGGAAGACATTTCTGGCTTTCGGCCGAATCCCATTCGGGGGTCGGCGCGGCAACGGCCGGGCCAAAGTCCTCGGCAGATTGCCCGAGCCGCCAGGGAAGTTGCTATTCAAGAGAAAAACAACGAGTAGAATGGAGGATATCGGGCATTTCAGATGCCCGGGTACGCATGCATTGGGACGTGCATCGCTAGTCATAACGTCTTTTCAGTACAATGGATAGGAATGGCCGTGCTTCGCGCGCCGTTCCATGTCCCGCGCTGAATGGGTCGTTGGCGACTGCGCAACTACGATTCGCAATCACGAGGCAGCTGCCCGCATTCGAGAGTTGGGCGGTTTTGAGGAATAGAGGTTCTTGGTTATGGCGAAGAGCAACGCCGTTTGGGGCATCGATATCGGCCAGTGCGCGCTGAAGGCGCTCCGCTGTCGGCCGCACGAAAAGGACGACAGCCGCATGGTTGTCGAAGCCTTTGATTATATCGAATACCCCAAGATTCTCACGCAGCCCGAGGCAAATCGCGACGAGTTGGTCCGCGAAGCGCTGGAACTGTTCGTTTCGCGAAACGACATCGCGGGCGAAAGCGTGGCGGTGGCCGTTCCGGGCCAAAGCGGCTTGGCGCGGTTCATCAAGCTACCGCCCGTCGAGCGAAAGAAAATACCGGACATCGTCAAGTACGAGGCTCGCCAGCAAATCCCCTTCGCGCTCGAAGACGTGGTGTGGGATTATCAACCGCTGATCGGCAACGAAGAAGAAGGGTACGCGCTCGAAACCGAAGTCGGTTTGTTCGCCATGAAACGCGACCAGGTGGCGAGGCACCTAAAACCGCTCGAATCGGCCGGTATCGCGGTGGAGATTATCCAACTCGCGCCGCTCGCCATTTACAACTTCATTTGCTACGACCGGCTTCAGATATCGGGTCCATACGATCCCTCGAATCCCCCGCCTTCAACCGTGATCATCTCGCTGGGGACCGACACGACCGACCTGGTGATTACGAATGGGTATCGCGTGTGGCAACGCAGCATCCCGATCGGCGGCAACCACTTCACCAAATCGCTAACGAAAGAACTCAAACTCACGTTCGCCAAGGCCGAGCATCTGAAGCGAAATGCAATGAAGGCCGAGAACCCGAAGGCCGTCTTCCAAGCGATGCGGCCCGTGTTCAGCGATCTGGTCGCCGAAATTCAACGCTCGATCGGCTTCTTTACAAGCAACAACCGCAACGCCAAGTTGGGCGATATGGTCGCCCTTGGCAACCCCATGAAGCTGCCCGGCCTTCAGCGATTCCTTTCGCAGAACCTCGATCAAGAGGTCAAGCTCATCGACCAGTTCAACAACCTGGTTGGCGGCACGGCGGTTGCCGGACCGCAGTTCAAAGAAAATCAGCCGACCTTCGGCGTGGCGTACGGCTTGTGCGTGCAAGCGTTGGGCAACTCGCAGCTCCGCACGAATCTGCTTCCCGAGGAAATCGTTACAACGCGTTTGGTCAAGGCGAAGAAGCCGTGGGCCGTGGGGGCCGCCGCACTGTTGCTGCTTGGATTGACGATCAATTACTTTGGCCACTACTCGGCGCTGATGACCGCCGACGTGGCCGCCCCCGCGATGGCTCGCGAACTCTCCGCCGCCAAGAACGCGGTTTCCGAAGCAAAGCGATTTGAAGGGGAACTCTCCGAACTCAAAACAAAGTTCGATGCAATCAACGAGGTGGGCAACAGCCTGCAAAGCAACGTGGAAGGTCGGCTCTTGTGGTTGGAACTGTTGAAGGCGCTCGATGCTTCGTTGCCGAAAGACCCCCGCCCGGCAGCCGAACGGCAAGAAACGGAAGAGGACATCGCCAAGCGAAACGAGTTACACATCGATTCGGTAGACTGCGAGTACTTTGCCGATCTGACGCCGTGGCACACGAGCGTTGCCGCCAACTTAACGCAAAAGCCGGGTGCATCGCCCAGCGATGGTTCCGCGCCTACCGACCCCAACGCCTCGCCCCCTGCCGACCCCTCCGCAGCCGCTCCGCCAGCCGATCCCGCCGGAGCACCTCCTCTTGATCCATCGGCCACGGTGGGAACCGATCCCAATGCGCCGCCACCGGCTGACGGCGCGACCGGCACCGGTTTGGCAGCCGGCGGGTGGGTCATTGAAATCAAAGGCTTCCACCTGCACAACAACCCACCCAATTCAAAAATCGACGTGGGGGACGAGGGCGAGCAGTTCGTTCGCAACACGCTGATCAAACACCTGGAAGAGGGAAAGGTGATGCTACCCGATGGCCCGAGCGGCAAGCTCATCGAGATGCCAATCTCGGAACTTGGCGTTCAGTATCCCGTCGTGGTGACGAGCGAAAAGGTAAAGACCGTTACCTACATGGCCGAGGCCATGGACGCGACGGCCACGGGCGGCATCGGCCCCGCCGGCATGGCAATGGGCCCGCGAGGCATGGGCGAGGAAGCCGGCGGTTTGCCTTACGGCACAGGCGCGGCGGGCGAGCAATTACCAAAAACATTCAAGCTCCGTCAATACGATTTCGTCGTCCAGTTTTGCTGGCAACCCAAGCCACGCACCGAACGCATGTTGAAGTTGGCGGCAAAGGAAAAGGCTCCCGCTCCTCAAGGCGAGGTTGCAACCGACGCGACGGCAACGGAACCGGCAACGGCTCCCGCTACCGCCGAGGCCCAACCGATCGCTTCTCCAGCGGCCGCTTCCTCGCCCACGGGCGAGGCCCCCGCCGTACCGCCCGCCATCGAAACCGCCCCGACCGGTACGACCCCCGCGTCAACCGGCCCCGCGCCGCCCCCGCCTGCTGAAACCGCCCCCGCCGGGACGGCGGCAACCACCACCGAACCCGCAACCACCGAGCCAAGTTCGTAACTGCATCGGTAACCGGAGCCGTTTGGCTCTGGAAGAAATACGCATGCCCCACACGAAGGTGCAAGGGGTTGGAATCCATTCAAAGAATTGGCGAAGCCCTGTGTTCCTGTCGAAGAAAGGTCGCGTTTCGTCAACGTTTTAGATACTTGAGAGTGCTCGGAAATTGGATGCACATCCCCCGGCTTTGCCGGGGCCTGAAGGCGGTTCCATTTCCCAGGCACCCTCAGATAATTGGGATTGAAGAGTCGTAGATAGGATTCGAGAAATATGGACCAAATACGCGTCGCGCTGGCCTGGCTGAAGCAGCACCATTTCTGGGTGCTTTCCGGTTTGGTTGCGCTGATCCCCATCGGCTGCTGGTGGATGGCAACGCAAAAAACGAGTGCGGCTTACCAAGCCAACCAAAAAACAATCACCGACGAATTCAACAATGTTCAAGGGGTGAGGAATGCTTCATTCCACCCCAATGAACCCATCAATACCCGGCAAGCCGAGGAAAACAAGAAACAGTTAGCGAACGTGGCCGAGATTTGGCGTAGCGTGTACGATCGCCAACGAGAACAAGCATTGAAATGGCCCACCGCACTGAGCCAGGATTTTCGGAATACGATCGAGAAGCTGCAATTCAACGATGAAATTCCGACCCCCTTGCGAAATAACTACCAGAACTACATCGAGCAGCACTTTCCCGAATTGCCCAAAAAGATTGGCGCGCGTCCGCTCGATATCAACGCCACGACCGGTGCTGGCGGAGAGCTGGGACGACCCGGTTATGGGGCCGGTTTGGAGGGCGGTTTGCCAGGGGCCATGCCCGGTGCAATGCCCGGCGGCGTGCCCGGCGCAATGCCCGGGATGGTTCCCGACGACGATTACATCTGCGAGTGGTTGGATCAACAGTACATTCGCGACGAATTGAATTTCCCTCAACGGCCTTCCTCGTTGCGTATTTGGGTGACGCAAGAAGACCTGTGGGTCTACCATGCCTTGCTCGATGTGATCGCCAAAACAAACAGCGCGGCGGGGGCAACCCGAATGTCGAACGCCGCGGTGAAGGTCGTTTATTCGTTGGAGGTTGGGCAGCGGGCGGCTCAGTATAGCCGTCAGCCGGGGCGGCTCTTGATCGCCCCGCCCGTGGCAGCGGCGGCCCCTGGTGTGGAAGGCGAAGCAGGTGCCGCTGGCCCAGGAGGAATGCCGGGGGCTCCTCCGGGAATGGGCGGCCCGCCAGGAATGAGCGGGCCAGGTGGCATGCGCGGCATGGAAGGGGGCTTTGGCCCGGGCGGCGGCCAAACCGCGATGACCCCGGCACAAGAACAAACGGCCCTGCTTTCGTGGCGCTATCTAGACGATAAAGGCTTGCCAATTGCGGTCGGTTCGGCCGGCGGCGAGGCAAGTGGCGAAGGACCGATGGGCCCGGGACCGGTACCAGCAGACCCAGCGGCTCTCGCCGCACCGGCACCCCCGCTCGACCTGAGCCTGTTCGGCAAAGGGTACAAGCGTTTGCCCGTCCGCATGGTCATGCAAGTGGATGTGCGCTGGCTCCAGCATTTCATCGCGATCTGCGGAAGCCAACCGTTGCGGGTCGAAGTGCAAGAAGTTCGAATCAACCCACCTGGGTTGGCAGGAATGGAAGCGGGCGGCGGCGGCGGCCCTGGCTTCGGAGGCTTCGGCGGCGAACGCGGCTTCGGCGGCCCCGGCATGGGCGGTGCCGGCGGGCAGGCCAGCCCATTCCCCGATCGAACCGGAATTCAGCAGTTCAATTTGCAACCGCATGTGAAGAACGTCGTCATTCAAGGTACGATCTATCTCTACAACAAACCAAACCTGAATAGCTTGGAGCAACCCGCCGAACCAACTGCTGGGGCGGCCACGGCGCAGCTGTAATGGAGTTGCGAGTTGCGAGTTGCGAGTTGCGAGGAGTGAGGAGTGAGGAGTGAGTTGCGGAACGGATGTTGAGTATGGGTTGAGTGTTTAGCCGCGACGCAGAGCGGAGCGCGGAACTGCCAACAAATCTCCCCTCCCCACCGAGGGGAGGGAGCCGGAAGATATGGAATTAGGAGTGAGGGCTCGGATCGTGGAAGAGAAACGCCGATCAAACGATGAGCTAACAACGAGTCTTCCTAGAGGTCGAACGAGCTGCAAGGGCTTATTTAACATGCCGTTATCCATCGTCATTCGAGTAGGTTGGTGCTTCGCCACGGGCGCAGGTGCATAACGCGAATTAGGAGTTTAGCAAATGTCTGGCAATCTGAAGGGATTAGGTGGCATCAAAGGGCTGCTGCTCAAGCACGGCGAGAAGGCCGCGATCGCGCTCGTGGGATTTGTCGTGGTGTGGTTGCTCTACAAAACGACAGCCCTCCCGCGACTCGATGAAAAGTACAAGCCCGAGAAACTTCATAACGTCATCACCGAAACATCCGCCGCCGTGCGCGATGCCCACTGGCCCGAACCCGGTAACGAACTAGCGGCAGAGGTCAAACCATCCAAACCGCTCGATATCAAGGCGGATACGGCGGTCGACCCCGCGTCCTACGCTTCGGCGCAGATGGATCAGCCCGTCATCGCGCCTGCCGTGCGTCGCACCGATCCGGTGCTGCTCAACGCGGTGGACGTGCGCGCGACCGGAGGCTCGGGCCTCTTCGCGTTCATCGACGAGTCGATCCGCAAGAAGCAAGAATTGCAACGCGTGAAAGAAGCGGCGGAAGCCGCGAAGAAAGAACAGGATCGCGCGGAACGCGAGGCCAACAATCCGCCCAATCGCGCGGGTGAAGGGGCGGGAGGGCGTCGGAACCTTGGCCCCGGCGGGCCACGCGGAGAAGGCGAGTTCAGCATGGGCCAAGAACCTTTCGACCCGAATCATCCCAAGCGCCGTCAGATCACCAACATGACAACTGCCCTAGGCGTTCCACTACAAGGAGGTGAACGTATCGAACAAGCGTACTGGGCGATTGTGACGGCCAAGGTACCGATCCGCGATCAATTGAAGCTTTACCAAGATGCCTTTGAAAACGCCAAATTGGGCTTCGACCCCATGCGCGACTTCCCACAATACAAGGGTTTCCTCGTGCAGCGGGCCGAGGTCGTGCCGGGCAAGGAACTGGAGTGGAAACCCGTGCCCGTGTATGAGGGCCAGCGGCAGTCCATCCGGGCGAATAAGCCGCTTCACTCGTCGGCCGTGGCAACGACGATCATGACGAATCTCTATACGGCCGCTAGCCAATTTTGGGCAGGGATGGCGCCGGATGTCATCGATCAGCGATTTTTCGACTACGTTCTAACGTTCCCCCTGCCGCCGCTCGTGGGGCGCAACTGGGGCGCTGAAGCGACCCATCCAGACATCCCCTTAATTGCCGATACGCCGCCGCTGGAAGAGGAAACGATGCCCGAAGTTCCGGCCGCCGGCTCGCCGTCGCAGCCGACCGAAGGTGGAGAGACCTCGCCCTTTTCGGCAGCGGCACCAGGTGCCGCAGGGCCAGGAGTCATGCCCGGCATGGTACCTGGGATGCGCCCGGGCGCGGGGCCTGGGGCCGGTCGCATGGGCATGGGCGAATATGGCGCGATGATGGGTGGCCCCGGCCGATTCGGCGGAGGCCCCGGGAGCATGGGCGGGCCGGGTTATGGCATGGCGGGTCGTTTTGGCGGCGGAATGATGGGAGGTCGTGGCGAGATGGAAGGCGGCCCCGGTTACGGCGGAGGCGGGGCCATGCCCGGCGCTGCCACGGCGCGGACAAGTTTGCCGAAGGGCGTCGATCATCTGCTGCTACGATTTTTTGATTTCACTGTGGAACCTGGTAAGAAGTACAAGTATCGCGTAACCCTGGTGCTCGGAGACCCGAACGTTGGGCTACCGGCCAACGTGCTGGCCGCCAGTGTGCTCGATCGGCAGCGAACGGAAGCTCAGGCTGCCCGCGCCAAGAAACAACCGATGCCCGATTTCCGACGCATCGAAGGCTGGAGCGACCCGAGCCCGACCGTCGGGATTCCGCTGGGTGGCGGCGCGCAATTGGCGCAGGTAAAGGCGGCTTCCGATGAAAAGTTTAATGACGAGCCGACGGCCACGCTGTTGGTCCATTCGTTCGATACCGACGATGAAGGCAATGCAATTCAAGCCGCCATCGAGAAGGAGCTGCGGCGAGGCAACGTGGCGAACATGGTTGAAAAGGTCGAGTATCTTGTGACGGCCCCCCTGGCGATTGACACGCGCGAAGCGTTTCGATTCGTCACGGGCATGACGATGCTCGACGCCGATGGCGGGGATAAGCTATCGAAGGATTACAATGCCCCCGGTCGGGTCCTGCTGATGGGGCCATCCGGCGAGCTTTATATTCGGAATGAGCTTGATGACCAGATGGATGTTGAGTACCACCGTCAACTGTTTACGAAAGAGAAATATGGCATGCCCGGCATGGAAGGCGGCATGATGGAGGGAGGCCCCGGCTTCCGACCGCCACGGGGAGGTGGCAGGGCGCGCGGCGGCCGCGGCGAAAATTAGGCTTTGTCTCAACACTCGTCTTGGATCAGATGGCGTCTTAACAGCCTGTTGAAAAAGTCTCTTGGGGTGGTCTTTCCTTCGTGACGGCGTGGCGCTAAATTGTTGCCAGCGGATGCCGTGGTTGGTTGGATTGCTGAGGCATCCGCGAAGTCGAATTGAGGAGGATTCGTGATGGCGTTGGGTCACCGCAACCAGGAGCAGCAGACGTCGTTCTGGATCGCGGCCGACGAGTTGCCGCGTTCGGAAGGGCATGTCTTCTACCGCAAGCTCAACGAGTTGCTGCGAGAAGCGGGCTTCGATGCGTTCGTCGAGTCGCTGTGCGAGCCGTACTATCACGGCACCATGGGCCGCCCCGGGATTCCGCCGGGCGTCTACTTCCGGATGCTGCTGGTGGGGTACTTCGAGGGTCTCGGCTCGCAGCGGGGGATCGCC
>JADZFK010000226.1 GCA_020849945.1 Pirellulales bacterium | reverse complement strand
TTGCATTTCGCATTGCGGATTTCGGATTGAAGGCACTTGCCCGGCGCCCCGCGATGCGCAGCTTCGCGAATCCGTAATCCGCAATCCGAAATTCCTCTACTTCGGTTGGTTGGCAGCAATGCTTGCGAGGCTTTTTCCGGCATAACCGGAAAAACCCGCAAGTTTTCCCCAAACTATCTCGATAACTACGTCTAAGCGGTGGCGCGGAAAACTCTCGCCCCGTGCGACATGCTGATCCTCAGCCGTGTAACCACGGAGACACCGAGACACGAACGACACCGACTTTGTCATTGTAAATTGCCCATTTGAAATTTGGTCATTTCTGAAATGGCCGAATGACACATGACCAATTCTTTTCCGTGCCTCCGTGGTGAATGATTCGGGATGATCGTCAATCGAAGTCGCTCATCGAACTGCAACTCAATTCCTGTCTGCTGGAAAAAGGGACTCGCGATGGCAAGGAATACGACCACCGCATTCGGCATCCTCCTGGTGACATGGTCCCTGACCACCACCGGTTGCTTCTGGGGCTTCACCACGGGCGGCCCAAGCTTGGGCATCCTCTCGGTGCCGATCCCCGTCAGTCCGTACTTCCAAGAACAGAAGGAAGATGAATACTGGGAACACGAACGGTACGATCGTGTGCCGATCCTGGGCCCCACCACCTCGGGCGGCCCGCCCGTCGCACTCGATCCGCCCTGCGACGATGAAGTGATTCGCGCGCTAGAAAAGGTTCATCCCGTGGAAAGCGGCGTCCCTTTGCTCTGGGAACGCAACCGAAACAAGGTGCGAATCGTTAGACATAAAATTGCTGATTACGTCGATCCGCCTCGCGTATACCCACTCATCGGCCCCGCCCAGCAACATCATGCCCACTACAAATGCACCGTGTACTACGAGGATGTCCGACGAGTTGGCTGGCCCGTTCCCCACACGTTGCGAGATGAAGAAGCCGAGGAGGTCGTGTACATCGATCATAACCACTTGCACATGGTCGGCAATGTCGATACCGGTGTAAACGCCAAGTTCTAGCCAAACGCGTCGCGGAGACCAATCGCAGGAACACTCGTTTAGCCGCCACACGAATCTCGTTCAGCTGCCACACGAAGTTCGTTTAGCCGCGACGCGAAGCGGATCGCGAGAAACCACCAAGTAACAACACAAGGAGACCAGGAAGCCAGGAGAATCCGCATACTCCCGGTTTCCTGGTCTCCTTGTCCCATTTGCGGCCCCAAGAATGTTCCGCGCCAAGCAACTAGATAACCGACCCGTTTCGGGTCGGAGAAGTGCCAATAAAGCACGACCGAAACTGCCCTGTCACACGCTTCTCGGCCCGAAGGGCCGGGCTAGATACGTTTCCTCGAAGGGCCGGGTTAGCTACTCGTAACCAAGTCTTTCAACAGGCTGCTGGAGATGTTCACGATAAGCCACTTCACGATGCCGATGCTGGCGGCCGCCCCCGCGAATCCGCCGATTCCCACTCGCAGCTTGTTTGAGATGCTGCTGGCTGGCGGACCGCTCATGCTGCCCATCTTGCTGGCTTCGTTCGTGATGTTCCTTATCGTGTTCGAGCGTTTCTACTGCTTGCGGAAGCGGCGCGTTCTTCCGATGCTGTTCATCGAACGATTCTTGCTTCAACTGCGCGAGGGCGCGCTCGATCGCGCGGATGCGCTCGAACGGTGCGAAGAAGAGTCAAGCCATGTTGCCCGCGTCTTCGCGGCCGGCCTGCGGAAGTGGGGAAAGCCCGCGGTCGAGGTCGAGCAAGCCGTGCTCGATGAAGGTGAGCGGGTGGCGAACGTGCTGCGCCGTTACCTTCGTGTGCTTAACGGCGTCTCCACGGTTTCGCCGCTCTTGGGCCTGCTCGGTACCGTGTGGGGCATGATCCAGGCGTTCAACGTCATCGCGAGCAGCCCCGCGATGGGGCGCGCCGAAATGCTCGCCGGCGGCATCAGCGTCGCGCTCATCACCACGGCCGCCGGGCTGCTCGTCGCGATCCCCGCGCTCATCCTCTATCTGTATTTCGTCGGCCGCGTCGATACGCTTATCATGGACCTCGACCACTACGGCCAAGAGCTTGTCAGCCTCGTTTCCCACGAAGGATTGGAAGACCGCAAGAACACCCGGCTAACGGTTGCCCGCCGCCGCGCGGCGTAGTGAAGAGTCAAGAGCGGAGAGTCAAGAGCCAAGAGCCTGAAGTACTTGGGCAATTGTCGAAACCGGGCGCGGCCAGAGGATCGTATCCATGACTCGTTCAAACGGCCTGATGTGATCCACAATCCCGCTCCGACCCTCGACCCTTGCATGCCATCGCGCTCCGCTTCGCGTCGCGGCTAAACTTTCCATCCGTCCACAACATTCGTTCTGGCGCTTGACTCTTGTCTCTCAGCTCTTGACTAACTTCCATGCCCCTGAAACTGCAACACGACGAAGTGCCGACGCTTAATTTGACGTCGATGATCGACGTGTTGTTTCTGTTGATTATTTTCTTCATGGTGGCCACCAAGTTCGATGAGATGGAACGAAACATCGAAGTGGCCGTGCCGCAGGTGGCGGCTGCGGGCGAAGAGGTTCCGCCGCCGCAACCGCTCGTTGTCGCGGTGATGGCCGACGGCCGCATCCAACTCCATGGCGAATTCGTTACCGAAACTGAACTTATGGAGCAGCTTGCGGCCACTCGCACCAAGCTAACTCAACCAACCGTCGTCATCCACGGCGATGCCAACTGCGCGTTCCAACACGTGGCCGCCGTGCTGGGTGCCTGTCGGCAAGCGGGCATTTCCGAGTTGGGCATTACCGTGCGGATCGCGGCCGCTGCTTCGAGCCGCACGACACACCGTTAATCCATCCCGGCATGATGTCATGGCACCCTTTGCTCCAATTCGTGGGCTCGGCCTTGTGCCGTGCCTCGCTTCGATAAGCGGAGCCTACTGGCTGCTGTGGGCCGGGTCGCTCGTGCTCAGCGTTGTGCTCGTGACGCTGCTGTGGACCCGCTGGGGGCACTCGAAGCCCCTTCACAAATGCGCGGTGCTCTCACTTCTTGCCCACTTGATCCTCGCGTTTCTCGCCATGACGGTGCGGATCGTTTCGGGCGACGGCGGTGGCGGCGGAGGTGGTGGGCCACCGATTCGCGTTCGCATCGTCGCGGAAACAAGCCCACCGAGTGTCTCGCCCGAGGAGGACAAACCAGCTCCAATCACCGAGTTGGAACCACCGAAGCTACTGGCGAAGCAAGAGTCCCCGCAACCCTTGCCCATGCCAGAGCCAACACCGCAACCCGTGCGGCCAACCGAGGAGCCAACCGAGGAACCCGCGCCGAACGCGGTACCGACCACCAATCAGCCGCCCACCCTTGTAGCTGAAACAAAAACAACCCCAACGACCAAACCGGAAGAAATCGAGAATACCGAAACGCAACCGCCGCCGCCCGACGTGGCGACGCCGCAGCCCGAACCGATTGACCGCGCCCCAACCGTTGCCGAGGAGCCTCTTCCGATCGAGCCAATGCCGCCTGTTGCCGAGGTGCCCGCGAACGCTTACGCACTTCGAAGCGAGCCTGGCCGGTTGGGGTTCGTTGCGGGGCAGGGGGGGAACGCCGATACCGAGGCCGCCGTCGAGGCCGCGCTCCGCTGGCTCGCGGCCGCTCAGTCGCCCGATGGCCGCTGGGATGCCAATCGTTTCGGAGCCGGTCGCGATGAGATGGTCCTTGGCCAAAATCGCGGCAACGCGGGGCGTGGTGCCGATACCGGCATCACCGCACTTGCCGTTCTTGCATTCCTCGGGGCTGGCCACTCGCACGCGCAAGGCGCCTATCAGGAAAACGTCAAACGCGGGCTGGATTTCTTGCTACGCTCGCAGTCCGCCAACGGCAGCTTGTTCGGCAATGCCACACTCTACGCCCAAATGTACTGCCATTCGATGTCCACTTTCGCCCTGGCTGAAGCCCAAGCCGTTACGGGCGACCGCCGCCTCGAAGAGGCCGTGGCCCGCGCCGTGGCCTTCAGCCTCGCTTCGCAAAATACATCGACCGGCGGCTGGCGATACCACCCCGGCGACACAGGCGACACCAGCCAACTTGGTTGGCAAGTGATGGCCCTGGCCAGCGCCGAACGAGCGGGGGTCCCAGTTCCACCCCACACTTGGCAACGCATCAATCGCTTTCTGAGAAGCGTTGAGCGAGGCAACTCCGGCGGCCTCGCCAGCTATCGCCCCGATAGCCCAGCAAGTACCTCGATGACGGCCGAAGCACTCTATTGCCGCATCGTGCTCGAAGACTCGAGCGGCGTGCGATTGCAGGACCAACCTGCTAACGAAGCCACCACCCAACTCCTCGCCAGCTTACCACGAGCGGAGCAGGTTAATCTTTACTACTGGTACTACGCCACGCTTGCACTCCACCATCGGCAACGAGCCGATGGCTCGGCCGCCGCCGCGTGGCGAACCTGGAACGACGCAATGGTGGCCGCTCTCACAAAAACCCAAGTTGCCGAGGGTGAGCACGCAGGCAGTTGGGAACAGAACACCCTGTGGGGCGGCTACGGCGGACGCATTTACACCACCGCGATGGCCACCATGTGCCTCGAAGTATACTACCGCTACGCCCTTCCACCTGAGCAGCCCACCTGGTCGGCCGCGCGCCCCGGCACCGCGCCGCCGCGCTAAAGGTTTGATGGGCGTCGTTTGCGTCGTGTCGCGGGGGAGAGTGAACCCTTGCCTCGTCAAGCGGCCTGAAACAGGCGAATGTGCGGAATCGGCACGGCCACCGCGGGGGGGAGTCGCAACTCTTCAACCACAAGGTGGACTGCCATCTCGAGCGCGGCCAGGGCTAATTCGTGGCGAGCCTTTGGCGGCCATTCGTGTCCTACCAACTGCAGCACTTCTTCAAAGATAACCGGAAGGGCGTAGGCGCGGATGTACCCGCGTTGCTCGGCACGCGGCATTCCGCGGGCCTTTTCGCCGAGCAAATCAAGCGTTTCAGGCACACTTCGCTCGGCGATCTCGCGGGCCAAGGTGTCTTGGGGCAAAATTGCCCTTTGTTTGCGATTGTTAAACATGATCTGATCCGCCAACTCGCTTGAACTTGACCAGTCTTCCCGGATCGCGTAATTTTTAGGCAAGTCGAAGGGTCGATTCGGTCGAAACGATTAGAGCGATTTTTCTAACACCTACGGCGCCGTAGCCAAGTGGCTAAGGCATCGGATTGCAAATCCGACATCCCCGGTTCGAATCCGGGCGGCGCCTTTTCGGAATTAGCCACCTTGCCGACCATTGCGGTTAGCAAGGTGGCTTTTTTATTCGTCTTGACTAGCCACTGCAAGCCCGATCAAGCCGGCTGCTGGCATTGCTGCAAAATGCCATCGCGGATGGCGTATGCTAGCCAACCACTGCCCCAGCACCCATTCAGGCACCATTCGGGAGTTGATTCCCCCGCTAGCCGGCTCGCCGCGATTTTCGCTAGTCCATCTTGCGGCGCGGTCGGTGGGTCTCTATTCTTCGCGTCCTTGTCTTCGCCCCGGCTACTTCTCTTCACCTTGGGGGCGATGGATCGCGAAGGAGAAACGATGGACCGTTCCCACGCTCATGTTGTTGCCCCCCACCGCGCAATTACGTTGTTCATGGCCTTGGCGGCCCTGGCCGCAAGCACTGGGTGCGCGAGCATGTTGGCCACCGGGATGTATGTGCTGCAAGGCGGCAACGTGGTTCCCGCCGAGTGCGAGGGGCTGAAAGGTGAGCGGGTCGTCGTGATGTGCAAGCCGCCCTCGTCGCACGAGTATCGGCACGCCGGCGCGTCGCGGGCCATTGCCGCCCGCACAAGCGAAATGCTCGCCAAGAACGTCAAGAAAATTGACGTCGTGAATCCTCGCGAGGTCGATAATTGGATCGACGAAAGCGACTGGGGCGACTTCCGCGAACTAGCCCAAGCCGTCCATGCCGACAAAGTCGTCTATATCGAAATCGAAAACTTCGAACTCTACAAAGGAAAGACCCTCTACCAAGGCAACGCCAACATGCACCTCACCGTGTACGACATGAAACAACGCGGCAAGGAACTGTGGAGCAAGAACATCGGCGAAGTGCTATACCCAACCAACAGCGGCATCCCCGCGCAAGACAAGCCCGTGCAACAGTTCGAACGCGAGTTCGTCGAAATCATCGCCGATCGCGTTGCCACGAACTTCTTCAAACACGACCCGAATGAGTCGTTCGCCCTCGATGCCATGGCCAATCGGTGATCCGCGGCAAAGCCACGCACGGCCGCAAAGTTTAGCCGCGACGCGAAGCGGAGCGCGAGCCCACCGAACGAGCCGGAATCGCAGCGCCCAAAGCCCTTCCCCCACAGGGCGGTAATAAACCGTGCATTTCGATGTGTGGCGGCCGACCTTGTCGGCCCCAAGCGGTAAGCCATGCGCGATTCGACCGCCCGAATCGCGGAGCCTATAATAGGTTCGATCGGTCGTGGTCCGATTCCCAACTCGCTCCTCATCATTCTTCGGAGATCGACTTCGATGCGTGCTTTCCGAAAGCTCGTGAACGTTGCACTTCTTGCCCGGTTGGTCCTTGGCGTGTGCTTTGCTTGGGCGGGGCCAAGCTTTGCACTGGGGCAACAAGGTGCCCCCGCCAGCCAGGCGGTTTCTCTCACAACCCGCGATGGCGTCGAGTTGAAAGGCGCGTTTTACGCCGCCGCGGTTCGGCCTGGCAGCGCCGAAGCGAAGCAAGTGACGCCCGTCATTCTGCTGCACGACCACAAGGGTACGCGGGGCGTCTACGGTTCGCTCGTTCAGAAACTCGCGGCGTCGGGCCACGCGGCCGACAATGCCGCCGAGGGCCGCCAGGCGACTTTTGCCGTGTTGGCCGTCGACCTGCGGGCACACGGCGAAAGCACCAAGCAAGTGTGGCCCACTGGCGAAACCGATACCCTTGATGCCGCCAAGCTTACCAAGGAAGGCTTGTTCGCGATGGCGGCCTTCGACATGGAAGCAATTCGCGGCTACCTCGTCGATAAGAACGACGCGGGTGAGTTGAACCTGAATAAGCTTTGCCTCGTTGGATCGGGGATGGGCGCGAGCGTCGTGGCGAATTGGGCCGCGCGCGATTGGGCCGCGCCCCCTCTCGCCGTCGGAAAGCAAGGGCAGGATGTCAAAGCACTCGTACTCATTTCGCCACGTTGGTCGTTCAACGGCCTTTCCATGCAAGAACCCATGAAGTTCGCCCCGCTCAAGGAAGGCGCGGATTGGCTGCTCGTGGGCGGCTCAGGCGATTCGAAGGTCAAGGGGGACCTCGTCCGAATCCAAAAACAACTCGAACGTTTTCACCCAGAAACGGATAAATCCGGCGCAAAGCTCGCAAGCGGGCTGCGTGTGCAACTACTCCCCTCGAAGCTGCAAGGCGATAACTTGATGAAACAATCGGGCGATTTTCTCGATACGGCAATCACGCAGTTCCTCACCGAGAACGTCGCCCAGGTTCAACTACCCTGGTCGAATCGCCGAGGCCGCTTACCGTGAGGAAGAGGGTCGAGGGCCGAGGGCCAGAACGCTTCTCGAGTACGGTTCGATAGTTTAGCCGCGACGCGAAGCGGAGCGCGACTGCGGCGAATGAGCCGGAATCATCATCGCCCAAAGAAGCCTAACATAATCAACCCGCCCCACTTACGGGGCGGGCATCGGCGCTGCAAGATACGCCCGGGGCGGATCACCGGGTGCCAAGCCTGAAACGGGCACGGCACGAATCGGAACCAAGTCGGCACGTTGCGCCAATTCCCGTGGCTCGGGCGCGGCTTCAGGCCCGGCGGCAATCGTGGGCAACCGCTGGCCCTGTCCGCGATCCGTTGGCGGCAACCTCAGCACGCGGGCCGTGATCGTCCGCTTGTTCGGAATCTTCAACTCGGCACCGATCGGCAACAGATCGGGCTGCGAAAGCACTTCGCGGTTGAGTTCATAAATCTCTCGATTGCGTTGGGCGTCATCGAGGTACGTCGCGGCCAATCGCTCCAATGAATCGCCGTCTACAACTACGTGGATCCGGGGACCTTCTTCCGCGGCGATCGGGGCTGGCCACGGCGGCGGAGAAACCGGTCGCATATTCTCCCTTGCGTCGGCCACTGGGAAGTTTGGCACCGTGTAGTCGGCCCGGATCGTGGCCCGAGGCACTCCTTCCGCCGAGTACCCAGCCGCAAGCAACGCAACATCATCCAATCGCGGCGGGTTGTGCTGATTGTTTATGGGGGTGGGTGCGCTCGGCGAACTCACGTCATCCCAGCTGCTGGCGGCCGCCGATATCCTGGGATCAATCGGCCGCGAACGGCTCAGGGGTTCGTTCTCGTTCGTGGTAATCGGCGGCGCGCGACGGACCGTCGAGGGGCTTCGTGGTTCGTTGCCGATGGCTCGCGGTGCCTCGTCGCGCAGTCGGGCGGCGGGTACGGTCGAGTCCCTCGCGGAACCCGCCGTGGCCTGGAGTGGCGATGCGATCGATGCCGGCACTGGCATGCGCGAGAGCAGCGGGCGGTTCACAACCGATTGGGTGTTCGATTCCAACGCGGAGAGCAAGGCCGGCGCCTGCGGCAACGCATTCGGCGGTTCGAGATCGGCTGCCTGCGACTCGGGCACAAGTTGTACGCTGCCCGCCAGTAACGGGGGTGTTTGTTCTCTGGCGGAAGATGCCGCGGGTGTTACGCTTTGCGAACCGGCAACCTGGCCGCCGGTTGGGTGGTGCGCATGGGGCGAGATGGCCGCATCGAACGCCGTGCGAACTCGATCCGGTTCGCCCAACAGCAACGCGACACCCAACCCGGTGGCCACAAGTGCTGTGGCGATGAACAGTTTTCGGAAAACAGACACGGACGTACCTCGAAATCGAGCGAACGCGATTTCACCCGAAGTGGAACCGACGTTCAACAACCGAACGGTTCGTCCGTGAACAGCAAGATGGGCCGCCTCCAACTCGCGCGGCCTGTAAGTATTTCGTCCAACACGGCGAGAAAGTTTGGGCGAACCACGCGCCTATCCAACGTTTTTTTCACGCACGGGTGCGGTGCCAGCAGATGCCCCGAGTTTAGCGGCGCGCGAACCTGTGCTGCTTGCAAAAGGTGTAGGTCCCGCGAGCGAGCGGGACTCGGTTGGCTTAGCCCGCATTTCTCACAATCAAAACCACGGAGGCACAGAGCCACGGAGAAAACCAGTAGCAAGTACCCCTACCACAACGAACGGTGGAAACACCCTGTCTCGTAGCTACGGGCGGTTGACCTTGCTTCAAACGATCTATTGGCTTGTTCTTCGTGACCTCGGTGTGCTCCGTGGTGAGAAATCCGGCTTAGGTCCGGCAACCCAATTGGAAGACCGTCCCGCTCGGCACGCGGGACCAACCGCAAACCGGAACGCAACCCTGTATCACGAGCAAGTTCAAAAAGAGCCGAGGCTGTTATCGCGCGGGTTGCATGTTGCGTGCCGAAGGTTCGACGCTCGATGCTGGTTCCGCGCTCACGCCGCTGAGCCAAAGCAGCACCGGGGCGGCGATATACACCGAGCTGTACGTGCCGATAAACACGCCAACCAAGAAGGCAAAAGCGAAACTGTGAAGACCATCACCGCCAAAGATGTACATCACCAGCACGACAATGAAAACGGTGAAGACCGTCAGGATCGTCCGGCCGAGCGTTTGATTGACGCTTTCGTTGACCATTTTGGCGGTAAGTTGGGGCGACTTGCCTTTGATCTCGCGTAGGCGGTCGAACGTGACGATCGTGTCGTTGACCGAGAAGCCGATAATCGTGAGCAAGGCGGCGACGATCGTGAGATTGATTTGGAATGAGTCGATCATGAGCGCGTTGGCGAATCCGGGCAGGGCGTTCACAATGTACGCACTGAGCGCGATCATGCCGATGGTCACGAGGACGTCGTGAATGAGTGCGACGCCCGCGGCAATACCGTAGCTTGGTTTCTGGAATCGGAGCCAAAGGTAAATGATCATGGCAACCAGGCTGATGGCAACAGCGAGCAAGGCCTGGAACTGCATGTTCGAGGAGACGCGGCCGCCGATCGTACTGGCGAGCGGGAAGAGCGCCGTGGCTTGAAGATCGCCTTGCAGTTGTTCAAGTACGCCGCGGGTGGTCGCTTCATCGAGATCGGCAAACCGGGCGGTCCAATCATTGAATCGGGCACTGCTGCCCTTGATGTAGTTCGGGTTGGAAAGGGCGACGGCGACACCCGCATGGCCTTTCTTGGCCAGGGCCGCCACGATTTGATCTCGAAGCGCGCTCAGGCTCATGCCCCCTTCCTCCTTATAATCGGGGCCGCCATTCACGATGATTTGCGCTTCGGTGCCGGCAAGATTCCCTTCCGTGAAGGGCTGCAAGCGATCGAATTGGAACGAAAACCGCTTGAGCTTCTTGCCGAACTTATCTTCGATCACCTTCTTCACGGAATCGACCGATTGTTCGCTCGTATCGACGGTAAACGAAGTGCTATTCTCGCCCCGTTCGACGATGACCAGGTTCTTTTCGCCGAGCGCGGTGCTGACCATCGCGTCTCGCACGTCGCCGAGCGGCATCTTGTCTTTGTCGTTCAGGGTGAAAGTAACCGAAGTGCCCCCGGTAAAGTCGATATCGAGAAGCGAGGAGCCGCGGAAATAAACGGCAACCAGGCCGACGCCGATAAGCAGCCACGAAGCAAACAAGGCTGCCCAGCGATATTTCAGGAAGTTGTAGTTCGGTTTCGTAAAGATGTGCAACATCGAGAGCTGCGAGATCCAACCGCGCCGTTCGGCGACATCAAAGATCAGCCGGGCAACGAAAATGGCGGAGAACATACTGGTGAGGATGCCCAACACGAGCGTGATGGCAAAACCCTTCACCTGATCGGTGCCGATGTAGAAGAGCACGATGCCGGAAATGATCGTCGTGAGGTTCGAGTCCACGATCGCACTCATCGCGCGGCTGAAGCCGTTGCGTATGGCCATTCGCAAGGCGGCACCGTTGGCAAGTTCCTCGCGGATGCGTTCGTAGATGAGCACATTCGCGTCGACCGACATGCCGACCGTTAACGCCAAACCGGCAAGGCCCGGAAGCGTAAATGCGGCCTTGATGAGCACCATCAGCGCGAGCACCATCAATAGGTTAATCGCCAGCGCAAGGCACGCCACAATGCCGGCGAAGTGGTAGTAAACCACCATGAACACGGCCACCCCGATGAGCGAGGCAACAATGGCCCGCTTCCCTTGCTCGACCGTTTGACCGCCCAGCGTCGGGCTGATGACTTCTTCGCTGATCGGTTTCTTATTGAGCGCGGCCGGAAGGCTACCCGCGTCGAGCACCTGCACCGTCAGCTCAACCTCGCGATTGGTCATGCGGTCGCCAGAAATCTGGCCGCGATCGGAAATCTTGGAATTGATGCTCGGGGCGTTCTCCAGCTTGTTGTCGAGGATGATGCCCAAGTTGCGTTTCTTATCGGGGTTGGCCGGGTTTGGAAGATTCTGACCCGTCAGCTTTTCAAAACGTTGCGCTCCGCGACTGTTAAATTGGAAGTCGACGGCCGGAGCACCGTGTTCATCGAATCCAGAGGACGCCCGCGTCAGATAATCGCCCGTGACATTGAGCGGGTCGATCAGCACGAGTGCCTCGGCCGTGTCACCAGCCATGCGTTTGACAAGGAAGTTCGTCGAATCCACGGGGCCAAAAGCCTCCACATCGTAAGGAACCCAGCGGGCAACAACGGCATCACCCAGCTTGATCTCCTTCTGCATCGGGGGCGCTTGTTTGGCCAGATCGATGATCGTGCGATCCTTCGGTACCGTGGGGTCGGCCGTGATGCGAAACTCGAGCTGGCCCAGCTTCGTGATCTTCTCCTTGACGAAATCCATTTCATCGGCCGCTACTTGCGGAATGATGATCTCCACGGCCTGGCCGTAGGGACGCACCGTGATTTCTTTCGTCCCATCGGGGTCAATGCGTTCCTTCAGGCTGGCGAGCAGCTTGTCCATCGAGAACTCGCGATCGCCGCTCCGAATCTGCTTGGCATCACCATTGTTGGCGGGTTGGTTCGGGTCATCGGCCGATACGACGGGTGCATCCTGAAGCTCGTAAATCAGCGTGATGCCGCCCGCTAGGTCAGGGCCAAACTTAAACGTGCCGAGTGTGCAAATGACGATGGAACCAGCCAATACGCCAAGCACGAGGCTGAACTTCCAGCCGTGGTCCGGCATCTTCCAGGCTTTCGCCAAGTAATTTCCAACGAAGATCGGAACGACAAACAGCGCGAGCACGATGGCACCCAGTTGCACGCCACTCCAGCCAAACGGCGGTGGAGGGGTAGTTTCAGCCGGTGCCGCCGAGATTTGAGCTTCTCCCGCCTTGCCGTCGGTCGCGGCCTTGCCCTCGGGGGCTTCTTGCGAGTTCTCAGCAGGATTGTTCGTCGGACTTTTGTTCTCGCCCTTGTTCTCGGTGCCGGTCGTTGGGGCGGCATCCGTGGAAGTGGTTGGCTTCTCATCCGTTGCCGTGGTTGCTGGGGCCGTGGTGGTCTTGTCAGCCGCCTTGTCAGCCGCTTCTTCAGCAGCCTTCTCCACCGGCGGCGAGGTGCTTTGGGCACAGCACTTGGCAGCCGGCATTGCCGCCAATGCCGCCGCCAATTCCACGGCCAATATCATGACACAACCACATCGAATGAAAGAGATCGTGCTCGTTTTCATATTCCGATCGTTTGCTTCGCAGGTTCGCCCCGCGCGGAAGCCTGAATAAAGTGTGATAAGTGGTTACTTGGAACCGCCCGAAGCCGCGGCTTTCTCATCCTCTTCGGAGACCACGCGGGCAATTGCCGTTATATTTAGCCGAAGTTTCGCGCCGGTCGATTCGTCGACGCGGATCGTCACGCGGCCGATATCGCGCTGCACATTCGTCACCACGCCATGTATCCCGCCGATGGTAACGACGCGCTCGTTTTCCTTGATGTTGTTAATCTTGTCTCGGATGGCTTGCTCCCGCTTCTTCTGGGGCCGAACCATGATGAAATAAAACAACACCCCCGTAATGACCAACATGGGGAGCAAACCCGTGAAGGGGTTCCCGTTCGGATCGTTTGCGGCAGGATTCGCGGCCTTATCGGCGGCTTGGGCCAACATCAGGCACAGGTACGATGGATGAAACACGGGCGAAACCCCAATCGAACGTGAACTTTCTGGCCGGTGCAAGCAAAGCCCGGCACACTCCCTCGCAAACATGCGGATGCAAGCAGGGCAATCATCATAAGGTCAAGCGCCGCAACGGACAAGGGCGGCTCCGCCCCAGGTCGTGGGGCCGTTCAATAGAGTCATCTCGCCCCGAGCCTGTGAACCACTGTTAATTCGTATTAACGGCGGCCTTCTAGCCCGGATTCTCACCACGGAGCACACAGAGAACACGAAGAACAAGCCAAGAGATCGTTTGAAGCAAGATCAACCGCCCGTACCTACGAGACAGGGTGTTTCCGCCGTTCATTGTGGTAGGGGTACTTGCTTCTGGTTTTCTCCGAGGCTCCGTGCCTCCGTGGTTTTGATTGTGAGAAATGCGGTCTAGTCGCCGTTTGATCCGATTATCGGAGAATTTCGGATTGCGGATTAGAGTTGGAATAGCATCTGCATTGCTCGCCAAGCCTTTTTTAAGTGCATTTGACCGCTTGACAATCCGAAATCCGCAATCTTAAGCCGACGGCCAGCCAACAGCGGATCGAGAATCTCGACTACGCGATCGATTTACCCTCGATGCCGTGCAACCAACGCGGCAAAACGGTCTTCCGCAATGGCCTGCCGGGCTTCGGCCATCAGCCGTTGGTAAAAAGTGAGATTATGAATCGACACGAGAATCGGCCCGAGCATCTCGTTGGCCTGAAAGAGGTGCCGTAGGTACCCTCGGCTGTGTCGGCAGGCGGGGCAGAGGCACGAATCCTCCAGCGGCCGACGATCGCGTGCGTGCTGCTCGTTGCGAAGTCGCACCGGGCCTTCCGCGGTGAAGGCAAGCGCGTTGCGGCCGTTGCGGGTCGGCATCACGCAATCGAACAGGTCGATCCCGCGAAGGATGCCCTCGAGCAAGTCGATTGGGCGGCCAACGCCCATCAGGTAACGGGGCCGATCGACCGGTAGTAGCGGTGTGGTGACGTCCAATGTGGCAATCATTTGTTCGGGCGGTTCGCCAACACTCAGGCCGCCTATCGCATAGCCACGAAAGTCGAGGCCGACCAGCTTTTCGGCAGAGAGTGCGCGCAGCTCGGGATCGAGGCCGCCCTGAACGATGCCGAACAACGCTTGGTCGTTTCGAGTGGCGGCGGCCTTGCAACGCTCGGCCCAGCGCAAGCTGCGTTGCATGGCGTCGGCAATGACTGCGCGATCGTTCGGCAGCGCGACAACATGGTCGAAGACCATCGCAACGTCGCTACCCAGTTCTTCCTGAATGGCGATCGACCGTTCCGGCGAAAGTTCGATGAGTGCGCCGTCGATGTGCGATCGAAATCGAACGCCCTGTTCGTCGATGCTGGCGTTCTCGGCAAGGCTGAAGACCTGGAATCCGCCGCTATCGGTAAGTATCGGCCCAGGCCATTGCATAAATTCGTGCAGACCACCAAGGGCGGCAACCGTTTGCTCGCCCGGCCGCAAGGCCAGGTGATACGTGTTGGCCAGGATCATTTGGGCGCCCGTATCGCGCAATCGCCCCGGATCGACGCCTTTGACCGTGCCGAGCGTTCCCACCGGCATGAAGGCGGGGGTTTGCACGTCTCCGTGCGGCGTGGAAAAGGTTGCCGATCGCGCCCGCGAGGTCGTGTCTTCGTGCTCGACGCGAAAGGAAAAGTAAGACATGAGGAGGAGCGAGGAGTGAGGAGGCTTGGGGTGGGGGTAGCCGCCGAGGACAATGCGATCCGTAATGGAACGCGACATCACGAAGACCATCGAACGCAAACGTGGTCAACACGATTCGGGCGCGCAACGCAAGGCCTTGGCGTCATCGCGGCAAGTCAAGCGGCGGCGATGGAATGCGAGACCCCGAGGAAGTAATGCGAATCGCGTTGGCCGAGGTGGTTCAGTCGCCGCGGAGTTTAAGGCCCTGTATGGTGAGCTTCTCTCGGACTTCGTTCAGGCTTGTAACGCCGAAGTTCTTGCATTCGAGAAGGTCATCGCCCGTGCGACGGAGCAACTCGCCAATGGTAGAAAGACCGAGCCGAACCATGCACTTGCGAGCCCGCACCGAAAGGTTGAGGTCCGCAATCGGACGATCGAGCAGGGCACGCTCGTCCTCAGAGAGCGTTTCGGGATCATAAACAGGCTCCTCCTCACGCACATGATCGGCAAACTGCCCCAGTTCAAGCCCCTTCGAGTGGAGCATGTCTCGAATTTCAACCAGCGAGGTTTCGCCGAAATTCTTGCTGGAAAGGAGGTCTTGTTCGCTGGTGCGGGTAAGGTCTCCAAGCGTCATAACGCCCATCTTTTCAAGGCAGTTGCGACTGCGAACCGAAAGTTCAAAATCGGTGACCGGAATCCCAAGTACCTGGCTCAGGCGATCTTGCTGGCGGCGGGCATCCTCGTCGTAGTACATGTCTCGCGAGGCATCGGCATCCTTGGCAAACAGGCGTGCGCGGGGATCATCGGGGAATATATCCAGGATGCGGCGATAACACTGTCTCGCCTTTTCGTAATGCTGCATGTCTTCGTACAGAACACCCAGATTGAGCAGCGTGCCTACATGCGTGGGGAATTGATTGGCCGCTCGTTCGTAAAGATCGCGGGCATACGAGTCGTTGCCGTGTCGGTCGTTTTCAAGCGCCAGTCCGAAAAGAGCGCCAGCGTGCGTGCCATCGGCCGCAACCGCGCGTTCCAGCAAGGCAACGATCTCGGTAGGACTCCCACCCAACGCGGCCAGCGTGGCGGCCCGTTGATAGAGATACTCGGCCGTTTGTTCGACGGCACCCGAGAGCCGGTTGAGAATCTCGACCCCTTCTTGCGCTCGGCCGTTGTAACGCAAGGCTTCCACCTTGGCGAGCGCCACATGATCGCGCGAGTACCCCGCCTTTTCCGCCGATTCGTACGCCGTCAGTGCCTCGGCATACTTATCGAGCGCCAGATAGGCCTTGCCGAGATAGAAGTGCGTCAGCGCTCCGCCATCGCTATGCGAAAGCATTTCGACCGCGTCGCTGTACCGGCCAAGAAGGTACAGGCACACCCCAAGCCGGGCCGAAGTGGCCGGGCTTCGGCTGGGTTGGTTCTCCAGTTCGGCGGCGGCATCGCGCAACTCGCGATAGTTGGCGTAGCTCTTGCCGATTGCACCAACAATCTGCACGATTTCATTGGGCCCAAAGGCGCTAGGCGAAAGAACGATCTGTTTGACTACCGATTCAGTGCCAATCGACATAGCTCAGAAACTCCACAAACAACCAGGGAGGGGAGAAGAGGCAAGCACCGAACAAAGCCGGCTCGCCGCCTCAAAGGCTGCTCCCCCAACTCAACCAACGAAAGAGCCAGCGGTCGGAGTCGAACCGACAACCCCCGCATTACGAATGCGGTGCTCTGCCGATTGAAGCTACGCTGGCGAAACCACCATTCTATCGTGTGGCACCTTTCTGCGAAACCCCGTCCAGCAAGCAGGAATCCAGAAGCTAAGCCATGATCCCAAGTCGTGGTCGGAACCATTTTTCGGCTTGCTTGCCCAGGTTTTCGCCATCAAGCCATCCTACGTGGTACCGACTTCAGCCCGTAACGACCGCGGACTAAAGTCCGTGCCACAACACGCTCGCCATGCGAGGAACCTGCAAACGAAGAAACTACGGAGCACGCGGAGACACGAAGACAGCAGATTGGTCATTGCAAAGTTGTCACTTGTCTTTTCAGAAATGACTAATTTCAAATGACCAATTACCAATGGCAAATCGATCCATTCTCCGGGCCTTCGTAGTCCTGTGGCGGCTAACTTTGCCTTCACACTCATCCCGCGACCGATAACTCCGACCCGTCCCCTTCGCTTCACTATTGGCACAAGGGGCATCCGGCCGGGGTGCCGGTGCCGAACCAGTCGCCGTAGCCTGCTCCGCGAGCAATGGAAAGGATGCCGGTCACAACCACGCACCAAGCGGCAATCCGCAGGGCGCGGACGCGGGCCGAGTGCGTGAGCATCGCGCCGCCGATGCCGGTCAACATCATGAGCGGGGCCGTCCCCAGGCCAAAAGCGGCCATGATCAGCCAGCCACGAAAGATGTTGCCCGTGCTGGCCGCATAAGCGAGGAATCCGTACACCAAACCGCAAGGGATGAAGCCTGTAAACACGCCGGCCAGCAAAGCATTCGCATGACCTGGCGAAGTCAGCAGCGTCTTGAGCCATTGGGCCGCCATGCAACTTGTCGCCGGCACGAGCCAGCGATAAGGAAAGCGAACCAAGCCAAGGTAGGTCAGCCCCACCACCATCAGCACGATGCCGGCGATGATCGACAAGCCCGCCTGCACGTTGATCGCCGTTGTGGAAAGTCGCCCCAGCCACCAGCCACCATACGAAACCGCAACCCCGAGGAACCCGTAAGTGAATATCCGCCCGATCGTAAACGTAAGTTGACGGAAAATATTCGCGCGAAGCCGCTGCTGATTCGCACCGAGCGCAATCGCAAGCGGCCCACACATGCCAATGCAGTGCGAGGAACCCAAAAATCCAGCCACAACAATAAAAGCAAGCTCGGGCATGAAGGGTCGAGGGCCGAGGGGCGATGGGCAGAACGAATGTTGAGTACAGTTTGAAAGTTTAGCCGCGACGCATAGCGGAGCGCGAACGTACAGAAAAGACAAAGGTCTAACAACAGCTAACATCACACGGCGCGATGTCGTCCGGCTCGGGAAAGCGATTCAAGCGGAGTGAGTTTGAAACGACGAACACGCTGCTCGCAACCATCGCCCCGGCGGAGAAGATCGGACTCAGCCCGCCGCTGGCGGCAATCGCAATGCCAAGGATATTGTAGCTAAATGACCAGAACAGGTTCTGCCGAATGATGCGAACGGTTTGCCGAGCGAGCTGGATAGTCCAGGGCAGCCGCGCGAGGTCATTGGCAAGCAGGCAGATGGCCGCCGACTCGCGCGAAAGGTCGGCACCGCAGCCGAGCGCGATCCCGACATCGCTTACGGCAAGTGCCGGGGCATCGTTAAGGCCATCGCCGATCATGGCGACGGGGCCGAACCGTTTCCGCGCATCGGCAAGCGTGGCCACTTTGTCTTCCGGAAGCTGTTCGGCAAAAACCTTTACGGCAAGCAGGTCGGCAAGATGGTCGGCGCGCGATCGCCGATCGCCGGTAGCGACCGCCACGCGTAGGCCCAGCCGGCGGCAGTGATCGAGCGAATCGCGGGCCTCGGGCCGGAGCGATTCGCGGAAGACGAACACGCCACGAATCTGCCCCGCCCAGCCGATGCACGAAAGCGGAGCCTCCGAACCACCGGCCGCCTCAATCGCCCGCCACAACTCGGCCGCGGTCGTCAGGCCTTCTTCTTGAAGCCAGCGCGGGCTGCCCAGCAACACCTGCTCGGCAGCCGTTTCAACTGGCTCCACCTTTTCATCTTCGGCAACGAGGCGTGGCTGAAAATTATGCTTCATGCCAGAGTTGGCCTGGCCGGCAAGCCGCGGCACGTACCGCGCACGCAATCCTCTTCCGGGGAAGGTGCGAATGTTCTCGACTCGCATTTCGCCAAGCGAATCGATCGGCTCGCATGATTGCCGCACGTATCGTTGGATTGCAAGGGAAAAAGAGTGATTCGAACGAGCGGCAAGGGCGGCACAAAGTTCGAGGCCGAGTCGGTGATCGCGTTCGTGCTGCGTGATGAACGCGTGGACGACGGCATCGCCCGTGGTGAGTGTGCCCGTCTTGTCGAAGAGCAGAGCGCGGACTGTGGCCAGTTGTTCGACGGCGGGGCCGTGGCGAAACAAAACGTGGCTTTGGGCCGCGCGGCCAAGGGCAACCCACATCGCCATGGGCGTGGCAAGGCCCAGCGCGCACGGGCAAGCGATGAGCGCGACCGCAAGCCCGGCCAAAATGCCAGCATCCACACCGCGTTGCCGGCCATGCCAACAGGCGGCGGCAATGGCCACGAGCGCCACGGCAGGCACGAACCCGGCGGTTACGCGGTCGGCAAGTCGCTGGTAGTGCCCGCGAATCCGTCGCGAACGCCGGACGAGTTCGAGCATCCGCGAGACGGTTTCTTCGCCCGCGGCGGCCGTGATCTCGATCTCGAAGTCGCCATCGAGGTCGAGTGTGCCGCTGCGAACGGCGTCGCCCGGGTGCCTGCCAGCCGGTCGGCTTTCGCCCGTGACGATCTGCTCATCCACATCGCCGTTGCCCGCCAGGATCACGCCATCGACCCCAAAACGTTCGCCGGGGAAAACGCGGAGACGTTGGCCCACCGTGGCTCGCTCGCGCGGTATCTCCACAACGTGCTGCCCTTCAACCACATGGACCGTCTCGGGTAGCAGCCGAGCAATGGCATCGAGCGCCTGGTTCGATCGCAACTTGCCCTGGGCTTCGAACCAGCGGCCCAACGTAACGAAGAGCAGGATCATGCAGGCAACATCGAAGTAGATTTGCCCCGCGCCCGCAACCACGCTTCGAAGTGAGTACGCGACCGCGGCCGTTACGCCAACAACCAGCAGCAGGTCGGTCGTGATGACTCGTCGGCACGTGGCGAGCCAGGCTCCTTCGGCGAGCGGCCAACCAAGCAGAAACAGAACAGGCAAGCAGAACAGCAACGCCAGATAACGAAAGACTTCGTGAAGTGCATGCCCCAAAGGTCCGGTGCCGAGGGCTTCCGGGCCGTAAACTTCCGTCGACCACAACGCCATGCTGAAGACCATGACGTTCATCGCGAAGAAGATGCCCAGGCCAAGCTTGAGCAGGGTGCGGCGAACTTGCTCATCGCCCACTTCCGAGGCCATCACCGAAGCGGCGAAACGGCAACCGCTACAACAGTACTCTGGGCGAGCAACCGCGCCTGCCGGCACGGGCCCAGCTTGCACGCCAGCCACCGGCAACCCGCAGTAGTCGCAATAGACATCGGTTGCGGCTTCCCTGGTCACGGCGAGGAGGGGAGATTGCTCTTCAGTTCAGGAATGAAGTAGTTCAACACATAATAGATGGCAAATACCCAAAAACCGATCCAAAGCAAACGCACATACCAGGGAATGCGGCTGCTCACATAGGCGTGGAATCGCCCTTCGGTTTCGGGCAACCCAGCGTCGCCTTGCGGGAACTCGGTCGAAGAGGGGTCGGTCCTGTTCAACATGGCTCGTTGCTCCACGGGGCGAAAGGTTCCGAACGGGCATTGAGGCGATCCTCGATCGCGAGCATATCGCGTTTCGGCTGTTCGATGTCGTGGAACATGCCGTTCTTGGCCGCCCAGCCCATCATGAACAAAAAGCCGATGCCCGCCAGCAAATAGTTGATGATCGGCGTCACGGCGAAGACGCCATCGGGCTCCTTCAACGCGACCGTCACCAGTTCGTAAAACTTGAACCCGAACGAGGCGCCCGCAAGAATCACGATCGGGATGAAGGTGATCGCCGTTGCCAATGCGACCCGGGAGTCTCGCCGCGGTAGCTGCTGCGGCGGCTGGGCTGGCGAGGGTGGCTGTTCTGAGGGTTGCTTGCTCATAGCGCTACTCGGTGGGGTTGGACATCGACTCTTGGATGGGCAGGTAATTCTCGTAGAGCGGATAGCTCTCTAGCCACGAACCAAGCCACTGGACGTACAAGATAACAGCAAGGCCACGCTCGTTCGGCTTGTTGGGCGCGCCGTCAAAGAACCAACGGTACTTCGGCATCGGCGAATCGGGCGAAACCGTGGGAGGATCATAAAAATGCACTGCATGCCAATCGTTGCCCCGGCGCCCCCCTTCGCGGCTTAGGTCGGGCCCCACGCGGCGAGTGCCGAACATCACCGGGCGTTGAAGTTCGTTCTGATACTCAATCGTTTGCGAAACGGGGCCCCATCGTCGACTCTCATTCGAAACCGGCCGCACAAACTGGCTATGGCAGTGCCAACAACCCTCGGCAACATACACATCGCGCCCACGCTTCAGCAACTTCGCACAGTTCTCGGCCGTCGCTTCGCCCACATACGTCTTGAATTGCTCGGGATAGCGTATCTTCAGGTCTTCGAACTGGTACAGCACGTTCTGCGTTACCAGTTGCTCAACCGTCTGCTCCGGCAAATGGCGATACATCAGGATCGGCACCAACGCGTTCGAAACGAACGAGAACAGGAAGAACCCTAAACCAGCGATGAGCAAGATGCCGGATTTGTTTTCAAACATGGGTGCTCTAATTGCGAAAGATCGAGTAGTGGAGTAGTGGAGTAGGCACGGCCCGCTTTAGCGGGCTGTGCTGCACGACCAAATCCCTCAACCGCCGTTCATCTAGGTCTCATTCCGCGGTCCACGCGGGTCCATAGGTCGTATTGGGTAGCAACGACTCCACATCGCTGGCCCGCGCGAGCCGCCACGTCTTCCAAAGATTCACGAAAAAACAAATCTGGCCAGAAATAATCGCCACGCCGGCAACAAATCGCACAATCCAGAACGGTTGAGAGCCGTTGACCGAGGCATCCCAGGGTTGCAGTGAAACCCAGTAATAGCCTTGGAAAAGACCGGCAAGGATTAGGTCCGAAGCCATCACGAAAATGCCAACCGCCGTAAGCCAGTAGTGCCACTCGCACAAATTGCGGCTATACCAGGGGTGGCGCAGTAATCGAGGGAAGAGGTAGGTCATCATGCCGAAGAACCACAACCCGAACACGCCAAACATCACGAGGTGGGCGTGCCCCACCACCCAATCGGAAAAGTGAATGACTTTCTGAAAGCTGATGGTCACTTGCATCGAGCATTGTAAGCAGGTGAGAAAATAACACACCATGCCGGTATAGAACCAACGTAGGGGAATGTTCGTTACAAGTGCCCGACTGCTGCCCCACAGTGTGCCAAAAAAATTAATGATCACCGTGAGAACGACGAACTCGACGGCAACGGTGGCCACAATGGCACTGTATTGCAGAAACATCGGGATGGGGCTTAGCAGAAAGTGATGGATGCCGTTGAGCGGGTAGAAGAAAGCAAGCCCCCAAAATCCGACGAGCGAAAGACCGTGGCTCCAGATCGGCTTCTGTAACAGAATGGGTACGAAATAATACATAAGCCCCCACGCAAGCGGCGTGACGAACAACCCAACCAGGTCGTGGATGAACAAGCCGGTAATCGCGCCCGCGCTGGTGCCGCTCACGTAGTACTGGGGCATGAAGTTGCCCATCGCGTAGGTGAGGAAGGTCCAAACGAAGGCGGCCATGAAATACCACAGCGAAACATAAAGCGGCCCCTTCGCGCGGATGATCGGCGTTAAGAAGTTGATCGCAACCAGGAAGAGGCCAACTTGCGCGAGCGGGTCGATCCACACGGGCGTTTCGCCCCATTCCACGCCTTGGGCATGCCCCATCAAGATGCCCGCCACCGTGGAGAGAACAACCACCTGCCACGCCGCGAAGATGAAGTACGAAAGCCGTCGACACAGCACCTTCTTCAGCGTCAGTCGCGGGATCGCCCAGTGGAGCGCCCCTAGAAACGAGTTGGCTATGAAACCGTAGGCAATCGCATTCGTGTGGATCATCCTCCACCGGCCCGGCGAAAGATACTCCACGCCGTCGTGCGGGTTCCAGTGAATCAACTGCATCGACATCAATAGCCCACCCAGCAGCGAAATGCTGATAGACACTATGGCGGCTAGGAAGTACCACAAAACGAGGCGCTCCTCGACCAACTCCGTCGGATCGATCGGTTCCGCGGCAAGTTCGTGCGAAGTGGTTGAATTCATGTTGGTTCCAAGTAACGGAATATAGCCGACCCGTCCCGGGTCGGAAGCAGTATCTAGCCAACTCGTCTGCGATCGTAACTTGTCGAAGCGGCATTCTCATCGCCAGCTTCCGAACTCGGCGCCGCCTCGGCAGGCTGGTCTGTGGGCTTGGGCAGTTCAATGCCTTCCGCGGGGTTGGCCGGTGGGGGCTCGTTCTTGCGACGCCGCTCGCCGGTGCTTCGCACGTAATGCACTAAATACCAGATGTTGTCTGGCTCAGCTTCGAAGGTCTTCGCAAAGCCGGGCATCGGTGTACCGTTGATGCCCGAGTAGATGCGACGATACAGATCGAGGGGCCGGCCTCCACCTCGGTACATGCCAGAGGTAAGATCGGCCGCCGCCGCGTTGTGACCCCAGACATCCTTTCCGATATCGATCTTGCCGGCGAGGCCGCCGCGGCCATCGAGACCGTGGCACTTGTTGCATACCTGCCCAAAGAATAACGCTCGCCCCTTCTCAATCGTCTCGGCCGTCATGGCGGGCATCGGGGTAACGGGCATCACCACCTGCGATTGGGCTTCCTGCCAGCTTGCGAGGATGTCTGCCAGAATACTTTCGACCGACTCCTCCGGAAGTTCGAGTTCGTCGCCCGCAAGGGCCACCAGCTTCTGTTCAAACTCTCCTCGCTGCGCAAGATAGACGACGTAGTCCGCAACGGCTTCAAGCTCTTGCGGATCGAGTTCAACAAACGTAGGCATCGACGTGCCCCGAACACCCTGACGAAGCGTGCGAAGAAGGTCGGCCCGGCGAGGCTTCGACCCGTATGGCGTCGATGTGAACTTGAAGATGCCTTTCGTGTAATCACGCGGCGGCGGGGCCAGGTACTCGGCAACAGCTCCCGCGCCATCGCCGTTCACGCCGTGGCACTGTTGGCATCGAACGGAAAAAACTTGCTCTCCCTTCTCAAGCCACGTCTTGTCGTGGCCTCGCAAGTCGCTGCCCTTCACAATAACCGGCGAAGTGGCGGTCCCAAACTTATCGAGCACGAACTGCTCGATCTGCTTCTGCAATTCCTGAAGTTCCTTTTTCTCCTCATCGTCGGCACCCAACTCGGGAAGCGCGGCCAACGCGGCGCCTGGCGCGAAGCGTGGCGGTTCGTATCGTGTGCAACCACCGAAGAACAACGCCCCGATGAGTACTGCCCAACTTCCGAATCGAAACCATTCTACTTGCCGCATGGATGGGGGGATCCTCAATTCGCGGGGGAATGAAATCGGTGATGATCCGCTAATAGCAAAATCAGCGGTACCTCTGGGCGAAGCAGTGCGAGCCGCTGGCCACAAGGGCCTCGGCCCGCGAACCGGAGCTGCCATGCCAACGGGCAAGGCGTACCCCAATTCCACCTAACACGCCCGTCCTCATGAAGCATCCTGCACAGGGCACGGGGGCTGCGGCGAGAGACATCGAGGGTGGTCGCAGAGGAGCCAGACAAAATTGTGGACGCAACCAGGGAGGTTCGTCAAGAGAGCCCGGCAAGAAAACAGGGCCAATCCGTTATTCATGTTCCGGACAGCAAGGACTCACGAACCCGAAGCGTCAGCGAGGGAAAGTGCGCCTTTTCCCTCGCTGACGCTTCGGGCTGGTTTCCAATGCACTCGCCCAAATTGAAAAAAGTGATCCGCCCTGGGCAAGAAAACAGGGCCAATACACTTGTTGAATCTCCGACCCCGACGAACTGCCGCACATCAAGCCTTGCACGAAGTTCCCGCGAATTCGGCGTCCGAGACGCCTCCCACATGCTTGAAACTTCGCTGAGAATAAACATGATGACGCGCCAGCGGCGGCCTCCTCGACGCCGTTTGAACCAGTTACCTTCCCCACTTGTTCCGAAAATAGGTAGAGGTTGCAAACACCCAAAAAATCACAATCCCGCTGGAAGCATCGCGACGTTACAATGCGATGCACACACCTTCGGAGTACACGTCTCATGAAGATTGCCCAAGTTGATATTCGCGTTGGTATCGTGGCAACATCTATTTTCGCGTTGGCCTGCAGTGTTGCCGGCCGAGCCGTCGCCGAGCTCGACGAGCGGCCGCTAAACATCCGGATCGTGCCCGCTTTCCCCAGCCTGCAATGGCCCGAATGGCTCACCGAGGCAAACACCGGCAAGCCGAAGGACCCACGCCCGGTGCTCCTTCTTGGCGCGGGGGACGGAACGAACCGTGTCTTTGCCGTCTCGCAGTACGGTACGGTTCACGTCTGGCCGAATCGCGCCGATGCCGACCGCATGCAGACATTCTTAGACATCCGATCGCGGGTTCAATACGACGACAGAACCAACGAAGAAGGATTGCTCGGCCTCGCCTTTCACCCAAAGTACAAAGCGAACCGCGAGTTCTTCGTGTGCTACACGGCAAAACCGACGAAACAGTACCCGCATCTTTCGGTAATTTCGCGGTTCCTCGCCTCGGCCGATGACCCGAACCGGGCCGACCCCAAGAGCGAGGAAGTGCTTCTGCGGATCCCGCAGCCCTATTGGAATCACAACGGCGGTACGATCGTGTTCGGCCCCGATGGCTACCTGTACGTGGGCCTCGGCGATGGCGGCAAACGCGACGACCCGCATGGCAACGGCCAGAACCTCAAAACGCTGCTCGGCTCGATCCTACGCATCGACGTCGATCATCAAGACCCCGGGTTGGCGTACGCGATCCCCAAGGATAATCCCTTTGTCGATCGTGGCCAGAACGCGCGAGGCGAAATCTGGGCCTGCGGCATCCGCAATGTCTGGCGGATCGCCTTCGACCGCAAGACGGGCGACCTGTGGGCCGGCGAAGTCGGCCAAGATACCTGGGAAGAGATCGACATCATCACCCGCGGCGGCAACTACGGCTGGAACTTGCGAGAGGCCACTCACAAGTTCGGCCCCCAGGGCAGCAACCCACGATCCGATCTCATCGAACCCATCTGGGAATATCACCACGATGTCGGCAAGTCGATCACGGGCGGCAATGTCTATCGCGGCAAGCAAGTCTCCGAGCTTGCCGGCGCCTACCTGTATGCCGACTACGTGACCGGCCAAATTTGGGCACTCTGGTACGACTCGAAGAACAAACAAGTCACCGCCAACCGCACGATCCTGCCCAAAGGGGAACCCGTCTTGTCGTTCGGCGAGGATGATGCAGGCGAAACGTACTTCGTAACCCAATCCGGCGGCATGTTCAAGTTCGCATCCCCCTGATACCCCCCCCCGATCCCATTTAGCCCTCGGTCAATGACCGGGGGCCGCCCCGCCATCATTTTCGCCGCAACTGCGCATCCCGATCACGTAGCCGCTTCGCCAAGTCCGCGACCCTCGGGTCTTCGTCGTGCAGCGCGGCCTCCCACGCTTCTTGGATGAGCTTGCGATCGCTCGAAGTCGCCATTACCGAAACCGCCACTAACCGAAGTTCCGGATCGGCGTCGTGCGCCAGCAATCGAAGCCACGGGCGGGCATCGAGCTCAGCAGTGCCCAACGCGGTGTCGATCACGCGCCCACGTTCTTGCGGGTCGTCTGAAAGGTACTGACGCACCAGCTTCTCCGGCAGTTGCGGTAGCCCAAGCTCGGTGAGTTGGTCGGCAAGTTGCACGCGATCGGCCGGCTTGGCGGCCAACCATAGCCGCAGCCGATCGGCAATTTCTTGCGGCCCTTTCCTATTCGATTTTGATAGCACGCCCGGTCCCGTCGTTGTCGGTGCCGTCGGCGCGGGCAAGGGCAGGGCGTTCGGAATCCGCTCGACCGGTTGTAGCCAAGCGGGTCGATTCGCCGCCGTCGGGTATTCCAAAGTTCCGTCGGGAAGATCGAGGCCCGTCATGGGCGGCTCGGTCGGGCGAAGTGGGTTCGCCAACGAAGGCGAGCGGACGCCGTCGAGGCGTGGCTGCGTAACCGAGTGATCATCGATTGCCGGTGGGGCTGCCAAATCGCTCGACGGGATCGGCGCGTTGGGGTACGCAGAGAAAGCCTCTTCGAGATGGCCTTGAAGGTCCTCCCAGGCTTCGGTTTCTTGGGCCGGGTGCGCGTGCGATGGATCCGCGGAATAGGGGATCGCCGACGACGGTGAACTCCGCGCCAACTCGGTGGAAACGAGGCCGCTCGTATCATGCGCAGGGCCGGCGGTCGCCAATAACTCGTCGCAGTGCAACGCCAATAGCGGCGCCTTGCCCGATGGGCAACTCGCGGCAAGCTTCAAGATGCGATTCGTCGTCTTGGCAAGCCACGGCAGATCGGCCGCGATAAACTTCTCGCGTCGGCTCGCCAACAGCGAAGCCAACTCGCCGAGATCGGTTGCAAGCCGGGCCGAAGGCTTGTGCGAATCAACTCGCCGTTGCCAGCGGCTCAATATCCGATCGATGGCCGCCTGAGCCGATTCCGCAACTGCGTGCTCGTCGGAGGCCGCGGCCGCCACCACAATCGCCAGCGGCGGTTCTTGCATCGTGGCCAATTGCCGGAGCGCCTCGGTCGCTTCCGTCTTGTCGCCCCGCGCGATGCGATCGGCCAACTCGGCAACAATTTCCGTACGGTGCCAAGCCATCAGCCCTATCGCCAAACCGAACCCGACCAAGGCGATCACCGGCAACAGGAAATGAGAACGACTTCGTTTGGGCAAACCGAGCACGCGAAACTCTCCGACCGTTAATACAAACCATCGACCCAACAACCTTGGGCAGAACGGGAAAAATCCAAGGGGCGGCATTCTCCACGCGCACGGTATTTCCAAGCAAGGCCAATGAACGCCTACTCACAGCTCGCGCGCGGCGGCGGGCAGCACTTCCGTCAATCAGCTAGCAGTTGCCCCGGCTCGTTTACGCTCGCAAGAGTTCGAGAGACATACGGATTTCTATGACGGTTGCAGGCGGGCATGGCCGAAATACTTATGGGACCGACAAAGTTTACCGGCACGCAAGCATGCAATGCCGGCACCGCCTTGCGGTTTGGGGGGATTCTATGTTGACCGACGAGCGAGCGTCCGCCGAACGCAATCGGTTTGGCGGCACGCAAAACACGGTGGCAGCCTGGCACCCGGCGATCCGTGCCGGCCTGATCACATGGCTGATCGTGGTGGGCGTCGCCGCGCAAGCAGCACCACAGCAAGCACCCTCACAGCAATCACCACCGCAACAGCCGGGCATGCAACGGGTGGCCTCCCGGCAACCGCTGCAAGGTGATACAGACGCCACTTCGAGCCGAGCGGCCCGGGCCGAAGCAGTTCGCCGGATCCCGTGGCAGCAAATGTCGCCCTCGGCCCGGCAAACGACACAGCAAATCCTTAACAACGCAAGCATCTTTCGCCGTTTGCCCCGCCGCGTCATCGATTGCGAACCCGAGTTGTTCACGTTCCTGATGCAGCACCCAGAAGTCGTCATCGACGTTTGGCGCATCATGGGCATCACGCAAGTCTCGCTCGAAAAACGGGGCAACGGCGCGTACCTCGGCACCGACGGGGCGGGCACCAACGGCACGGTTCAGTTTCTCTTCAGCAATTGGGGGCCTAACGCCAACAACGTGGCCGTCGTGCAAGCCGCCGGCGCGTACACCGGCCCGCCGTTTGTCGTGCCGCTCAAGGCAAAATCCATCATGGTCGCCCGAAGCCATGCACTACGCGAAACCAATGGACGCTACTACATCACGGTCGAAATCGACTCGTTCGTGGAGGTCGAGCAGCTCGGTGTCGAAATCATCGCCAAAACTGTTCAACCGTGGATCAACAAAACGGCAGACCTCAACACAATCGAAACACTAACCTTCGTCAGCAACTTCTCGCGGACGGCCGAAAAAAACCCTCAAGGCATGCAGCGGCTTGCAAGCCGCCTCGGCGGGGTCGATGAAACTACGCGAAAACAATTGATCGCATTGTGCTATCGAACCGCCGAACAGTACGCCAATGCACGTGGACCCGAGGATCCTGCCGCCCTGCTGGCCCATTCGGTATTATCCGATCCCACCTCGGGACCTAGCCCAGCCCTTTGGGCTGGGATACCGTCTGCATCTCCATGACCTCGTGCGTTGACACGAGGCATTTCACGCCCAAACCGAGTCGGCGAAACCTTGCAAAATAAATAGCCCGGCCATCTTGGCCGGGCAAAACGATCCAATAATACGCCGCGATTTCATGTCCCGCCTACCGACCCGAAACGGGTCGGCTATATTCTCTCCTCAGAGCCGGTCGGTTTTGGCAATAGTAGCGTTGCCACAAGTGGCATCCAAGCCTGGGCCGCAGTATCATGGAGCAGCCTTGGCTCGTCGCCAGGCGGTTCAGTACCGGTGAGTTGCTCGGTCGGATGCCGGCGGTCTGCCGTTGGCTGCCTGGGCATCTGCCGATCTTCGATGAATCTCGCGGCTGGCGCGAATCGCAACCTTCCGTACGCAACGCGGTTGTCGAATGCGATCTTCCCCCCGCAACGGAACCTGGAGTATCAACTTATGCTTTGCAATGAGATTCGTTGGATGCTGTTGGCGGCTACCTTCACAGTGCTGATCCCTGGCAGCGGATGGGCCGAGGAGGCTCTGCCTCTCTTGATGAAGGACGACTTCGAGCACGGTTTCGAGCGTTGGCAACCGAGCGATCCGCCCGGCGAGAAGCCAACCTGGAAGATCATCGAAGCTCGATCCCCCGGCAACCATGCGCTGCGGTGCGAGGGAAGCAGCAAGTACCAGCCCAAGTATCGCAGCCCGTTCAACATCGCCATGTTGAAGGACGTGCGGGTGAGCGATTTCGAGTTGACCGTGAGCCTGCAGCAAACGAAGGTCAACGCGGGCCCCCACCGCGACTTGTGCCTCGTGTGGGGCTACCAAGACCCTAGCCATTTTTATTATGTCCATTTAGGAGCGAAGCCAGACCCGCATGCGTGCCAAATCTTCATCGTCAACGAGGCCGAACGCAAGATGATCACGGTGAAGAAGGCGAAGGGCACTCCTTGGACCAAAGATTGGCACCAAGCCAAGGTGGTCCGGCATATCGCCGACGGCACCATGGAAGTCTACTTCGACGACATGCAAACACCCCTCATGACCGCGAACGACAAGACCTTCCTCTGGGGGCAAGTGGGCCTCGGCACGTTCGACGACCACGGCAATTTCGACGACTTCACGCTCCTCGGCCTTCCGAAGAGGCCGTGAACATTTGTTGATTCGCGTTAGCGGTGGCCTCCTGGCAACCTGTCGAAAAATGCCATCATGGCGTTTTTCAGACAGCCCCCGGCTTTGCCGGGGGTTCGCCGCGATGTCACGAGGCGTGGATGGCTGAACCCCCAGTAAAGACAGGGGCTGAAAGCGGTTTCAATTCCCGGACACCCTCAACTCGTGTGTTGCAATGGATATGTGAATTTACCAAGCCCCGAAGGGAATGGATCCGCTCGGCCAAGGGTAGTCCGCCACGGGCACCCCGGGGCTGCAGGATCGAATCCCCTCAAGAGAACCGCGCTCCGTACGCCGCGACTTCATTCCGCCAATCATTCAGGGAAAAGCGAACTATGTTGAATTCAAGAATGCGGTTGAGATTATGGTTGGTGGCTGCACTGTTGGGCGCAAACGCGGCCTTTGCCGAGGAGCCAACGTCGAAGGTGGTCGGTCACATCGATCGACTCGATCCGGCATTGGATCGCCTCGTCGCCCCCGAAGCGCGGATGCAAGTTATCGGCACCGGCTATTCCTGGAGCGAGGGGCCTGTGTGGGTGCGAAGCGGCGGCTTCCTGCTCTTCTCCGATATCCCCAACAACGCAATCATCCGGTGGGATGCCAAACACGGCGCGCGAACGTACCTCAAGCCGGCCGGCTACACCGGCGATGACCCCCGCGGCGGCGAGCTGGGGTCCAACGGGCTGGCGATCGACCCGCAAGGTCGATTGGTTCTTTGCCAACATGGAGACCGCCGCATCGCCCGGCTCGATTCGCCGCTCGAAGAACCCATGGCCAAATATAGTACGCTCGTCGATCGCTTCGAGGGAAAACGACTCAACAGCCCAAACGACCTCGTGTTCGATTCGCATGGCATGCTGTACTTTACCGATCCGCCCTATGGCCTCAGCCGAGAGTTGCCCAGCGGCCAACCGGAACTCGAGTTTAACGGCGTGTATCGACTCGACCCAAAAGGGAAACTCACCCTCCTGACGAAAGAACTCGAACGACCAAACGGAATCGCACTTTCGCCCGATGAGAAGACTTTGTACGTCTCGAACTCGCATCAGCCGCGGTTGCGGATTATGGCGTATCCGCTCGAAAAAGATGGCACGCTCGGCACGGGGCGAGTGTTCTTCGACGCCCAGAACCTCGCGGGCAAACAACCCGGGTCGTGCGACGGACTAACTGTCGACCACGCGGGAAATCTTTTCGCCACGATGCCCGGCGGCGTCGGCGTCTTTGCGCCTGATGGAAAACAACTAGGACTGCTCGCCACCGGCGATCGAACGGCCAACGT
>JADZFK010000225.1 GCA_020849945.1 Pirellulales bacterium | reverse complement strand
CAACTTGTACTTCGAGGTTGTTGCCCTCGGCGGGCCCGACGACGCGAAACACAATCGTGTTCGGGTCGATTTGCGTGTTCGCCCATGAGAAATCGACCTGGTTCGCTCCTTTAACGAGCGGCACAATTCGCTCCTCTTCCACCAGTGTGGCCGAGGCATGGTCGAGCTGAATCTCCACGCGTTCGCGCACAGGCAGCGTGATGAGCTTCACGCGGGCGGCCGCGAAAGAAGGGGCGAACCCCGCCGCCAGCAAGGCCAGTGGAAATAGATGCCAACGCCGATGCACCGACAGCCTGTATAAAGTGGGCATATGCAGCCTTTCGGGTGAAAGTTTTCGCGGGAATGCAAGTGTTCGAGGGTTGGACGAACGATGCCCGAGAAAAGTTCCCGGAAAGATTTGCCACGAAACCAGAAAACCACGAAGAACACAAAGGACACAAAGGAAAAGTAGGGCAAGAAGAGTGTTTTGACAGGATGAACAGGATTTCGATCAATTTGTTTCCTCTGTTCAATCAATTGGGTTGCGGGTGCAGGCCTCGCTGGGTTCTTTTTGATTCGAACAAATGCTGCAGGAGTTCGTTTCAAGAGCTGTTCTGGCATGAGGGGGGTGTAGCAAGGCCGAAAAACTGGTGATGCCGAACCCTCCCTAATAGGGAGGGGAGTTCTGGGAGAACTGCATGAAAAAAGCCCGCCGATGTTTTCGACGGGCTTCTCTCGCAAGTTGAACCTGTGGATGCGGGGTCGCCATCCACGGGAGATGAAAATTGTTGCCTAACCGCGTTTGCGGGTGGCCAGCAAACTGGCTAATCCCACAAAGCACAGCACCAAACTCGAAGGCTCGGGAATGACCATGACGTTGTCGTAAATGAAGTACGTGTTGGGGCCCGAGGCCGAAGAGAACGGGTCGGTCATGCCGAGTGTAATCGTGCCACTGTTCTGTGTTTGCGTGGCATCGGTAACCTTGTAAACCTGAGTGTAACTAGCATCGCCAGGATTCTTCATTTCCCATTTGACATCGCCCGTTAACATATCACGCGAAATGCGGACGTTGACCCAGCGATTGAGGACGTAGCCGGCCATGCTCTTTGCACCTGCGCCATCGAGATCGGGGAACAGGGCCTTGTAGGTGACACCGGCCGCTGATCCCGGATTCTGTGTGCCATCCAAGTAGCGGCTGGCCGTGTTGTCCTGCGTTCCCACTTCCAAGCCACGCATTGCGACCGAAGTGCCGTTATCCGATGAGTTTGTAAACCAGTAACCGCTTGTGGCTGGTGAGCCCAGGGAATTCCAAGTTCCTGTTTGAGTGGAGTGGTAGAAGCCGTAAGTACCATAAATGGTGCTTCCAGCGGTGTCGTTAAAATAGGCGTACATATCAAATGTCATGACAACGGAGCCCGTCAAATTCAGCCCGTTTGCATAGGCATTAATACCAGCCACTCCTGCCGGAGTTCCACCAGAAAGATTTGCCGCCAGCTTGAGGCCCGTATGGGTTGTTTGTCCAGTCTGCGGAACGCCAATCGGGTTGCTGTTGAAGTCGAGTACGCCACTGTAGTCGAAGGCGTAATTCGCCAAGGTATTGGCGTTTGAGGAGACGGTGGTCCACCGTGTGGCAGCATTACCATCGTCAAAATCTTCAGAAAAAATAGGTGCGGCAACGGCTGCGGTGCTTACGGCCCATGCAACGCCGAGAGAAGCCACGAGTTGTTTCACGATCATTAGAACGTACCTCCCAAACCAAGACGAGAAAGACTACTAACGCGATTGAAGAAAACAGCCTGCAAAGAAGGAGCCTTCCCTGCAATCTGTATCATTCACAAAACCAGCTAGCTTTGTCAAGAATATGATCGGTTCCGAGGAGTAGATTGCGCGAATCGACGAACGGATTGCGGGGTAGAGAGTGTTTGCTCGTCCGCGGAGTCGAGTGCGGCACGATCGGAGACCGATTCTTGCCGTTCGGGGGTCGATTCAAGGGGCGGGGTGGCCGAGGGCCGATCGGGTCGAACGGCTGCCGCGAGCAGGAATTCGGCGTTGGCGGCCGCTGGCCCTGGCGAATTGGCGAGAAGCACTCTGCGAGCCGGCCGGGGATGGCTGTTTTTGGTTACCGTAGCACCTAGGTCGGCGAAGTATTGATCGTAGGCGATTCGTTCGGTATCCACGGCAGTATGCGGACCGAGGGTTTCGCTGCCCGAGGCAAGGGCTGCTGTGCTGGCGAGAGGTTCGCCGCCCGCGGCGACTGCCGAGTTGTCGCCGAGAGCTGCGCCGCTTCCAGCGCCGGGCGAGGTGCCGAACTGGGCTCGCCAGATGTTGTAATCGGCGGCGTTCACGGCACCATCGCCGTTGGCATCGCCCTGGTTGCGGGTAGCGCCGGTAGGCAGGCCGTTGTTCTTGCGCCAGATGACGAAGTCGCTGGCATCGACGTTGCCATCGGAGTTGAAGTCGGCATTTTCAACGGCGACGCCGAAGAAATCCAAGATGCGGTCCATCGCCGTTTCGCGGATCGCGGCGTTGGTCAGCGTTTCGAACGGGAAGCCGAACATGACGAGGTTGCCCGCGCCCCCGGTGCCTGAAACTTGGATGGCGGCGTTGCCGCCGCTGCCGCCGCTGTACGAGAGAGCGGAGATCGCGCCTGGTTGCGGGGCGATGACATCGGGAGATGCCACATCGTAAGTTTGCGAATCGAGACTGGAGAACGAAGCGCCGTTCGAGAAGACCAGGTTGCTCATGCCGGCGAAGATGCCGCCCCCCGCGGCCACGGCCGTGTACGTGCCGGCGTCATCGGCCACGTAATTGCCCTTGAGCACATTTTCGTAGAACGTGCGGCCGTTGTTCTGCTGGTCGAGGTCCCAGCCGATTTCCGACCCGCTCAAGAACAAGTTGCCGCCGGCGTTGATGAAATTCGTCACCAAGGTTTGCTCGGTGGCGTTGAACGTGCTGTTGGCGGTCGATTCGTTGCCGAGAATCCAGATGATGGAGTCGTAATTGTTGAGGTTCACCGCGCCGCTGATGACCGCTTCGTTGCTCGCGGTGGCGACATGCACACCGGGCTTCGCGGCCTGGATGGCGGATTGCACTTGGACGACGTAATCGAAGCTGTTGTTGTAGCGTGCGTACACACGATCGACGGTGACATTCGCCCCGCTTGGCAATGTTAGCGGAGTTGTGTATTGGAAATCTTGTGTGCGGTCGAAGCGGTCGAATCCGGAGACGATGAGCACTTGTTTGAAGCCGCCGCTGGGGAGAGCGGTCACGACTTCGGAAGGCGAGGATTCTCCGCCCGAGTTGACGGCGACCACGCGAAAGTAATACGGCATATTTGGGTCATAGCCCGTGAGCGTGGCGCTGGTCGCGGCACCGCCGGCGACGAGGGTGCCGCCATCGAAGCCGTAGCCATCGGTCGAAGCGTAGATGCGGAAGCCGGTGGCGGCGGAGCCAAAGACGCTGGAAGGATTAGAGGGTCCGGCCGCCCAATGAATGGTTACCTGGCCGGCCGCGTTGCTTTCCACCCACACGTTAGCCGGGGCAGTCGGCACACTGGCAGGGCTGATGAGGCCGCCGTAGTTGTCAAAATATTCCAGGGTTGCCTGGTAGGTCGATCGCGCCAACTGCTCGCGGCCTTTGGGGTCGCACATGATGGCGGCATCCTGGACGTTGTCGTGAAATGCCACCTCGGTAAGCGAGGCATCCATTTCCACCACGCTCACATCGTTCGTGAAGTCATCGTTATTGATTTCACCGAAACTGCTGGTGTACGTGTGGGTCGTGCGCGTGCTCCAGTCGTACTCGAACGTGCCGTTGATCGCTTGCATGTCTTGGTTGACCTGCCTGCCCAAGAACAAGGCCAGGTCCGATTGGTTCGGCGTCGGCACGAACGATGAACCCGAATTGCTGATCAAACCGACGGCCCCGCGGGCCGTGCCGTCGAACGCGTTCGAGTGGATTGCGATGTACAGGCCCGTGCCAAACGTGTTCGTATCTTGGTACATCTGTTCGGCCATGCGGGCTGGCGCCGAAACGTTGGGGTCGCCGGAAGCGGCATCGGTATCGAAGAAGGCGGTGGTATCGATGCCTTGGCCGATCGAACGGATAACCCACATCAATGAGGCTTCATCCTCGCGGGGTTTTCCCGAGATGGTGCCGCCGGGTTCGCCCGCGCCATTGGGGCCATCGAGGACGTCGCCCATGCCGTTGCCGAAGCGGATGGCGTCGGCGATCACGACCTTTCCGGCCGTACCTTCGTTGCTGATCGTAACCGAGCCTGCCGTGGCCGAGCTGCCTGCATCAAAATGGTAGGTACCCAAATACACCCAGCCCCCGCCGACCTGGCTGTGGTCGACCCGCACCTGCGTTTGGCCGCCCGTGTGATTGACTTTGTACACCTGCGAAGTGCGATTGCTACCGGCGCTAGCCCAGGCGTACACGGGGTAGAAACCAGCGGCCGTGATGTTGGGCGTATACGTGGCGGTCGCGGTTTCGGTCGCGCTGGCATTCGCAAAGCGATAGTGAACCGCATCGGCCACCGCGCCGTAATCTTCATCGTACCAACGAGAGCCGACGCTGTTGCTCCAGGAGCCGGTGTACGTGACTTCGGGCAGATCGTTATCGAGAACGACTTCGTTGACCTGTCGGCCAACAGGCCGCATCGGCACAACGGTTGCCCCCGCACGGAACAAGTAATCCACGTAGTAGGTCGCCTGATCGTAATTGCCGAAGTCTTCGACCATGTCGTTCGTTTCACCACGGCCTGCGCGCCAGCTGCCAGACGCGTGTTGATACCCATGCCCGGGGGAAACGAACACGATCTTGCCCGTAAGCGGGCCGGTGGGTTGAGATCCCGTGGCGACCAACCCGGCAGCGAGTGCGGATCCACTTTCCACAGGCGTGGTTTCCGCGGCGATTGCCACATCTTCATCGAGCACTTCGAGTTGAAAGGCCGGTTCGGCGGATGGGGTTGCCGCGGATTCGATGGCCGGCGTGGCGAGCACGTCTTCGCCGGAGGACGAAGCGAGAGCCTGGCCGAATGCGAGTTCGCTTCCTTCCGAGGCCCCCGCGGCGGCGATGGGGGCTGTGCCGAACTGGGAGCGCCAGATGTTGTAGTCGGTCGAGTTGACGAGCCCGTCGCCGTTGGCGTCGCCCTTCGTCATGCGTGGCACGGTGGTGCCGTTGTATTTTCGCCACATAGCGTAGTCGGCGCTATCGACGAGGCCGCTCGCGTTGAAATCGGCATTGGGGTAGAAGTAGTCGAGGACGCGATCCATCACGGCAGTTCGGTTCTCCGAGGTCGTGATGGTTTCGAAGGGGAAGCCGAACAGCACCACATGGCCGCGGCCACCCGTGCCGGGCGCGAGGATGCCGGCACCGCCGGCGCCGCCTGCGTAGGTGAGCACGGTTTGCGCGCCGCTTTGGGGGTTGATGACATCGGCGTACTCGGCGTCGTAAAACAGCGTGCCGTTGTCGAACGAGAAGCTGAGGCCCGCGAAGATTGTGCCGGCCGAACCGTTCACGGCGTAGGTGTTGGCATCGTCGGAAACGTAGTTGCCCTTCAGCGTGTTCTCGTAGAACGAGCGGCCGTTGTTGAGGTAATCGAGGTCCCAGGCGATCTCGGCACCCGTGACGAACAGGTTGCCGCCGGCGGTAACGTACTGCGAGACCTTGGTTTGTTCGGTGGCGTTGAACGTGTCGTCGGCCGACGACTCTTCGCCCAGAATCCAAATGACGCTGCTGTAATCGGCAAGGTTGACCGCGCCACTGATGACGGCCTCGTTGCTGGTGGTAGCCACATGCAGGTTAGGGGAAGCCGCCTGAATCGCGGCGGCGACTTGGACGGTGTAATCGTGTGTGTTGCTGCCGCGGAGTCGCACGCGATCGATGGTGTTATCTGGCGAAGGCAACGTTTGCCGCTCGTTGAGTGAACGATCGAGCCGATCGAACCCGTTGACGATAAGCACCTGCTTCGCACCGCCGCTTGGTTTGATGGCGAGCACCTCGGAGCCTGGCGATTCGCCCCCGGCGTTCACGGCCACGATCTTGAAGTAATAAATCGCGTTCGGATCGTAACCGGAAAGTGTGGTGGTTGTTGTGGCACCGCCCGCGACGTAGGTTCCGCCATCGAAGGCGTAACCGTTCTCTGAAGCATAAATACGGTATCCCGTGGCGGCATCGCCTAAGTACGCATTCGAAGTGGGGGGGATCCACGATAAAGTTACGCTGCCCGCCAAGTTCGATTTACCCTGCACACTGCTCACGGCGGTGGGCAGGGCGGTGGCCGGCGTAACGTTGCCATCCACGGCGCGGAAGTAGCTGATCAGGCCTTGATAGGTTGCCCGAGCCACGGCATCGCGCACCTTGGGGTCGCGCATGAGCTGTGCGTCGAGCAAATCATCGTGGAAAGCCACTTCAACGATCGTGGCATCGAACTCGTCGTTGATGTAAGAATTGTTGATTTCTCCGAATTCGATATCGGAGCGATCGAGCGTAACGCTCGTGCCTCGGTCATACCAGTCGTGCTCGAACTGGCCGTTTTGCTCGACCAAGTCGTCGTTCACTTCTTGGCCGAGTGCCTTCGCCAACACGAACTGGTTGGGCGTGGCAGTCGCGGGGTTGTTGTTGCCGTTGTACAACCCCACAACGCCGCGCCCGCCCGAGGCGTTCGAATGGTAGCTAACGAACACGCGATCGCTCAGCGAGCCGGTGGCCTCGCGGTTCATATACTCGGCATATCGGGGCGAAAGCGAAACGGTGGCATCGCGGTCATCGGTCGTGCCGCGGTACTCGCTCGACGGGATTCCCTGCGAGTGATCGACATGCCATTGGACCCAATACAGGCCGGCTTCATCTTCGCGTGGCAAGGTGGAAACACCGCCGCCGCGATCGATATCGCCCATGCCGTTACCAAAGCGGATCATATCGGCGATGACGACACTGCCGGCACTATTCGAGCGATTGCTGATATCGACGTACCCGTTGGTACCGGCTTCGAAGTAGTAGGAGCCCAAGTACACGAGGCCATTGCCTACCATGCGGTGGTTAACGTTCACTTCGGTGATGCCGCCCGCATGGTTTACTCGGTAGAGTTGATCGGTCGCGCGATCGCTGCCGGCACGAGTCCAAGCGTAAACGGGGTAGAACCCCGCTTCCGAAAAGTTCGGTCGATAGCGGGCGTAGGCGGTTTCGGTGACGGAAGTGCTCGCGTACTTGTAAGGCACGTCGCCCGCGCTGCCGAAGAATGTGCTGGCCGAGCTGTTCGTCCAGCTTCCCGAGAACGTGACGCCGGGGTCATCGTTATCGAGGACGACCTCGTTGGTTTGATGCCCAATGGGCCGCAACGGCACAACCGTGGCGCCGGCGCGGAAGAGGTAATCGGCCAGGTAGGTCATCTGGTCGACGTTGCCCAAGTCCTCGATCATCTCGGAGGGAGTGCCGCCGATCACCGCTTCGGAGCGTTGAAAGCTCCAATCGCCGTCGCCGAGGTTATCGGCCGTGTAACCGTGGCCGGCATGAATGTACGCGATCTTGCCGCTCAAGCCGCCCGTGGGCTGCGAACCAACTGCCACCAATCCCGCGGCTGCCAACGCAATGCGTGGCTCCAGCGGTTCGAAGCGAAGTGAGCGGCGAGAGGCAGCACGCTGCTGCTTGCCGCGGATTCGTAGCGCACCCTGAACGAGCGCACGCTTTACTTGTGCCAACCACATGCTCATCTCATGTTCCGCCTAACGCGAACGCAACCGCAACACGTGGTACGGTTAGCATCACAACACCGTCAGTCGTTTTGGGGCGGAGCCAGCGGCGAGGAAAACCTTGAATTCCGTCGCCGTTGGTTCCGGTTAAACGACCGGTAAGGGTTTGTTGGCGGCGCGGGCATCAATTAATCCGAACCTTTTCACGGACTGAAGTCCGTGCCACGTTGTGCGCGTGGTTCGTGCCGCCTACGAACGAAAATTACCATCAGGGGCAAGGATGAATTGCCCACTTTGATTGTAGTCAAAGAATGAAAAAACGGGCAATGATTTCGCGCTACCGCGCACCCCCGAATGGCGGTGTAGGCGACTGGCGATACGAAACATCGTGGCTAAGAAGTGATGCATCCGGGCTAAGGCGCAAGCGAGAAAGCCACGCTACTTGGCTGAAAAGAATGCGAGCACACGCTTCATAAGATCGGCGCGGAGGTTCGCATCGGTGATAGTCTCGAACGGAAAACCGAGAATCACCACGCTGCCGTGGCCATCGGTACCAGCGACTTGCACGGCGGCCGCGCCGGCCGAGTTGGCGTAATTCAGCGCGGCCATGCCACCCGGAGAAGGCGCGAAGACATCGGGATGGCTCGTATCGTAGAAGAGAGTCCCATCGTCGAATGCGAATTTCGGCACGTTGGCAAAGATGCTTCCCTCGATGCCGATGGCTTCATGCGTATCGGCGTCGTCGGCCGCGAATTTGGCGCGAAGCGTTTCTTGCAGAAACTTGCGGCCGCCGTTCTCGTGATCCAGGTCCCAGCCCAGTTCGGCGCCCGAAACGAACAGGTTGCCGCCATTGTCAATATACTTTTTGATTTTCGCCTGCTCCGCGGCATCGAACGTGTGATCGGCTGCCGATTCGTTGCCGAGCATCCACACGATGGCGCGATACTTGGTCAAGTCGAAGTTCTCTTGCAGCACCGCTTCGTTGCTGGCGCTTTCGAGCGGTACTTCCGGTGCAGCCGCGGCGATGGCGGTTGCCGCCTGCACGACGTAATCGAGCGAGTTGCAGGATCGCGGGCGCACGCGGTCGACGGTGTTGCCGCGTTTGCCATAACGCTGTTTGAAGGCGAGGCCGCGATCGAGCCGATCGAAGCCGTTGACGATGAGCACGGGCGAGGAACCACCGGAGGGCAGGGCGGCCACGACTTCGGAACCGGTCGATTGACCACCGGCGTTGACCGCTGCGACTTTGAAGTAGTAGATCGTTTGCGGATCGAGCGTTGCCAACGTGGCGGAAGTGGTATTGCCGCCGGCTACAAACAAGCCGCCATCAAAGCCGTAGCCGTTCGTGGAAACGAACACGCGGTACCCCGTGGCGGTATCGCCCAGGTAGGAATTGCTTTCGGGTGGAGTCCACGAGATCGTAATACTGCCGGGCGCCGTCGTGCTTGCGTGCAATCCTGTTACGGCTGAGGGCAGCCGCGTGGCTGGTGTTTCGTTGTTATCGACGGCTCGGAAGTAATTGAGCAGACCCTGGTAAGTTGCCCGGGCAATGGCATCGCGTACGCGGGCATCGCGCATGAGTTGGGCATCGAGCTTGTTATCGTGAAATGCGACTTCCACGATCGTGGCGTCGAACTCGTCGTGGATGTAGCGATTGTTGATCTCACCGAATTCGATGTCGTCGCGATCGAGCGTCGTATCCTTCTTGCGGTTGTGCCAGCGATGCTCGAACTGGCCGTCTTGCTCCACGAGGTCATCGTTCACTTCTTGCGCCAGCGACTTGGCCAAGAGCAACTGGTTGGGCGTGGCCGTATTGCGGTCGTTGTTGCCGTTGAACAGGCCGAGCACACCGCGGGCCTTGCCGCCGCTGGCGTTCGAGTGGAAGCTAACGAACACGCGGTCCTTCAAGCGGCCTTCGCCTTCGGCATTCATGAACGCGGCATAACGGGGTGAAAGCGAGATGGTGGCCTGTCGATCGACATCGGTTTCGCGATAATCCGATTCGGCGATACCTTGCGCTCGATCGGTGTGCCACTTCACCCAGTAAAGCCCCGCTTCATCCTCGCGTGGCAGGCCCGAAACGCCGCCTCCGCGATCGATATCGCCAAGGCCGTTACCGAAGCGGATCATATCGGCCACCACGATGCCTTCGGCACTTTGCGAGCGATTGCTGATTTCGACGAACCCTTCGTTGCCGCGTACGAAGTAATAGGTGCCCAAATACACCAGCCCATTTCCCACCCCGCGATGATTCACATTTACCTCAGAGGCACCGCCCGAGTAATGAATGCGATAGAGTTGGTCGATCGCCCGATCTTTTCCTGAGCTGGTCCAGGCGTAAACGGGGTAGAACCCGGTCGCGGGAATGTGCGGCCGATAGCGGGCGTGGGCCGTTTCCGTTCTCGAACTGCGTGCCTGCCTGTACGGTACCTCGCCAAGCTGGCCGAAATAGATCGGGCCTTTGCCGTCGGTCCACGCGCCTTCGAAAGTTACACCGGGGTCATCGTTATCCATGACCACTTCGCAGATTTGATGCCCGACCGGCCGCAGCGGCACGACCGTGGCACCCGCGCGAAAGAGGTAATCGACCAGCAGAGTCATTTGATCGAAGTTGCCCAAGTCTTCGATCATCTCGTGGCCTTCGCCACGTTGAAAGCTCCACCGGCCATCTTTTTTGTTATCGGCCGTGATGCCGTGTCCGCCGTGTGCGTAAACGATCTTGCCCGAAAACCCACCGTGGGGCTGGGTGCCAACCGTTTCCACGCGCAACGAAGATGCCGACGGTTTTGCCGTAACGTCGGCCGCGTGCAAGCGCAGCGCCGCACAAGCAACTAGTAGCAAGCTCAAGAGCCACCGGCGGCAGAATGGGCGGACTCGGGTTGGTAAACGATCGGGCATGCAGTCGTTAGTCGTTAGTCGTTAGTCGTTAGTCGTTAGTCGTTGGGAAGAAGGAGAGGGCGGATGGGGGAGGGAGTAAGGTGGAAGGTGGAAGGTTTAGCGGCGGCGGCCACGCCGCATCTACCACCATCCCCCGCCGCCCGTCTCAATCCACAATCCGCAATGTACAATTCGTCATTGCGTATTCCTCTTCTTCCTCGCCCTTCGCCCCTTACCCCTCAACTTTAGCACACTTACTCGCCCGCGGCTTTGCCACTTACGCGGGGGTCGGCGACGCCGATTAGTTTGCCATCGGGCCTGAGTGCGATGGCCTGAGTGCGGCCGGCACTGGAAACGACCTCGACGTTATGCCCTAGTGTACGAAGCCCGTCGACGATTGGTTCGGCGAGGCCTTTTTCATACGACACGCAGTTGGGGCGCCACTGATGATGGAAGCGGCTTCCGGCGACGGCCAAATCGAGCGATTGCCCGTAATCGATGGTGCGGAGGATGACGTGGAGAACTTGGGTTATTATTTTGGGACCCCCTGCCGCGCCAACGGTCAGCACGGGCTTTCCGTGCGAATCGAGGACGATCGTGGGGCTCATGCTGGAGAGCGGCCGTTTGCCCGCCGCCACGCTATTGTTTTCGGCCCCCACAAGCCCGAACGCGTTTGGCATGCCTGGGAATATCGAAAAGTCGTCCATCTCATTGTTGAGGATCACGCCCGTGCCCGGCACGATGACCTTGGAGCCGAACGTGGTGTTCACCGTGGCCGTGATGCCCACCCAGTTGCCGGCCCCGTCGGCGGCCGCGATGTGCGTGGTGTGCCGGCCAAAAACATCTTGGGCAAAGTTCGGTGGTTCGCCGTGTGCCGCGACATCCACGACCCAGCGGCCATCGATCTTGCCCGCCAATTGCTTGGCGTATTGCTTGTCGGTAAGGCCTCGTGGCACGCTCACGAAATCACTATCGCCCAGCCAGTGGGCGCGATCGGCAAACGCCAGCTTGAAAGCTTCGGCCGTAAGGTGAGTTGCTTCCAGCGGATCACGTTCGGCGATCTCGCGCAGATCGAAGTTCTCCAGGATGTTGAGCACCTGGGCGACATGCACTCCGCCGGAGCTTGGCGGAGGGAAGCCCACGACCTCGTAGCCGCGATAGGTCGATCGAATCGGCTCGCGCAGTTTGGCGTCATAGGCGGCGAAGTCGGCCGTGGTGAGGATGCCTCCGTGCTCTTTCATCCACGCGCTAACCGTGCGGGCAAACTCGCCGCGATAGAACCATTCGATGCCGTGCGAGCCGATCTGCCGATACGTGTTCGCCAGGTCGGTTTGTACAAGCCGTTCGCCGGCCGCGATCGGTTTGTCGTCGCCACGAAAGAACACGGCCCGCGAGCCGGGGAAGTCGTGCAGGTGATGCCGCTCGCCCGCCACGGCCTTGGCGTACGACTCGCTGATGACGAACCCCTCGGCGGCCGCCTTCGCGCCGGGGTCGAGCGCTCGAGCGAGCGAGATGGTGCCGCAGCGATCGAGCGCGAGTTTGTAAGCGGCCACGGCCCCCGGTACGCCCGAGGCGAGCGGGCCAGTTTGGCTGGCCGTGGGCTGGGGCTTTCCGTCGCGCACGAACATATCGCGATGGGCGGCGGCGGGGGCCGTTTCGCGGCCATCGATCGCGGTGAAGGTGCCGTCGGCCGAGCGGATGAGGATCAGGCACCCGCCGCCGATGCCCGAGTTTTCGCCATCGACGACCCCGAGCGTAAGCGCCGCGGTAACGGCCGCATCCACGGCATTGCCGCCGGCGCGTAGCACTTCAACGCCGGCGTCGGTGGCTAGGGGGTGGACCGTGGCAATCATGAAATGCTCCGCAGTGGCAGTATCGCCGAAACTTGCCTCCGGAGACACCCCAAACGCCATCCAGCTAGCCACGAAAATCATACAAAGCAAAGACCAATGCAGATGCCGCATAGAACCTCCGAGCTGAGAGCAGCCACGAAAGACACAAATATCACAAAAAGTGATTAGGGGTCCTGTACCCTCATCAGGTACTCCTGTATCTAAAATGTTTCGGTTCCGAAGTTGATTAACAAACCCGTTTCGATGCGCCCCGATTTCAAGTGCGATTACAGTTCTACAAGACACTCATCGGCAATTGCATCAAGGAATGCACAGAACTGCAAAGGGCACGAAGGACACAAAGACATGGCGCAATTGGAGAAGGGATTGAACACGATGAGCGGCAAAACAAGTCGGCATACGAAGCCAGCCGTTCCTGCAATTCTGTGTAACGATTCTCATCTCTGGGAACTTCGTGTCCTCGGTAGTTATTGAATTGTTGAATGAGTTGTAAACACTCGCCGCGATCTACTTGGAGTGGTGTTGTGCTTTGTCATACCGCGGTTGCTCTGTGGTAGGGAACGCCTTTGCGGAAGAACTTACAGAGTCCACGCCCGTGAGATTACGAGGATCGTCATGGTCCAACTGATGAGGTCGAGCGGCATGCCCACTTTCAGGTAGTCGGTAAACCGATAACCACCAGGGCCAAGAACCATCAAGTTGGTTTGGTACCCGAGGGGCGTCGCAAAGCCGTAGCTCGAGGTGACGGCCACGGCGATTAGGAGCGGCCGGGGGTCCATGCCCATTTGCTTCGCGGCGGCGAGCGTGAGTACGCTCATCAGTGCGGCGCACGCATTGTTACTCAGCAGTTCGGTCAGCAAACCCGTCATCACGACGATCACGGCCAGCACGGCCACCTTGCCGTAGGGTTGTGCCCACGAAAGCAGGGTGCCCGCGATCCACTCCGCCGCGCCGCTTCGGTCGAGTGCTTGGCTGACCCCGAGGGCGGACGCGATCAGCAGCAGCACCGGTAGTTCGACCGCCCGATGGGCATCGCGGGGGGCAAGGCAACCGGTGAGCACGGTGAGCGTGGCACCGATCATCGCCACCAAGGTGGCTTGTTCGGTGAATGCCGTCATCCCCACCACCACGGCCAAGAACAATGAAAGCGAGATCCAGGCCTTGTGGTGGATGATCGGGGCCGAATCTTCCAGGCCCGAAACAAGGATAAAATCACGCGAGTTGCGCCAACGCTTCACGAAGTCATTGGGGGCATCGACCAACAGGGTGTCGCCAGGCTGCAGCACGATTTGACCAATCTTCTGTTCGAGTTTCTCGCCGCTTCGATGGACTGCGATAATCGGCGCGCCATACTGCCCGCGGAAGTTCGCTTCCTTCACACTGTGCCCAATCAGTGGTGAAGCGGGCGAGATGACCACCTCGCACAATTGCAGACCGCTCCGCGGCACGGCCCGCTCGGCCAACCCGCTCATAGCGAGTTCATCGCCGTCGTCCGCTGCGGCATGATCCACCGGTTCCAAGCCGCGAATCTTCTGGGCATCGACAATCGTGCCGACGATGCCCGAAAAACACAGGATATCGCCCACCTTGATCCGCTCTTCCGGCGAAGCAGGCGACATTCGTTCCGCTCCGCGCTCGATGCCATACACGTACAACCCCGGCAAATCTCTTAGCCCCGAGCGACGCACCGTCTTGCCAACGAGCGGGCACTCGGGCCGCACGATCAGTTCCAACGTGTATTCGCGCGGATGCGCCTCGGCATACTCCAACAGGTCGGTGCGGCTGGGCAGCAGCCGTTGGCCGATCGTCGCAAGGTAGATCAAACCCACGATTGTCACCGGCACGCCCACGGGCGCGAGTTCCCACATGCCTAGGCCCGGCATTTTCTCGGCACGGATCGCCCCATCGACGACAAAGTTCGTGCTCGTGCCAATGAGCGTGCATGTTCCGCCCAGGATCGACGCGTACGAAAGGGGAATCAAGAGCTTCGAAGGTGAGACCTGGATCTTTCTTGCAATGTGAACAAAGACAGGCAGAAAGAACGCCACCACCGGCGTGTTATTCATAAACGACGACAAACCCGCCACCGGAGCCACCAGCCGCATGAGGGGCGTTCCCTTCTTCGGCCGACCCAGTAATACGCGGCTCAAGAACTCAACCGCCCCCGTGGCTTGCAAGCCCGAGCCCACTACGAAGAGCGCCCCGATTGTCAGCACGGCCGAATTCGAAAAGCCGGCTAGGGCATCTTTCAACGGCACGATCTGTGCGCACACGAACACCAGTAGCGCGGAGAGCATCACCAACTCGGTAGGCCACTTGTCGATCGCAAGTGCTGCAATCAGGCCAGCAAGAACTACCAGCGTAATGATAAGGGGAAACGACATAAACCAATTCCTAACGCGGCCTGTGAACGTATACTTGTGGCACGGACTAAAGTCCGTGCCATGTTACGCGCGATGCGAGCAACCTACGAACAAATACCCTAAACGGCGAAGCAACCTCGTGGTAACACCCTGCGAACAAGACCGAGTCTTAAGAACTTCGGGAACCGACCTTTATCACAGCAAACATCGGCTAGACGCGTTGGTCCCGTCAAGAGCATTCCACGTGGTTATCGGTACTTCTCAAGTGTAACCATCGTGGGGGCATCGAGACAGAAGGCCGAAATCGGCTCCTTCGTGCGGCAACGTAGAGCAAGTGAATTGGGACTATTACGGGTTTGAAATCGTGGGAGCCTTCAATTACCTTAGAACTATGTATTCCAGCGTTTTTTTCATGGTGGCCCCAAGGGGGGAGGCCACTTCTCACCAGGATGATCACCATGCGATTGAACAGATTGATTCCATCCCTTGTCGTGCCCTCGGTACTCGCTTTTTTCTTCGCGTTGCCCGCCCCGTTGGGGTTGGCCGCGGAAGTCGAGCGGAAGGCCGAGGAGAAGGACCCCAAGAAGGACGAGACCAAGGATACGCTGTTTGTTACCGATCACACGGCTAGAATCGGCGGCAAGGAGATCAAGTACACCGCGACCGCCGGCAAACTCGTCATGAAGGATGACGTAGGTAAACCAAAGGCCGAGGTTTTTTTCGTTGCGTATACAAAACGGGGTGTGGAGGACTTGAGCCAGCGCCCAGTGACGTTCGCGTTCAACGGCGGGCCAGGGTCTTCGAGCGTGTGGCTGCATTTGGGGATGCTGGGGCCGCGTCGCGTGAAGTTGCCCGATGATGCCACGCAATCGCCCGCCCCCTATTCGTTGGAGGACAATCCGCACTCGATTCTGGACATAACCGATCTCGTGTTCATCGACCCCGTGAGCACGGGCTTCAGCCGGCCCGCCAAAGGCGAAAACGACGACCAGTTCCACGGCTACGAGGAAGACCTGCGTAGCGTTGGCCAGTTCATTCACGACTACGTTACCAAGTACGACCGTTGGCGAGGACCCAAGTTTTTGATCGGCGAAAGTTACGGCGGCTTCCGCTCGGCGGGTCTTAGCGGTCACCTGCGCGATCGGTACAACATGAGCCTCGATGGGATTCTGATGATCTCGCCGGCTTTGAACTTCGAAACACTTGGTTTTGCCTTCGGGAACGATCTCCCCTTTGTTTTATTCGTACCGAGCTACGCGGCGACGGCTTGGTATCACAAGGCGTTGCCCGGCGATTTGCAATCGCTCTCTTTGGAGGAGGTTTTCAAGCAGGCGACCGACTTTGCGTTGAACGAGTACACGCTCGCCCTGATGAAGGGGCACTCGATGAGCCGCGATGAGGAGAATGCGGTAGCGGAGAAGCTGGCGCGATACACAGGCTTATCTAAGCAGTACGTGCTACGGGCTAATCTGCGGATCGGCATGCAGCGATTTGCCAAGGAACTGCTGCGCGGTCGCGGGAAAATGGTCGGCCGCTTCGATAGCCGCTATCAGGGCATCGATGCCGACGACGCGGGCGAGTCTCCTGAGTACGACGCCAGCGCGGCCGCGTTCTTCGGCCCCTTCACGGCCGGCATCAATGACTATCTGCACAACGATCTCAAAGTCGAGGATGAACGCGTCTACGAAATCATCAGCGACAAGGTAGGGCCTTGGAGCTATGGTCGTTACACGACCCGCTTCCCCGATGCCACCGACACGCTCCGCGAATCGCTCTCGGCCAACCCGCACCTCAAGTTGTTCGTGGCCAGCGGCTACTACGACTTGGCCACGCCGCCGACCTCGGTCACGTATAGCCTCAACCACATGAGGTTGCCGAATGAATTGCACAAGAATATCGAGCAACACCACTACGAAGGCGGGCACATGATGTATGTCCACGAACCATCGATGAAAAAACTTCGCCAAGATGTGGCCGCCTTTTACGAAAAGACATTACATCGCGGCGAATGACCGGCTCAGAGTCTATTTGGGGGCGTCGTACATCGGTTAGAGCAATTCACTTTGATAGATTGCCACAGAGGTCACAGAGTTCACCGAGAGTTTGAAGAAGTGAGAATCTTTTCTCGGTGTTCTCTGTGATCTCTGTGGCTACACATTTAGGGAAAATGCTCTAGTAGCGGCAACTCCTAGCCATTGCCAGCCAGGTTGTGATAAGCTCGCGGTGTCTATCCCACGGTGGAAACTGCCGCGATGACCGCCCCCAATCATAACACCGATCCGCTAGTCTTGCTGCAAACAACGCTCGACGAGTGCCAAGAGTTGTATGTTTCGAGCGGCCAGCTCTGCTCGCAGCAGTATCCCCATCTCATTACGCATTCGGGCGACGATTTCGTCCAGCTCATGGACGACTTGCACCGCGCGCTCGTGCTGAAAATCTATGTGGCAGTTTGCGAGGCCGATCGACAATGGTCGTCGGCCGAGCGCGAAATGGCCGAGCGGCTCTTCGAACACCTGTGGAACCAGCGGCTCTCGGGCGATGATCTTACTGCCGCCGCCCGGCAGGCTGCCAAGCAGGTTGCGAAGCTCAAATGGTACAGCTTGGTTCGCCCGTTCGACCGCATCGTACCACTACGCGAGCGTGTGGGCCAACTGGAAACGGTTGTGATGCGGTTGGCCAACCT
>JADZFK010000224.1 GCA_020849945.1 Pirellulales bacterium | reverse complement strand
TCGGGGGCTTCGAAGATGAGTTCGTCGTGGATTTGCAGCAGCATGCGGGCGGGGGAGTGTTCGCGTTGGAGGCGGCGGTGGACGGCCAGCATGGCGAGTTTGATGAGGTCGGCGGCCGAGCCTTGGATGACGGTGTTAACGGCCGTGCGTTCGGGCAGCGCGAGTGGTCGGCGGCTTGGTTGGTCGGTGAGTAGCGAGAGTTGTTCGGTGGGGCGGATGCCTTGGATTGCGCGGCGCCTGCCGAGGATTGTGGAAACGTAACCGAGCTTGCGCCCTTCTTCGAGCGTGTGGACCATGAACGTGGCGATGCCGCGATAGGTGGCGAAGTAGCCATCGATGAATTGGGCCGCTTCGTCTTGCGAAATGCCAAGCCCCTTGGCGAGGCCGAAGGAGCTTTGGCCGTAGATGACGCCGAAGTTTACGGCCTTGGCCTTTCGCCGCTGGTCGCTGGTTACTTCGTCGAGAGGAACGCTAAACACTTGGCTGGCGACGAGGGTGTGAATGTCCTCGTCGCATTCGAAGGCGGCGCACATGCCGGGGTCTTGCGAGTAGTGGGCGAGGATGCGGAGTTCGATCTGCGAGTAGTCGGCGGCGAGCAGCTTCCAACCAGGCTCGCCGGCGGTGAAGGCGGAGCGGATTTCGCGGCCTTCCTCGGTGCGAATGGGGATGTTTTGGAGGTTGGGGTCGCTCGAGCTGAGCCGGCCCGTGGCGGCCACGACCTGGTTGAACGACGTGTGAACGCGGCCCGTCGCCGGGTAGATCATCTCCGGCAAGGCATCCACATACGTGCTTTTGAGCTTCGCGTACTGGCGATACTCGACAATCTTGCGAGGCAGCGGGTGCAACTCGGCCAGCGATTCGAGCACGTCGGCATCGGTGCTGGGGCCGGTCTTGGTCTTCTTCACTACGGGCAACCGCAGCTCGTGGAACAGCACCTGGGCCAATTGTTTGGGCGAAGCAATGTTGAGCGGGTGGCCGGCGAGTTCTTCGATCTCTTGTTCAAGCACGGCCAACCGTTCGCCATAACGGCCGCTTAGCTCCGCCAGCCGCTCGGCGTCGACGCGGATGCCGTTGTATTCGAGTTCTGCCAGGACTTCGATGAGTGGTACTTCGAGCGTATCGTTGAGTTTGGCGAGGTAGTTGTCTTCGAGCTGCTTGCCGAGGAGCGAGAGCATGCGGAGGGGGATGTCGGCATCCTCGGCGGCGTAGATGCCCACCTGGGCGACGGGCACTTCGTCCATTCGTTTTTGGTCGCGGCCTTTGCCGATGAGCGAATCGATCTTGATCGTGGTGTGATTGAGGTAGCGTTGGGCCAGGTCATCGAGGTTGTGGGTACGGCCGCCGGCGTCCATCAGGTAGCTGGCGACCATGGTATCGAATGCCGCGCCGGCCAACCGCACGTCGACGTTGCGGAGCACGATCATGTCGTACTTGAGGTTCTGGCCAATTTTGTGGATGGCGGGGTTTTCGAGCACGGGCCGCAACGCTTCGAGCGTGGTGGTGGGGTCGAGAACGGTGTCGCCCGCCGGGCCGCGCACGGGTACGTAGAACGCTTCATGGGGTTGGTAGGCGAAGGAGTAGCCGACGATTTCGGCCCGCCGCGGCGAAACGTTTGTGGTTTCGGTATCGACACTGATGAGCCGTTCGCGGCTTAGCGCCGCCACCAACGCTTGAAGTTTGGCCGGCGTATCGATGATTTCGTACTTGGCATCGGCCGCCGTGGAGGCTTGTGTCGAGTGAGTCGCCACTGAAGCAGACGTGGTGGAAGCGAGCCGGGCCGCTCGCTCGGCAATCGAGCGGAAGCCGAACTCGGCAAAGAGCGTGGAGAGGGCTTCGCCATTGAAACCGCCGACGCGGCAGGCGTCCCAGTCGGGTTCGATCGGTACGTTGTTCTCCAATCGCGCCAGTTGGCGCGAGAGGAGTGCAATCTCTCGGCTTTCGGCGAGCTTCTTGCCCTTGGCGCCGGGCACTTCGGCGGCGTGGTCGAGCAGGTTATCGAGCGTGCCGTAGGATTCGAGGAGTTGCTGTGCCGTTTTGGGGCCGATGCCCGGGACGCCCGGCACGTTATCGACCTTATCGCCCACGAGTGCTTGGAAATCGACAACCTGATCGGGCGCGATGCCCCAGTCATCGCGCAGCGCCGCGGCATCGAAGACCTGATTCTTGCGGATGTTGTAGATGGCCACGCGATCGGTGATGAGCTGCCGGCAGTCCTTATCGCCGGAAACGAGGAAACAGTTCGCGCCCCGCTCGTCGCACAGCCGGGCCACGGTGGCCAGCACGTCGTCGGCCTCGTACCCTTCGCACGAAAGAACGGGGATCGAGAATGCCGCCAGCACTTGCTCGATCTTCGGAATCTGGCTGATGAGGTCGGCCGGCACTTCCGTGCGTTCGGCTTTGTAGGCTTCGTAAAGTTCATCGCGGAAGGTTGGGCCGGGAAGGTCGAATGCACACAGCAGTGCGTTCGGCTTCTTCTCTTCGATGAGGTAGAGCATGTCGCGGGTGAATCCGAAGACGGCCCCCACTTGCTCGCCGCGCGGGCTGCTCATTTCCGGTAGCGCGTGGAAGACTTGGAAGATGAGCGAGTGGGCATCGACGACATAAACGTTCCAACCGGCAATATCGATCGAAGCGCTTCCGAGCGAACTCGATACCTGCTTGGGCGTGGTGGCGGCCCACGGTTGAGGTGCCGGAACCGCCTCTTCCTCCAGCCCTGGTAGGGAACGTTGTCGGGAACGAGAGGCCATCGGCGGAGAGGCCAATTCCGTGCGAAATCGGCTTGAATTGGAGGTGGAAAGTTGGAGGAAGTGACGGGGCCAGCGGCCCGGCCAAGACGGCCGGGCTATCTAACCGGGCCGCCGGGTTTGTATGTAGCCCGGCCGTCTCGGCCGGGTTCCGGAAACGTGGCCTTTCGGCTGGTCTTGGTATCGTATCGGTTTCGTTGACCTGCGGTAATCCCCTAACTAAATTGGACTTAGGGCGAAACGCCCACTTATCGACCCCGCCAATCGTACCCTGCCAGATTCTCACCACGGAGACACCGAGACACGGAGAAAGCAAAGAAGCAGATTCCTCCGTGCCTAAGTGGTTCATAAGAGAATCGGCGATGAGGTTTCGGCTTGGTGTGGGTTGAGTAGTTTTATCACACGGGGCAGACCCAGGCAGGGTCGGTTCGAGTTCGGCAGCATCGAGAACGGCAGCAACGGCAGCAGACGAAGAGGAACGCCATGGCAGCGCGGCAAGACCAGACCCTCCAAATCTTCTTGATTATCTTTATTTTCCTGTTCCTGGTAACGGCGGTGGTCGCTTACCTGGGCTGGCGTGGCTACAGCGATGCCGATCAACGCGCAACGGCACTGCAAACGCAACTCAAAGATAAGGAATCGCAAACGCAAACCCAGCAAACGGAACTGGAAGACCTGCGCGAAGTGATGGGTTTCGGCCGGAACGACAACACGGCCGATGTGAAGAAGGCCGCCGAGAAAGACTTGGAAACACTTGGCGGGGCGGGTGTGGCTGAAGCAGGAAGCCGATCGTACCACAAGGTGCTGGAAGCCGTCCACAAAGAATTGACGGCTACGACAGCGCGCGAAGCCAAGCTTAAGAATGACCTGAAGCAGCGTGACGCCGACCTGCTGGCCGTGCAGACAGCGGCCCAGAAGACGATCGACCAGCACGACGCGGCTCGTAAGAAGGCGGTCGAAGACCAAGCCGCCGAGACCGCGAAGTTCGCCGAGATGCGGACCGCCATGCAGAAATCGGAAGCCGACTTGCAGAAGAACCTGGCCGACCAACGCGGCAAGTACGAAGGACAGATCGCGTCGCTCGATACCGCGATCAAAGACCTGACGGCGAAGAACACGAAGCTAGAAGAGGCGAATAAGAACCTCATTGAGAACCGAAAGGATGAACCGGAAAGTTTTGAAGTTGCTGACGGCCGAGTTTCATGGGTCAACCAGAACGGCACGGTGTGGATCAACCTGGGCACCGGCGACGCGCTACGCCGCCAAGTAACGTTTAGCGTGTTCGATTCCGACTTGCACGATGCCGCCAAGAGCAAGAAAAAAGGAAGCATCGAAGTAACACGGCTCCTCGGCGACCACCTTGCCGAGGCCCGCATCACGATGGATGACCCCACGAATCCCATTCTGACTGGTGATAAAATTTACAGTCAAATTTGGCATCGCGGCAAGAAACTGCGGTTCGCACTCACGGGCCTCATCGATTTTGATGGCGATGGCCAGAGCGACTTGCAACTGGCCCGCGAATTGATCGAAAAACTCAACGGCGGGATCGTGGATGCGTACCTCGACGAAGGTGGCAAAGTGCAAGGTGCCATCTCCGCAAATACGCGATATTTGGTTTCTGGCGAGGCACCAGACTCGCCGAGCAGCGTCGGACTCCAAAAGGGTGCGAACGACATGTACAAGGAGGCCGCTTCCTTGGGTGTGGAAACCATTACGCTACCCGAGTTCCTTTCGCAAATGGGCTACAAGCCGCAAGACCGCACAGTCAAGCTAGGCCCGGGTGCATCGGCCCACGACTTCCCGGCCCGCGCTCTCCACGAGAGCGGTGCCAACCCTTCTACCCACTTCCGCCCACGGCCCTCCGCTTCGGATAACAACTAGGCTTTGTCCCAATAACTCCCCTCCCTTTTAGGGAGGGGTTGGGGGAGGGTTCGCGGACCTCTGGATTCTTGGTCTTGCTCGATCCGCTATCCAAACCAGAATCGGTTTTGAGATGAAGTCTAATACTAGGGCGTGAAGTCACACCATAAAGCGTGAAGTTAATCCACGAAGGAAACAGCGAGGCCAACGACCTTGCTGCCCTCTTTGTGGTTCATATTGCTAGCGATTCCGTACGAAGACGGCTCGCTATTGGCCCTGCACGACGACGTCGGACGAGCCTGTGAGAGACCAGCCAGTCTTCAGGCCGACGACAAACCAACCCAGGCCGAGCGTTCCTAACGCGAAGATCGTATCGCCGACCACGCGAAGCCAACGAAGCGTGTCTAAGGTTGGGGTCTGAAGAAACTCGGCACTGCGGGCATACCACAAGCCATGCTCGACGCTCGCCCAGGTTTGCATCAAACCCACGGGCAAGAGCGAGAGGAGCACCATGAGTGCCAGGCCGAGATTGATCGACCAGAACGAGAAGGCCAAAACCCCGGTGCGCCATTTGTTGTGGGTGGCCAGCCCTTTGAGGCAGAACAGCATGAGCCCAATGCCCAGCATGCCGTAGACGCCAAATAGCGCGGTGTGGCCGTGAACGGGGGTTGTATTCAAGCCCTGCATGTAATAGAGGGCGATCGGCGGGTTGATGAAGAAGCCGAACAACCCCGCGCCGACGAGATTCCAGAAAGCAACCGCGACAAAGAAATAGATGGGCCACTTGTAAGCGATAACCCAAGGTCGCGCACGCGTCAGGGTGAGATTCTCATAGGCTTCAAACCCGATGAGGATGAGGGGCACGACTTCGAGCGCGCTAAACGTAGCGCCCAACGCAAGAATCGGTGTGGGGGTGCCAGAAAAATACAAGTGGTGGAACGTGCCAATGATTCCTCCAAAGAGAAATATCGTGGAAGAGAACAGCACGGCCGCTGTTGCAACACTGGTTCGCAAGAGGCCCATGCGAGTAAACAGAAAAGCGATGACGACCGTTGCGAACACTTCGAAGAATCCTTCGACCCAAAGATGAACGACCCACCACCGCCAGTACTCGGCGATGGCCAAATTCGTTTGGCGATTCCACATGATGCCCGCCGCATAAAAGACGGCAATCGCCGTGGAGGCGATGACGAACAGGGCCAAGAGGTGTTTGTGGTTGCCCGGTTGACGAAACGCCGGCCACAACGACCGGCACATCAGCCAGAGCCAAAGGAACAACCCGATCAGCAAGAACCACTGCCAGAACCTTCCCAAGTCGACGTACTCATAGCCTTGGTGCCCGAACCAGAAGTTTGCGGTAAGCCCCATCTGCTGTCGGGTACCAAACCACGTACCAAACAACGAACCAACGACGATGATCAGTAAGCAAATGAAGAGGAAGTTGACCCCGGCTTTCTGCCCGCGTGGTTCATAATTGGAAACGGCCGGTGCGATGAACAACCCGGTTGCGAGCCAGGCGGTAGCAATCCAAAAGATGGCCAGTTGCGTGTGCCAAGTACGTGTGACCGAGTAGGGAAGCCATTTCGCGAGCGGAACACCGTAGAATCCCTCACCTTCCACGCCGTAATGAGCGGTAACGGCCCCCAGGCCGACTTGCACCACGATGAGAGCGGCCACAACCCAAAAATACTTCAGCGTTGCCTGCATCGAAGGTGTGGGGGAAAGGGCCAACAACGGATCGCGGTCGGCGAGGTGCGGCTCACCATTTTCGCCTTGCTTTGCAACCGCGTAGTGCCAGGCGAGCGTTCCGATCCCGGCGAGCAAGAGCACAAAACTCACCACCGACCACACGACAATTGAGCCGCTCGGTGCGTTGCCAATCAGTTGTTCGGCGGGCCAGTTATTCGTGTAGGTTGGATGCGATTCTCGTATTTCCGGCGGCAGCGTCGCATTCTTGGCCGAAATCGGCTGGGGCCGTTCGGTGCAGCAAGCCCAGGCGGTCCAGAAGAAAAACGCATTGAGCTGTCGCTGGCGATCGGCATCGCGAATCGTCATGGAAGGAATCGCATAAGCATTGCGAAGCTCGGGCGGCGACATCGCGCCATCGCCCAAAGGCTTCATGTCGGCCGGAAACTCCGTGGCATCGCCAAAGATGGACGCATAGTATCGGCTCAACGCCTCGAATGCGGCCGCACGATCGGCGGAAATGACTATCTTGTTGCTATCGGCGTCGTAAGTGTTTGTGCGAAGTTCCTTCTTTAGCCGAGCAGCCAACCGCGCGCGAATCGATTCGTCTTCAAGCTCCGAGTAACGTCGACCACCTTCTTGCTGCGACCACTTGTCGAGTAGCCACAGGCATTCGCGGTGCAACCAATCGGCAGACCAATCGGGCGCCACGTAAGCGCCATGCCCCCAAATGCTTCCAAGTTCCTGCCCGCCGATCGACTGCCACACATTTTGGCCGTCCTTAATATCCTGCCCTTTGATGACAACTTCACCCGTGCTCGTGACGACATCGGAAGGCACCGGGGGCGCTTCTCGATAGATTTCCGCGCCGTAATAGCCAAGTACGGCAAACGACGCGATGATTACAAGAACGAAACTTACCCAATACTTGCCGTAACGCATTCAATACCTCGAAAAAGCGGAAACGTATGTGAGGGATAGCATTGTAGGTGGCTTCCGAGAGAAAACAAGTTCTCGAAACCCCGGAAACATAGGGGAGGAGTGCGCCGACAACGAGCCGCCATCCCGTGAGATGCGGCGACGCTACGCCATGCCGAGGGTCATTGGTCCCGCAAACTGCGGGGCCATTCGAAGAATAAGGGCGGAACACCTGCCATGCAGGCGGTTTTCAACTCGCCGAGCGAAATGTCCACCCTAAACGGACCCACTACGGTCGCACTGTCCACGATCCATCGTATCAGATTGGGCTTTGTTGCAAAACTCCCCGCCATTTTTGTCAGGGCCGATCCCTTTTTCAATTTGGGCGAGTGCTTTGCCAGGGCCGATCAGTTTTCTTAAATCGAACCGTGGTGGGAGTTTAGGCGTAAGGAGGAGAACGGAGTATGCTCTTTTCTTCTTTCACGGAGGTGTTTTGTGGAGAATTCCCGCGTTGCGGGGAATTT
>JADZFK010000223.1 GCA_020849945.1 Pirellulales bacterium | reverse complement strand
TGGTGTTTTTGCGGGGTCGGCCGCGAGGGCGGAGGGTGGATTGCAGGCCGAGTCGTTTGGCGATCGATTGTTGCCAATTGGGGTTGCCGAATGGGCTGTTGCGTCGCACGGCTTGCCTTAGCGATTCGAGCTCGGCTTCGGTCTGCGGCGCGTTGATGTAATCCACCCAAGCACGTGGCCGCGGCAGGGGCCAGGGGGCCAACAGGGCGCGGGCCTCGGCATCGCCGCGATGGCGTCGCCACAAGCTCGACCAGCGCCATTCCTGGGCTTGGGCCACCAGGCCGGCCCGCAACGCATTCCGCTCGACGTAGCGAACCACCGTGTAGAAGTGATCGTCATCTTCCACGGGAAAGGCCTTAAAACGGCCCTGGTACAGGTGGCCAGTCCCCGAGGTGTGATGGTGGGCGTGCCAACGCATGGTGTGGGTGTGGGCCACCCACCGCAAGAACGCCGTGAGCTGCCCCTCCTTCAGCGGGCGAAGCACGAAGTGCCAATGATTGGGCATCACGCAGTAGGCCAACACTTCGAGCGGAAACTTCGCGTGGGCCTCGCCGACAACCCGCTCGAAGGCCTCGTAGTCGGCCACCTTCTCGAACAACGGCAACCGCGCCACCGCACGATTGAGCGCGTGGTAAATCAGCCCTTTCGGCGCGTTACGAGCAACTCGCGGCATCCCCCAACACTACCCCAGACTCCTACCGCATGTCAAGAAAGAGCCGCGTCCCCTTTGATTTCCCCAACGTGCTCGTGCCGAGCAAGAAAACGCCCAACCACATGTTCCGCTTCATAAGACTTGCCTCCTAAAAATAGAGGTGGTGTAAAACAAATCAACCGATGGGGGGGGCATGTCAAGCGGATTTTTCGCACCCGGCGCGAAATCGTGTCCCCCCAGCCACCCCGGCCGCCATGCCTCAATATACCCCGAGCGCCTGGGTAACTCTTTGGCCCGCCACCGACCCCCAGGGCCAATCAGTTTTCGCTTTGGCACGCAAAATCAAGGCCGTCACTTACCGATGGCACGTCGGAAACCTCGACATTCGCACTGTTATCGCGTTGACCCGAAAATGCCGGTTCATGGTCCAAGTTGAATAACTGATCGGCCCTGCACCGACCCCAACGGCCCCAACTCGCGGCACGGACTTCAGTCCGTGCCGCCTGCCCCGGGCGAACGACCTCACGGACTAAAGTCCGTGCCACAACCCTCGCGCCCGCCCCGCGCTCCGCTCCGCGTCGCGGCTAAACACTCAACCCACACACAACCTCCCTTCTGGCCCTCGACCCTCGACGCTCGACCCTTCAAGTGGCCAAGAATTTTAGTGGAATCTTGTACCGTAACCTGCTAAGATGTCCCAGCTAGATTGGCAGGTTGATTTGCAGGAGGGGCCTCCGACCCCGATGAACCATCGCCCCATTTAGCCCCCGGTCAATGACCGGGGGCCTGGCGACAGGAGAACTGAAAGTCTTTTCTCTAGAACCGGTGGAGGGGATGCGTCGTAGGAGTTGGTTGCAGGGGGGCTTGTTCCATTTGCAACATGAAAGCCGGTTTGACGCAAACGTGCCGAAACGCAACCCATCCATAAATCGCGCACGATCATTTAGCTTTCCGCAATTCGCCAGCGAAACTGGGCAGCTTTTTTTGCGTTGCCCGCTGCTATTCTGTCAATTTGCCGGCTCTTGCCTTGCCACCTTCTAGCCCTCCTGGCGAAGATTTTCGCGTTTTTTGCCGAACTGGGCGAACCCACTGGCCGAAGGGATTGTCTGTGGGGCGTCTTCCGTGGTTATTGGAGCGGATGCCTGCCAAACCTTAAAGACACGATTTGATCGGGCAAACGGGTCTGGCAAGCTAGCAGGGCAGTTTGCTTGACTTTCCGCGGCCCCCGTGAGAAGCTTGAGAAGGGCGAGGTCTGCGGGACCTTGCGCCCGTTCACACGTTCCTGAAGGTAGTTCTGCATTACGTTACTTTCTTTTTCGGCGCGTCAGCGCAGCGAGGCAACGATGCTATTCCATAACTTCTACAGCATGATTCTTGGCAACTCGAAGCACGGCCAAGGCATCAAGAATGCCGTCGAAGCAATGCATCGTGAGACGTTGCGCGCTCGTATATCAGGTTATGCGCGCCGTCTTTCACTGCGCGGCAGTTGGCGCAGCGCAGGGTTTGCGCCTGCCGGGCTATTGGCCATTTTGGGCCAGCGCCCGCTCGCTTTGGCGACGTGTCCGTGCTCTACGGCCACGCGTCGCCAGCGTGGCGACGTCGCCGCGGCGACGATGTCGGGTGTCGTAGTAGACCCCGGCACAGTCGGCGTCTGCTGAGGTTCCTGGTCGCCCAAGCGACTCTAGAAAACCAGCAAACAAGTTCCGCCGCCGACTGAGCCAGCTTCCTGGTCGCCGTTGCGTTGCCCTTTTTCGGCACGCTCGAGACCGCCGAAGTCGTTTGCCGCTGCTTTGCTTTCCTCATTTTGCCTTGCTCCCCCCGATCGCCGAGAACTTTTCGGCGAGTCCCATCGAAAGCCGAGAATATCATGTCCGCCGCCTTGTACGAAGCAGATACCGAGAACAGCACTTCGCTCGAGTACCTGGTGCTGGCCGCCCAGGCTGGAGACCGTGAAGCGTTTGGCGAATTGGCCACGCAGTTCGAGCCGATGATCTACGCGGTCGCCGTGCGCCGACTCGGCAATCACAGCGAAGCCCAGGAGCTTTGCCAAGAGGTGCTTGTGAAGGCCATGCAGAAAATCGAGCAGCTTAAGGTGCCGGCCGCGTTTGCCGGTTGGTTGCGCTCGATCACGGTGCGGATGGCCATCAACCGCCAGGTGCGACGAGCCCCCGTGCTTGCCGCCGAACCGCAGACGCTCGATGCCAACTGCTGCGAAGAGGCAACGCCGCTCGACGCCGCCTTGGAACACGAACGTGCCCAGCAAGTTCGTGGCGGACTCGCGCGCCTCGGCTCGCTCGATCGCGATACGCTCGAAGCGTTCTACGTCCGCGGCGAATCGCTCATCGAAATGAGCGCCGCGTTCGATGCGCCGATCGGCACGATCAAGCGTCGACTGCACGTCGCCCGCAAACGGCTGGCTCGCCAGCTCGAAGCGGCCGCGGCCGAGTGATCGGACGATCGGCCTGACGAACAGTCATTACAAACCAATCGTCGCGCCCACACGTTTCTAAGTGCAAGAGTAAAGCAGCCGCCGGCGGAAGCCGGCGGTTGTTGTTTTCGCGTACTTTGTGGCATTCAACCCAAGCTATTCCTTGGGTTTCTGTTCGAGCAGGTAACCCAAGAGGTCGTAGAACTCCGCTTCGGGAATCGTATCGCGATGATTGGCGGGCATCGGCGAAAGTGGAGATACCTGCTTCGAATCGGGCTCGATATCGTCTTCGGAAAGGCGTTGCTCCTTCCCTTGGCTATCAACAAGGATCAGCACCTTACCTTCTTGTCGCAGCAGCAGGCCGCTGATCGGTTGGCCTTCGACGGTCGTCAGTAACGTGGTGCGGAACGCTTGATCAACATTTCGATTGGGATCGAGAATATCCTCCATCAAGCGCGAAGGGCCGCGAACTCCGATGCCGTCCAGCTCGGGGCCGATCTTGGCGCCTTCGCCGGAAAGTTTGTGGCACACCCCGCAGTTCTTGGTGAATACTTGCTTGCCGCGCGCAAGATCGGGCTTGTGCTTGGCAAATGCGGCGAGGCGGTCTTCAATAACTTGGCGGAGTTGCTCGTCGCGTGAGGGAAGCCCGGCCGTTAGTTTTTCGATTTGCTCGGCAAGGCCGGGGATGTTCTGCTGGGCGAGCTGTGCCGAGACGGGCGGCTCTTGGAGCAATCGTGGCGAGGCTTTGCCCGCGGCAATCGTGGCCAGCAGCGTTTCGCCTCCTGGTTTGCTCTTGGCGAGTGCGGCGGCCACTTCAACCGCCAAGCGTTCGGGCGCGGTGGCCAGGAAACCAACAAGGTGGGCCCGCGCCGCATCGTTGTTGACCGTTCCCAACGACCGGGCGGCTCGTTGCCGCAACGCCAATTCCTCCTGCTCTTTATGCATCATTCGGTTCAGCATCTCGACCGACCCAGGGCCATCGATCGTAACGCAGGCGATGAGGGCACCGATCCGCAGGTCGGAGCCGATGTCGTTCTCGGCGATTTCGAGGAGTTGAGGAAGTGCCGCTTGAAGTTTTATTTCGCGGGCAACCTCAATCCCCAGTTCACGAATGCTCCCACGCCTGGCTGCCAGATTGGAAATCGCGTACTCTTGGGCCCAGGCCCGAATCTCTTGCGGCAACTCGATGCCGCGCTCCTGCGCCGCGCGATGAAGGCCAAGCAAAATCGCCTGCTCCAGACCGCCTTCGTCTCCATCCTTCCGTTTCCGCTTAGGCATCCGCTCAGCTCGAAAGTCAATCGCCAGATCGTACACTTCATGCAATCGTTCCTCCGAGACGTAACGCAGCAGCGGAGAGATGGCATCGCCCAGATTCTGAATGGCCTTTGGATTGGATTGCAAGAACGTCAGCGCCAAGTTTGCCGCCGGAGCGGTCGGCACACCGAGACACAACTGGGCCAATTGCTCGCGCTGCTCTTTGCTGAAGTCGGCATCCACGACGACCGCCATGATGTCGTCTCGCTTCAAGTT
>JADZFK010000222.1 GCA_020849945.1 Pirellulales bacterium | reverse complement strand
CAAGGTCTGATCGGCCTCACCGACAGATACCTTGAGTTACAACAGTAAAAGAAACCGCCGGATACGATGAGTACGTCCGGTGGTGTGGGAGGACGGGAGCCGCGAGGCTCCCTCCTACCCGATTGCACCCTAGTCAGCTTTTCGTGTGTTCCTGCTCATCGAATCCTCTGAGGCTAGCGGCTAATGAACGTTTTCAAGAATCGCCAGACTTTCCGTACCCTAGCGTTAGGGATGGCATTTGCCATGCTCAACGCGGGAAACCTCTTGCAGGCCGCTTCGCTCCATAGTGGGCTAATTAGCTACTGGCCTCTGAACGACGGAGGGGGTGCTTCCGCCAATGATGCGGCACCAAGCGGAAGCGTCGTCGATACGGGATCGCTTCGCAACGCTCCTGCGTGGATATCCGGCATGTTTGGCGCTGGCGTCCAATTCAATGGTACGAGCCAAGATATCCTGATTCCCAACAGCGCCGACATGAATATCAATTCTAACGCGGTCACCATTTCTGCTTGGGTCAAGTTGGATAAGCTTCCCTCGGCGATGACCGGATCCTACGGCGGTGTCCTAGATTCCCAGCCCGATAACTACGTCATGTATATGGACAAGGGCAACAAAGAGTTGCGGTTCAAAGTTGTCGACAATGCAGGAGTTTCCACAGGCGCTCATCCGGGTATTCCCGAAGCGATGCTCAACACCTCGGATTGGTTCCATGTGATGGGCTCTTACGATGGTTCGCAAGGTGCCGTGCGTATCTACTTGAATGGCAATCTCGTCGATATCGGCTCGATGCCGACGGTCGTCCAAACGGTCCGCACGGGGCAAGTAAGCAGTATTGGCGCTCAACCCACGACCGCTTCCCCTTACACAGCTAGTAATTTCTTCCCCGGTGCGATTTCCGACGTTGCTGTTTGGAATCGCTCGCTGGGTGCTGCTGAAGCTCAGTATCTTTACAACAGCGGCACCGGCAATGCCGTGGGCGCGGCGAACCCCGATATCGCCGCACTTCCACCGCTGACTCCGGCTCTTCCGTCGGTAGGTCCTAAAATCTACTACCGTCTGGATGGCGACCTTCAGAATTATGGCACGGGTGGTGCGGCATTGGATGCCGTTTTCAACGACGGCCCCGATGCCTCGGGCCCTCACTTTGCCACCTCGACCGTCGGTCAGGGGCTCGATCTCCGCGGCAATCCTGTCTCGACTGCTTCGACTGCCACGAACGGCGACTATCTCTCGGTCGGTTACACGTTGGCCGACCAAGGCACCATCGCACTCAACTTTCAAGACATGGATTGGTTCGATCACAACACGCTTTGGGCTAACTCGGCAAATGCGAATGCCTGGGAATCTTGGATCTACAATACTGGCCGCTTGTCGAGTCGGGCTAACGAAGCCACCAACAATGCCAACCTCGACTACTTCCTGCCTCTGCAAGGCGCGAATGCCGAGGCGGCCCCACATCATGTTGCTTTTACCTGGGTGAAAAGCGGTACCACGACCCTCAATAAGCTCTATATCGATGGTGTGCTACGCGAGCAGTTCGTTGAAACATGGCGAGCCCCAGGTGCCACCACCTATTTCGGTGGCGGGAATACGAACCACCTTGGTCGCGGCATTTATGACGAGATCCGCGTGTACGAAGTCGCCCTCTCCGATGCCGAAGTGCTTTATCTTTCACAGATTCCGGAACCCGGCGTCTTGGCTTTACTCCTAATCGCAACCTCTTTCGCGGCTACCGCTTGCCGCGGGAAACGCAGTTGATAGCGGTATCGGTACCGGTAGGGCAGTACGTGGTATCACAACAGTTGATTTCATTGGATCTTCATTCTCACGAGATATGCTTTCCACAACTTTCGGGAATCCCTTCAACAGCGTCTTGCGCATGGCTCCTCGAGAGCAAGAGATTTGCGTCCCCGTTGTCGATTTCGGAAAGCTCTGGCTGGAGCACCCTCATTACGGATCACTTTTCTGCACTACTACGGAACTTCGAACATGAACACGACGTTTTCGCGGCTCGTTCGAGCCATTGTGCCCACGGTGACGATTGCCCTGCTCGCTATCTTCGCGGCAACTCCGGTTTTGCGCGCGGTGCAACTTCAAGACGGTTTGATCAATTACTGGCCCTTTTCCGAGGGATCCGGTACCACGCTCGGCGACATTGGCCCGGCTGGTTCAACGACCGATAACGGCACCCTCCGAAACTCCCCCACGTGGCTCACGGGCGTGGACGGCAAATTCGGGGCCGGCCTGCAGTTCGATGGCACTTCGAGTCAAGATGTGCTGCTCACGACGGGCGGCGATATGGATTTCGGCGGCTCCGCCGTCACCATGTCTGCTTGGGTGAAGTTGGATACCCTCCCTTCCGATCTTGTCGCAAATTACGGCGGGATTCTCGATTCTGCACAAGATAATTTCGTGATGTACCTGGATAAGACGAATAAAGAGCTTCGTTTCAAGGCTACAAATGCATCGGGCGTTTCGACCCTTTCTGCCCAACACCCTGGCGTTCGCCAAAACTTGCTCAATACGTCCGACTGGATCCACGTCATGGGCGTGTTCGACGGCGTAAAAGGCCGCGCGATGATCTACTTCAACGGTCAACTTGTGGATATCACCACGCACGCAAGTTCAGCTTCAGCCATCCTGGCAGGTTCTACGATTCGCACGGGGCAGATCGGTGGGATTGGTTCCTCACCGGCTGCCGCTTCGCCGAATGCGCCCACGAATCTTTTTAAGGGCAAGATTTCTGATTTCGCCATTTGGAACCGAGCCTTGGCAGGTGCCGAAGCCCAATACCTCTACAACGGCGGCGTCGGAAATGCCGTGGGGGCCGCGAATCCAGACATCGCCCCCCTGCCGCCACTGGCTCCCGTTCTCCCCACAGCTCAGCCTGTTATTTACTACAAGTTCGATGGAAACCTCAACAACTCGGGCACCGGTGGCGCTGTGTACAACGCGGTTCTCCACGATGTTCCTGGTCGCAATGATACGCTCTACACCGGCGATGCCCTGTTTGGCCAAGGCTTGGACCTCCATGAGAATCCGCCTTCCACATCCTCGGTTACAGAAGGTGGTGACTACCTCTCGGTAGACTATACCCTCACGAACTCGGGTACGATCGCCATGCGTTTCAAGGCCACGTCGGCACTTGCAAACTACGTCACGCTCTGGAGCAACTCGTCGCACGAAAATGATTGGGAGTCGTGGATTTATGGCGATGGCCGGATTGCGACACGGGCCGATAGCCCCACGCAACTCCTGGCTTCGAGCATCTATCTCACACCCGACCCCACCGCTTCGCAACATATCGCCTATACATGGGCACGGGACCCACTGGATCCCACGCAAATGACGGAGCGTCTTTACATTAACGGCGAATGGTTGGACGAGCGTGTTGTTACGTGGGGAGACCCTGGTTCGACGGTCTTCATAGCGGGCGGCACCGGGCCCACAAACGGCAACAATCTCGGCTACGGTATCTACGACGAGTTTCGCATTTATTCTGCCGCGCTCACGGAGGCCGAAATTCTCTACCTCTCGCAGAACGCACCCGATGTCGTTGGCTTGCCTGGCGACTACAACATGGATAACAAAGTCGATTCCGCCGATTATGTCTTGTGGCGCAAAGACCCCGACAGCCATGGCGGTACCCCCGGTGGCTACAACACTTGGCGAGCCAACTTCGGTGCCATGCTCGGCAGCGGCAGCGAGTTTGGCGATGCCGGAGCAGTGCCCGAACCTTGCCTCGCCGGCTTGATCGTGTTGCCCCTGTGTTTAGTGTTTGCTTCCAGGGTTCGTGGCCGAGCCGCGAAGTGAATCGTGGCTCGCAACCTCGCCCTGGCTTATGTCGCAAAACAGGTTGCGTGCAAGAACGCATGCAGAAGTGCAGTAGATTTTTGGTAGTTGGTAATTCGGTAGTTCGGCGTGGAAGCCGTGGAGTGGAAATCGTTTTGGGTGGCAGTTCATCGGAACGCATAGGGAACGGATGGCGAAGTTCCTTGTTCCGAGGAGTTCCCAAGACCTTGGGTGAGGCAACTGTTTCGATCGCGCAACTATTGATAGCTGCGCAGCGAATGACCCATTCGCGTTTAACTCCGAGCCAGCGGCGAGGTGAACGTTCACATTCCGTCGCCGTTTTGGCTCCAGGCTGAACGACTCGATCCTAGCAGGCATCCGCAACATCCTCGCACGGAAGAACGGTGCCAGGGGCTCTGGTGATCGAAAACGGTTGAGGCCGTTCGTTGGGTCAACGTGACACGAGTTTTCCTCAACCAGTCATAAACCAATGATTTTTCAACAGAACACGGCAGAGGCGCCGTCGGATTTCAAATTTGATGCGAAGCAGTTCTTTCAACCGTCGTAATAGGCTGTTTCTCCGCTGCCTGCTGATGGGCATTTGTGCCACGCCCGTGATCGGCTTGAATGCCGATCTTTCAGCCGGAGTCCCCTTGCACAATGGGCTGCTCACAACCTGGGCGTTCGATGAAGGTAGCGGATCGTCGCTCGTCGACCTAGGGCCAGCAGGGGTCACTATAGATTCGCCGACTCTACGCAATTCGCCTTCTTGGATCACCGGCAAGTTCGGCTCGGCCCTGCGCTTCAATGGCACCAACCAAGATGCGCTCGTCCCCAACTCGACCGACATGAATATCGGCACCAATGCGGTTACACTTGCAGCCTGGGTCAAGTTGGATCAGTTCCCCTCGGGCATGACGGGAAGTTACTCGGGAATCTTCGACTCCGACCAAGACAATTACATTCTGTATCTCGATAAAGCCAACAACGAACTGCGATTTAAGGTGACGACCTCAACGGGCGCGGCCGAACGCCCAGGCGTCCCTTCCTCATTGCTCGATACGACAAACTGGAACCATGTCATGGGGGTGTACGATGGCTCACTCGGCGAGGCACGTATGTATTTCAACGGCCAATTGGTCGATACCCACTCCTCGCCAAGTCTGATCAACAACGTTCGCACGGGGCAAATCGCCGGGATTGGGTCTCAGCCGGCTGCCGCTTCGCCGAACACGCCTGCCAACTTGTTTAAGGGCAACATCGACGACATGGGCATTTGGAATCGCGCCTTGGGATTGGCGGAAGCCCAGTATCTCTACAACACGGGGGTGGGAAACGCCATCCTGGCCGCGAACCCATCGATCGATCCAATCCTGCCGCCTGTTGTCCACAACCCTTCCATTGCCGTTGAAGCTCACCGCGGAAACCCCGTTCTCGCCCCTGAAAACACGTATGCTTCGATCACCGCGTCGGCCGGTTATGCAGACTTCGTGGAATTCGATGTTCAAGTAACCGCCGACAACAAACTCATTATCATGCACGATGGCTCAGTCGACCGCACCACCAACGGCACCGGCTCGATCAGTGGCCTCAACTACACCGGCTATATCGATTCACTCGATGCCGGAAGCTGGTTCTCCCCCACGTTCGCCGGCGAGCCTGTGCCTTTACTCACGCCGTTCGTAGAGTCGATACGCTCCTACGGCATGCGTCCGCTACTGGAACGAAAGAGTGGTTCGGCCGCGGCCATCGTCAACGAACTGAATGCCATTGGGGCGCTCTCCGAAACCGTCATCATCTGCTTCGATTGGAACTTTTTGTCCTCCGTAAGAGCGCTGGCCCCAAACACCAAGCTCGGCGCCTTGGGCAGCGGCACGATCAACAGCACGGTGATCAACAACGTTCTCAATGCGGGCGGTAACTTTCTAGATTGGAGCGACTCGTCTTCGATTACCCAGTCTGTCGTTGATATGGTTCATGCCGCCGGCCTGGAACTGCACGTGTGGACCGTCGACAATCTCGCTCGCATGCAACAATTAATCGATCTGGGGGTCGATGGCATTACGACAAACGCCCCTCATACGTTGCGTTCGATCGTGCCGCTTCCGGGAGATTTTAATTACGACAACACCGTGGATACCGCCGATTACTCGGTCTGGCGCAAGTCGATGGGCGATTCCGAAAACTACTTGCAATGGCGTTCCAACTTTGGGCGCACGGCTCCCACCAGCGGTGCGGCGAGTGGCGGAGGCATTACCTCGGCTTCCGTGCCAGAACCTTGTTCGTTCTTACTTGCCGCCTTCATTGTATGCTTGATCGGACACCGTCGATTCACTTCTCTGCATGCCAGACCAGTTGCAACTTCCCAGTGACGCACCTCTTATGGAGTAGTGAGTGCTAAAGGTGCGACAACCGGGATGCACTCGTAATCATCGCTTATCATCCGCAGATCGACAGGAATAAGTCTGCTCTCGTTGCCATTCTTTTCAGAGGATCTTCGTCATGACTCTCGACTCCCAATACCCAGACCGTGTCACAGCGAAGCCGCTCGGGAATCGTCAACCACGCCGTTTCCGCGATGTAGGGGCCGCGATCGGAGCAGACTGTGCCGATTTCGGATTTCGGATTTCGGATTGCGGATTGAAGTCGGAATGGAATCCGAATTGCATGCCAAAACCGTTAGAAGTTGCATTCGGCTGTTCGACAATCCGAAATCCGAAATCCGAAATCAGTTTTCCAACCCTCGACTCTCGACCCCGACATGGTTTCACGCTTGTGGAACTTTTGGTCGTGATTGCGATCATCGGCATATTGGTTGCTTTGTTGCTACCGGCCATCCAGGCGGCGCGCGAGGCGGCTCGTCGAACGCAGTGTACGAACCAACTCAAGCAAATCGGGCTTGCGTGGTTGAATCACCACGACACCATGAAACACTTCCCCACCGGCGGCTGGGGTTGGGGCTGGCAAGGTGACCCCAATCGTGGATACGGCATCCGCCAACCTGGCGGATGGGTCTATAACATCTTGAGCTTCATGGAATTGGATAACATCCGCCAATTGGGCACGGGCCTTGCCGATCCACAGCTTCGCTCGGCACTAACCGAGGTTTCCAAATTTCAACCGGGGGAATTGATTTGTCCCTCGCGGCGCCCCGCCCAAGCGACTGCCCCCAAAGATCATTGGGCTCCGAGAAATTCCAGCTTCACGATAGGACAGTTAGCGGGCAAGAGCGATTATGCTGCGAGCAGCGGAGACCCGCCCGTAGCCGAAATGCATACCAATGTGAGTACAGCGGAAGGCCCTGGATCGTACACGATCGGCGAGAGTGCTTTGTTTCAATGGCCACCGCCCCATAATGGCATTTGTTATCATCGAAGCACGGTGAAAAACAAGGATGTCACCGATGGCGCTTCGAAGACTTACATGGTCGGCGAAAAATACTTGCGGCCAGAAAGCTACGGCGGTTCCTTCGCATCGGGTAGTTTGACGTACGACTTTGGCGATAATGAATCGATGTACTCTGGCTACAACCGCGATCAGCACCGCTCAACTTATCCAGGAACCGCCTCCAGCAATTATGCCGATGGTCATCCTCCCCTCCAGGATCGCATGGGTTACGCCGATCCTTACGCCTTCGGTAGCGCGCACTCCGATGGTTTCGGTGTTGTCTTCTGCGATGGTTCCGTTCAACGAATCCCTTACGATGTCGATCGCTTCGTCCATCAACACTTGGGCGTTATCGATGACGGATATGTCGTCAACAACTATTAGTTTTCACACTGCTTCCAGAGTCATTGCATGATGCTGCTTATTCGCACTACGCGCGCGTTGCTCCTTGGTGGGCTCCTCCTTGGTGGGTGTAACCGTGGTCCAACCCCGCTGAAAGCCCCTCGCATCGATGGCAACGCCGCCAGTGCCGCGATTGAACAGTTCGACGACGACCACGACGGCGCTCTCGGCGGAGCGGAACTCGACAAAGTGCCAGCGATTAAGTCTAACCTGAAACGCACCGACGCCAATGGCGATGGTAAGATTACGGCCGATGAAATCGACGCCCGCATTGCCGCCTGGCATAGGTCTGGCCTTGCCGTAACGAAGATATTTGCCACGGTTCGACAAAACAAACAGCCGCTTGTTGGTGCCCATCTTACGATGGTCCCCGAGAAATTCCTAGGTCCTCATATCAAACCGGCGACCGGCACAACCAGTGCTGGTGGCCTTGCGTTCCTCACTATTTCCGCCAAACCGGAGGAAGCCGGCATGCATCTCGGATACTATCGCGTTGTCGTCTCCAAGAAGGGCCCGGATGGCAAAGAAACAATTCCCGACCGCTACAACAATACCACCTTACTCGGGGTGGAAATCACTGCAGACGATTCTTCGTCCGATCGTGTGCTCATCGATCTGACCAGTCCCTGAACGAGTGCGGGGCAGGGGTACTTTCGGTCCTGCCAAAATGTTCGCAAAGCAATTGGCCGTGTCTCTCTTCAAGCACAGCCTGTACACCTGCGAGTGTGCCCGTCGGGCGAACTGGTTGCCATGAGCCATTTACGTGGACGAGTTCGGAAGAGACAATAGAGCTTGAGCCTTCTGCCGGTGATGCCACTCTCAACTCGGTGTGAATAACTGCTGCCGGTTCACCCGAGGGATCGTATTTCGCTCGCCCAGCCTGCCCCAGTGCCCAAGGAGTTCCTTGGTGTGGTCGAAAACTGGGCCGGCAACAATTTCCGTAGGGAGATTGCATGGAATCGAAAGCTCTTGAAAGGGGAACGTTTTGAAGAAGGATAGCATTGCAACTTGTTTTCGCAAGCCGGTCATCCCTGTTCTTTGGGATCCCGCGCCTCACGCGGAGCTGTTGACACACGCTAGTTGCGTTACATTACAAGGTGGCACCATCACCGATCTCGCTCGCAACCTCGAACTGTTTGATTCGCTTCATCTGGATCACCTCCCCATCTTCGTTCACATCGATTTAGTTGCTGGCCTGGAGAATAACGAGGCCGGCGTCGATTACATGGCCAGCCTTCCGCAAGTAAGCGGCATTGTCACCGTTCATCATCATATTATCCATGCCATTCGCAAGCAGGGCCTGCTTTCGGTACTGCGGTTGTTCCTATCCGATAGCCGCGCCGTGGATCGAGGTTTGGCAGTTGCCGGAAAATCTCACCCCGATGCCATTGAGATCCTGCCGGGTGCAATCGCGCCCAAGGTGGCGGCCGATTTTGCCAAATGCCGGTTGCCACGCATCGCCGGTGGCTTATGCCGCACACAGGCCGACGTTGCTGAAATCCTCGCCAGCGGATGCGTGGCGGCCAGCAGCACATGCTCCACACTCTGGCAAATAAACATCAATCCCTCGTAATTCTCTCTCGTAACGACTCGGCCTCGTGAACTGCACCACAACGAATCCGAGACGACAACGTACCTGCGGCTGCCCGAGAATTCATCGCCAAGTTACAACGACCAATCTTCCTCTTTGCTTCGTCCGTGTGTTTCTTGGTGAAATAGCCGGGCTATGCCGTTTAGTGCGTGATAGCATTGTTGGGCAACAAAGCTATTGGCCTTGCTCCTAATGTGTATAAGTTTTACAATCCGCCGCCGCGATACTGGAGACAAATACGGCTCTTTCCAGCAATGCTTGCAATGACGACCATTTCTACCGTTAACAAGGTTGGGACCGGCAATGCTGTTGCTGGACGTTTGTTGACATGCGATGAAAGAGACGACCGCAGCCCTCGCTACCCGAACTTCGATTATCTACGATTGTTCTTGGCAATCGAAGTCATCGCGGGACACTTGTGGGCGGGCCTCATGCGGCCAGGCCACCTCTGGATTCCCATCCCTGCCGTCGCGGCGTTCGTAGGGCTGAGCGGTTTCTTGATCCCCCAATCGCTCGAACGCTCACGCGACATGTGGCATTTCGCCTGGAAACGCATTGTCCGCACCATCCCCGCGCTGATTCCGCTCCTTGTCGCGATCGGCATTGTGTTTGGGTTCAAGCGTGTGTTGGGTGCGATCCTGCAATACCTAACCGCCGGTTATCGCGGTGAATTCGTGGGCGTAACCCTTCCCCTCTGGTCGCTCATCGTCGAAGACGCACTGTATGCTTGCATGGCTGTCTTATTCGTGTTTGGTGTGCATCGTAACTTCTGGCTTATAAGCGGTATCGTCACGGCTCTGCTTGTAGGCGGCGAACAAGTTAGCGATTATATGACCAAGTACCGGCTCTTCGACACTTCAACTGCCTTCTTCGTTGGCACACTCGTCTACATATTCCACGAGCGTATTCGGCGGTTGCACTGGATCATACCGGGGTTCGGTTTACTGGCCTCACTCATGGGCTGGCTTGATTTCGCCGGCCGACTCGGCTTCCCTTTTCTTATCGCTTGCGTAATCATACTCGCGATTACGCTACCCCAGTTGAAATGGAAAATCCCAGACCTTTCGTATGGGGCGTACATTTGGCACGCGCCAATTTTGCTTGCACTTCTCGCCCCGGTCGGCATGGCCCGTGCCATGCCTTGGGTTGTTGCAACCTGTCTGCTCACACTCCTAGCGTCGTTAGGTTCTTGGTATCTTGTTGAAAAACGGGCACTGCGACATAAAGACATGCGTTGGCCTCAGGGATTGCCCATTACCTCCTGGAACATGAATCCCGGTTCTACCATGTTGCACGTAATGCACGGCACAGAAGGTATGCTGATGGAACCAATCCAATTCAGCGAGCCTCCGAAGCCCGGGCTCGTCTCCGTCATCATACCCACGTACAATAAAGACCAGTTCATCGGCGCGACCCTCGACTCGATTAGTCGGCAAACTTACTCGAACTGGGAAGTGATTGTCGTAGAGGACTCGTCTCGCGGCGAAACCGAAAACATCGTGAAACGGTTTGCCCGCCAGCATCCTCGCCATCGCGTTGATTACAGCCGCAACGCTCGCAACCTGGGCGCAGCTCAATCAAGAAACAATGCCTTCAAGCGGGCCCGCGGCGAATTCATTGCTTTGCTCGATGCCGACGATCGCTGGCTCCCAGACCACCTCGCCTTTTCGACCAAAGCCCTGCGTGAATCGAAAAGCGACCTCGTTTACTCGTCTGTGTTAATGATTGAGGACCAGACCGAACTCCCAATCGCCGTCTGGGGACCCGATCGTTCGGATATCGCCAACTTCCCCTACGGCCTCTTTCGCCGCAACTTCATTACGCCTTCAGCTACTGTGTTGCGACGTGAAGTCATCACCGATGTTGGACCCTGGGGCCTCGGCTTTCGCTATTGCGAAGATGCTGATTATTGGTTCCGCTGCATCGCCGCCGGAAAAACATTTCAGCACGTGGGCGGCTGCCACTGCCTTTATCGAAAGAACCATGACGGTGCCACAACGCAATTACTGTGTGGCACTCTCGAAGAATTTGGTCACATTGCCGATCATTACTCACGAGAGATTCCCGGCCTCAAGCGAAGCTACTCCACAAAAGGTGCCGCTTATGCCTGCTTGAATGCCGCGCAATTCCATGCCCGTACAAACCTACGTTTCGATCCTTCGGCAAATCGGGCACGCTCGGTTTTGCTCTCTTGGCGCGCTTGGCAATTGCGGCGAAACAACCTTGGCTACCTCGCAAAGTTCATCCGCTTCGCAGGAAGATATGCCGTGTATACTATCCAATCCAGGTTCAAACCATCGAGACACTCGCAGCAACCGGTGTCTACCGCCCCCAGTTCGACCAGCAAGGCTGCCTGAAACGAATGCCAAACGGTAGGTGGTGGCTACAGAGCAACCGTACGATGCACGACTTATCGAAAACCAGTGCTTCCGACGTCGTTCTCGTTAGCGCAAGTGATAGCGGCTATGCCATGCCGCTCGCGGTTACGATTCGGTCAACACTCGAACATCTTGCCCCACACCGCCGGATTCATCTCTACGTCATCGATGGCGGACTCACGGCATTAGACCGGTCGCGGTTAATCGCATCCTGGAAAGATCCACGCCTTACCCTCCACTGGGTCGCGCCCGACCTACGGCTTGTCCGCGATCTGAAAGTCAGCGAACACGTCAATCTTGTTACGTATCTGCGGCTCCTCATGCCGGCGTTGCTACCTTTCGAGGTCAAACGGGCAATTTATCTTGATGCCGATATGCTCGTTCGCTACGACCTCGGTGTCTTGTGGGATGAGCCACAAGGTGATCATGCCGCACTGGCTGTCCAAGATGTTGCCGCCCCTTGGATCGATGCCAAAGTCGCCGCCATCGGTCGCGCCGGCTGCTGCCCATACTTGTGCGCGCAAGCTCCGGTCGTCAATTACCTTGACTTCGGCATTTCCCCAGCGGCCAAATACCTTAACGGCGGACTCCTCGTGGTCGACCTTGCCCGTTGGCGACGCGAAAAGCTCGGCGAAAAAATGCTGGCCGCTCTTCGCGACTTCCCTCAGCACGTCCTCTGGTGGGACCAATACGCACTTAACGCGATACTCGCGGGAAAATGGCGCAGCCTCGATCTGCGATGGAATCAAGGTGCCCATATCTATAACTACCCAGCATGGCAACAAAGCCCCTTTGATTCCGACGAATTTGACTTACTCCGCGAGCAGCCCTGGGTTATTCACTTTTGTTCGCCAGAAAAACCTTGGCACTACTTCTGCCACCATCCGTTTACTCGCGATTGGCGCCGCTGCCTCCGCACGACCGATTGGCACGATTGGAAACCCGAAAAGCCCGACGAGTACGTTCACAAACTGTGGGATTTCTATTACCAACCGCTGCGGGGCGAATGGAAGCGGCACGTGCGGGCGATCAAGCAAAAAATCCGCCAGCGCCGGGGCAAAGCGGCTTAGCGCCTTCCTCCATAGTGAAGCCTTTGGATCCTACTTGGAATCGAAGTGGCAGAGTTTTACTTGGCCTCTTTGGTAAACTCGATCTCATACTCTGAGGAAGCATTGAGGAAAAACCTGGCCGTGCGCCCGGCGAGCTTATCGGTGCCGTGAATATCGGGCAAGCCTTGAATGGCAGGGTACCATTTTCGAATGTGGATTTTTTCCTTGGCAGATAGCTCGCGTGAATGCCCGCGGCCGACGTGTTCAGCATAGGGCGTTCCATCCAGGATTTTCTTGGGTGTAGTCCAATCGGTGGGGCGGGCCAGCTCATGATTGTAGCTGATGTAGATTCCCTCTTGCCGGTAGTTGTGCCCTTGCCCGTGGTTCAAGAGCATCACGTAGCAATTGAGATAGGTGTTCCAATGAATCGAAGGGCCCCAGAATGAGTCGGGATCGTGCTCGACGAAATCCACCTTGGCGGGCAGAAGGGGAGACATCCGACCGCCAAGCCCCGGTTCCTGGTATTCGCCCCGATACCATTTTTTCACTTTGCCCACGGGGGCGTCTCGGTCGTGCCAGGCCATCCGCGCCACATTCACGCCTTGCTCGGCGAGCGGTGCCGAGTAGTTCGAGTAGTAGATGTATAGGTTTTGCTCTTCGCGATCGAGCACAACACAATAATCACCATGCCCGCCAGCGACGGTGCCATTCTTCGATTTACACCGCAATGAATCCTTCGCCGGTGCGAGGACGATCCCCAAGTCCTTCCATGTCAAACCGTTATCCTCCGAGCGGGCGGCACCGATCTCTGCCGCGGTCAGGCCTTTGCCGGGACACAACCCTTTTGGCTCAAAGTGGTACCAACCATACAACGGCCCATTCGGAACCTTGATGACGGCTTCGATCCATCGGCCACCATTCACCGTGTTATCGAAGGTGCAATTCTCCAGCTTTTCAAGGTGGAACAGGTCTTGCCCGCGCGCACGGTGAGGGGCCTCGTGAGAATTGAACACATAGTACGCATCGCCATCCCAAAACGAAGGGCTATTGCAGTCGACCGTGGTCGAGTACTCGAGCTTCGCGGCGGGCCGGACCGCCACCCGCGGCTCGGGGAACGCATGCTTCCGAACTGGGGCTGCCCGATCGGAAGCTTGTGCAGCCAGAAGTTCCGTTGGCGGGGCAGCCATCGAAACTTGGGCCTGCCCTGTCCAACTCACCGACCACACAAGAATCACGAGCAAACTCTGTACTGTCCAATCAGTTGGTGTCACGCTTGAGACTCCCTATTTTCAACGCTGGGATAGGCCCTTCATGAAATTGATCCTCGCAATCCTATAAATCCTGTCAAAAGAACCTCGTCGTGGCCGTCGTGTCGTCGTGTCGTCGTGGTGAATAAGGCAGTATCTCTCTACTTCCTGAAGCGAAGCGCGCGGAATTGCTGCACTTGCTCGGTCATTGCCGTTTCCACGGGTAGGCGTTCCATCGAAGAAGCGCCGTAGAACCCGTGGACATATTTCGTTCGTTCCAGCACGTACTGGGCATCTGCGGGCATGGCGATCGGGCCGCCGTGGCACAGCAGGATGACATCGCCGCGCACGCCGCGGGCCGCGTCGGCGATGGCTTGCACGTCGCGCACGCAATCGTCGAGTGTGCGGGCCGTGTGAGCACCGATCGTGCCTTTGGTCGTCAGCCCCATGTGGGCCACGATCACGTCGGCCCCGGCCGCCGCCATCGCCTCGGCCTCGGCCGTACTAAATACATAGGGCGTTGTCAGCAATTCCTTCTCATGTGCCATGCGAATTAGTTCAATTTCTTTGCCGTACCCCATCTCAGTCTCTTCCAAATTTGCCCGAAACGTGCCGTCGATCAGGCCCACCGTGGGAAAGTTCTGCACACCCGAAAAACCGATGGCGATGAGCTGATCCAGAAAGCGGTCGATCAGCCGGAAGGGGTCGCTCGCGCACACGCCAGCCAGCACGGGCGTGTCCTTCACCACAGGTAGCACTTCACCCGCCATTTCCACAACGACGCCGTTTGCGTCGCCGTAGGGCATCAGGCCGGCCAGCGAACCGCGACCCGCCATGCGGTAACGCCCCGAGTTGTAAATTACGATGAGGTCGATCCCGCCCGCTTCCTCGAACTTCGCGCTGATGCCGGTGCCCGCCCCCCCACCGATGATCGGTTCGTCGCGATCGATCCGCTTTCGCAGCCGACCTAATACTTCTTGTCGTGAAAAGATCATGCAATACCTCCTAAGCGGACTTGTTTCATAAGGATCGGGCTTGATTCACCACGGAGACACAGAGACTCGGAGCAAGCATTTTCCATCGCCAATGTGGTCATTTGAAACTGGCTGTTTTTCAAATGGCCAATGACAAATGACCAATTTACAATGACCAATCCCATGCCATGTTCGCCGTGTATCGCGCTCCGCCGGCGCATCGCGGCTAAACGAGGAAACCTAATATTCCCCCGCCTTCCTATTGTCTTGTGTCGAAAACTCCAAAGTGGCCTTTCGCACTATGATACTTGTCTAACGGCACGCGGGAAACCGGCAGCTTCTCGCGTCGCCCCCCCTCCACGTGATGCCACGGCCACTGTAAAATCGCAGCACGATGTCAAACCCCAAAGCCACCTACAAGGATTCCGGCGTCGATCTCGACGTGTACCGCGAGTCGATGTCGCGTTTGCCGCGGTTACTGAAGCGGACTCATTCGCCTCGCGTGTTGCCCAACGAGGGCGGCTTTGCAGGCCTGTTTCAGCTCGATTTCGCGGGCGGCCTCTTCGCCCGCAAATACCAAGAGCCGGTGCTCGTCTCTGGCACCGATGGCGTCGGCACCAAGCTCAAGGTGGCCCAACTCGCGGGCACACACAGCACGGTGGGCATCGACCTCGTGGCCATGTGTGTGAATGACGTGCTTTGTTGTGGTGCCGAGCCGCTGTTCTTTCTCGATTACGTGGCGATGGGCCGCGACGACCCCGCGCTGCTCGAAGCCCTCGTGCAAGGCATCAGCGATGGTTGCGTCGCGGGCGACATGGCCCTTATCGGCGGCGAAACCGCCATCATGCCCGACCTCTACCAGGCCGACGACTACGACCTCGCCGGCTTCTGCGTCGGCGTTGTCGAACGCGCCAACGTACTCGATGGCAACACGATCGCCCCAGGGCAACAGGTCATCGGCATCGCCTCCAGCGGCCTGCATTCCAATGGCTACAGCCTTGTCCGTAAAATCGTATTCGAAATCGCCAAGCTCGGCGTGAACGACTCGGTAACGCTCCCTGGTTCCAACCCGCGAACGGTGAAGGATATTCTCCTCACGCCGACGACCATCTATTCGCGTGCGGTCCGCGGCGTACTCGCTCAATTTCCACCGAAAGCGGCCATACATGGGATCGCCCACATCACGGGCGGTGGCATTTTCGAGAACCTCGACCGCATCCTTCCGCCGGGCGTCGGCGTTGAAATCGAGCGAGGAGCCTGGCCCCTCCCACCCGTCTTCTCGTGGCTGCAACAACTGGGCGATGTGGACGAAGCGGAAATGTTCCGCGTCTTCAACATGGGCATCGGCCTGGCACTGGTCGTCAACGCAAACGATGCGACCGGCATTCAACAATGCCTCGCCGCTGCAGGCCTAGCCAACTGGCCCATCGGCCGCACCACCCCCGGAAACCAAACGGTCGCCTGGAGTCCATAATCCGGGAGAACGCCCCATGGCCCGTTGACCCGCAACGCTATCTCCCCTGTAGCCGCAACCCGGAGGCTTGACGCAGCGGAGCGTGCCTCAAACCAAACTGCACCCTCACTGCAACGCCGTTACCGCCCTTCCTCGCCGGCTTGTCGCTTCGACAATGGCTTTCACCAAGTCTTGTTGCAAGTACCCGCCGCGGAACACGATCGGCTCGTACGGCGTGCCGCCGGGGAAGATCGCAATCACAGGCACCCCGTTCGCCCCAAGAGACTTGAGCGTACGGTCAATTTCCGGCGCATAGTCGGTGAAGTCGCCGTACATCGTCACAACTTTCCCTTCACGAATGGCCTGTTCCACGGGTGCCGTGTGAAGCACGGTCTTCTCAAAAAACTTGCAATTCACGCACCACTCGGCCGAGAAATCGACGAGCACCGTCTTCCCTTCCACCACCGCCACTTGCTTGAGCCGCTCGAGCGAGAACGGTTGCCAGGCCTTGTCGGCCGGCGCGACCGCGAGCAGGTAAACCGAATACGCAATTCCGCCAAAGATCGCGGTTACCACGCAGCCCCAGCCCCAGGCCTTGGCCTTATCGGCCAGTTCGGCCGTCAACGGTGTGCGGGCAACCCACCAGCACGCCACCGCCACGCCTAGCAAGAGCAAGATCGTCGGCACGACCGCTGCCGGCTCGATGTACGAAAGAATGAAGATCACCGTCCCCATCAACACGAAGCCACTGACTTGCTTGAACGTATCCATCCACGCGCCAGGCTTCGGCAGAAACCGCATCAACTCGGGAAACACGCCGATGAGCAGGTACGGGCTGGCCATTCCTAGCCCCACCGTGGTGAACACGAGGAGATTCGTCGCCGCCGGTTGCGTAACGGCCCATGCAATGGCCGACGCCATGAACGGTGCCGTACACGGCGTTGCCAATACCGTCGTGATAACCCCTTTGGAGAACGCGCCCAACGCCCCTTCCTTGCTGGCCGCCGATTGCACGCTCCCACTTCCAAAGAAACCGGGGATCGGCACTTCCCACACGCCGAGCAAGCTCAGTGCCATCGCGAACACGACGACTGCCACCGTCACATTGAACGGCGTCTTGCCATTCTGCCCGCCCCACGAAAGGCCCAGCGTGATGGCCAGCACGCCCAGCAGCAAGAACACCGCGATGATACCCGCCGCGAACCATAAGTTGAGCACCAACGCATGGCTGCGGCTCTTCCCCGCCTGATCGACAAAGCTCATCACCTTCAGCCCAATCACCGGCAACACGCACGGCATGAGGTTGAGGATCAACCCGCCCACGAACGCAATCGCCAAGTAATACGAAATCGCTCCGCGCCCCACGTCTTGAAGCACGAGCTTGCTCAGGTCGTATTCATCCACGGCGCCGATCTCGCCCATCGGCATCGGCCGCATGGCTTTCGCAGACTGGCTTGGCTGCGAGGGCTGCCCAGGTTTCGCAGGCTCCACGGGTGTTGTTGCAATCTGGTCGGTTCCCGCCGTGGTGGGAAGGGGCTCGTAGAAATCCGCAAGCATGGCGGCGGCCGCAGCCACCTGCGGGTAGCCCGCCCCAGGGGCAAACGTCAGCGGCGCATCGTTCTGGCTCCGCTCACCGCCGACCTGTAACTTCACCGAAAACCGCAACGACTGCGGCAGTTCGCACACGGCCTGGCCGCCACCATAGTCGCACATTTGGTAACCGAGCATGCCGAGGATCGTATACTCGCCGGCCGCCGCTTCCTTGGGCACCTCGATTCGCTGCGTCCACGTAACGTCGCCTTCGTGAAATCGCATCGGGCCAAAGGCGGGCTGAGAGTTGTCGATTTGCACTGTGGCATCGGTCGCGGGCCGATGGGGCACAAGCCCGCCCGCCGTTTCCACCGCGATGAGTGTCGGCTTCGTACCCGCCGCCGCGTCTCGATCGGCTAACGCATAAAGATGTCCTTTCGGCGGCACTTTCGCCGTGATCCGAAGTTCACCCGATTCGCCTGGCCGAACCACCGCCGGCACCAACTTGCCGCTCCACTTCACCGCCGAGTTCTTCGGCTCATAACTCGCAACCGACGACTGCGGATGACCCACCGGCGAGGCCGGCGGCCAATCTGCCACACGCACCCCCGCCGGAGCTTCTGCGGCCAACATTGCCGCGAATCGCTCATTCACCGGGATGCACGAGCCGCCATCCGAGCACACGAGCATTTGAATCTTGCCGCGAATCTCCAGTCTCTTCGGATCTACGCCCGCCGTAAGCTCGATCGGGGCAAACCACGTTACCGTACCTTCATGTTCCTCGATCCGAAGGCCCGTCCACACTTCCCCCGTTTCGACCCGCGCGTTGGGAAGCGGCAGCGGGGTAAACGGCGCAAGCAACCGGTACGCGGTCGAACGCTCCAACTCGATCTTTGTCGGTTGAGGCCCGCCCGGCGGCTGGGTGAGCGAGTAAGCGTGTTGATGGGGGGCAATCGTCACCGTGATGGCCAGCACCGCGGGCTGGTCGGTTGTCGCCGCCACGAATTGAGTCGTGATCGTAGCCGGCTCGACGGAAGCGGCAGAATCAAACGACCCAACAAGCCCCGGCCCCATCTGCCCAGGAAGCCCAAGCGAGTTAACGTCCTGCTGAGCTACCAAAGTAGGGGCAACACTCAGACCAAGCAATAAAAAAGCAATTCCAGATCGAAATAGCATGGCACGCACAGTAATTACCTCATAACGGCCCCCACCTACCAAATTTTACACACTGAGCCCGCCTAGGCCTACAGGGGATACACGGATACGCTCCGCATGAAAGCACACATTTCGTGGCACAGACTTCAGTCCGTGAATAATACGGACTAAAGTCCGTGCCACACGCGAGGAGCAAAGGAGTCTCCTCCTCGACTTCTCCAATACATGAATGCACGAACTTGAAAATGAGGGCCTCGCAAGTAGGTCCCGCGAGCCGAGCGGGACACGGCATTTCCAACTCCGTATCCCCTTTCACGAGAAGTGCCGCTCGGCTCGCGGCACTACTTTCCGGCCCACTTTCCGGCCCAAAGTGAAATACCAATCGGCCCTGCCCGCCCTTTCAATACGATTGAGGAATCGGCCAGAAATCGCTAGGCTTAATGGCGTCTGACAAACCCTTCACGGCAGAGCGTGCGCCATACTGCGGCGATCGAATACTTCCATGCTCGTTTTCAATAGCGCCTGGTATCTGTTGCTCGCCGCCGTGCTGCCGGTGATGTGGTGGTTCAGCTACCACAGCCTCAGCGGCCTAGGCCGCTGGCGGCGGTTCTTCGCTCTAATCCTCCGCTCGATCGTGTTGTTGCTCATCCTGGCCGCCCTGGCCGAAATGCAGTACCAACGCACTTCCGACCGGCTCACCGTCATCTACCTCCTCGATCAGTCGCTCAGCATCCCCGAAGCCCGCCGGGATGCCATGATCCGTTACGTCAACACCTCGATCCGCCAGCAACGCGAAGCCGCCAAGGCCGATAAAGCCGGCGTCATCGTCTTCGGCCGAAATGCCGAGGTCGAAGTCCCGCCCGTCGATTTCAACATCCAACTCACCCACCGTGTTGAAAGCCTGCTCGATCGCGATTTCACAAACCTTTCCGGCGCGATGCAACGGGCGATGGCCATGTTCCCGCACGACTCGGCCAAGCGGATCGTCCTCGTGACCGACGGAAACCAAAACGTGGGCGATGCCATGCAAGAAGCCCGCGCCGTGGCCGACGCGGGCGTCAGCATCGATGTGATGCCCGTCCCCATCGAACAGCGCAACGACGTGGCCGTGGAATCGTTCGCCCTACCGCCCGATATCCGCCGCAATCAACCGTTTGAGGCCCGCGTCGTCGTCAACAACACCTCCACCGATGGTGAAGGCAACGGCCGCCCCGTTAAGGGCCGCATCCGCATCGTACGCAAGGCGGGCGAACGCGAGGAAACGCTCGTCGAGCAACCCTACGAACTTAAGCCAGGCAAAACGGTCCTCCCGTTTCGCCAGGAGATCGACGACCCCGATTTCTACACCTACGAAGCCCACTTCGTGCCCGACGAAGCCACAAACGACGCCGTCTCGCAAAACAACGTGGCCACCGCCTTCACCCACGTGCAAGGCAAGGGCTTGGTGCTCCTTATCGAAAATTGGGAAACGCCCGGCGAGTTCGATTATCTGGTCGATCGACTACGAAACGAAGGGTTGGAAGTTGCGGTGATGCCCAGCAATCGGCTCTTCAACTCGCTGCCCGAATTGCAGCGGTACGATACGGTTATCCTGGCCAACGTGCCCCGCGCTAGTGGCGACGATGCTGCCAGCGTCAGCAGCTTCAGCGATGAGCAAGTCAACATGCTCGTTCGCAACACCGAAGAGTTGGGATGCGGTCTCATCATGCTCGGTGGGCCTAACAGCTTCGGTGCCGGCGGTTGGGCCAACTCCGAGCTCGAAAAGGCCATGCCAGTCGACTTCCAAATCAAGAGCGCGAAGGTCGTGCCCGTCGGCGCGCTCGTGCTTAACATGCACGCCAGCGAAATCCCCCAGGCAAACTACTGGCAAAAAGTCATTAGCCAAGAGGCCATCAAGGCCCTTGGGCCGCGCGATTACTGCGGCCTCGTGTTCTTCACCGGCATGGGCGATTCCTGGCTCTGGGGACAATCGCAAGGCGGCATGGTGCGGGCCGGCGACAACCGCGCCATGATGCTCTCCAAGGTCGATCGCATGGCCATCGGCGATATGCCCGATTTCGAACCCGGCATGAAGAAGGCACTCGCCGGTTTTGCCCGCTGCCCCGATGCCGCCAATAAACACATGATCATGGCCAGCGACGGCGACCCCGCCGCGCCGAGTAGCAGCACCCTTCGCGCGTTTCAATCGGCCGGCATCACGATCACCGCCGTTTGCGTCGGAGGCCACGGCCCCGCCGGCAGCGCTACGATGAAAAACATCGCCACGCAAACCGGCGGCAAGTACTACGTGGTCAATAGCCCGAATGCCCTCCCCAAAATCTTCCAACGCGAGGCCCGCCGAGTCGCCCGGCCACTCGTTTACGAACCCAACCCGCCCGTCACCCCGGGACTCACTTCACAACACGAACTGATGCAGGGTCTCGGTAACGCCGTGCCGCCCATCAGCGGCTTCGTCCTCACCAGCGTGAAGGAAAACTCGCTCGTGGATGTGGTGCTGACTTCGCCTCAACCGGCTCAACCCGAAAACGCAACCGTCCTCGCCACCTGGACCTACGGACTCGGAAAAGCCGTGGTGTTTACCACCGACGCCGGCCAACGTTGGGCCAGCGATTGGACCGGTTGGGCCGAGTACGACCGCTTCTTCAGCCAAATGGTTCGTTGGTCGATGCGTCCCACCGGCGATACGGGCAAGTTCACCTTCGCCACCGAACAGCAAGGCGGCAAATCTCGGATCATCATCTCGGCCCTCAATAAAGATGATGATTTCCTCAATTACCAATCCATGGAAGGCGTCGCGCTTAGCCCCGAGATGAAGTCGATCCCCATGAAGATCGAGCAAGTTGCACCCGGCCGATACGTGGGCGAGTTCGACTCGGCTCAGACGGGCAGCTACCTCATCTCGGTTCGCGCGGGGCAAACCATGATCCGCACCGGCATCAACGTAGGCTATTCCGATGAGTTCCGCACTCGACAAACCAATACGCCCCTGCTCGAATCGATTGCCGACCTGCCGGCCAAGAAAGGCGAACCCGGCAAGTTGCTGCCGCCGCTGCCCGAGTTGCCCACCGAGGCCGAAAAAGCGGCCAAAAAATTGCAACCCCAGTTGGCCGTTAACCCGTACCGCCGCGATCTCCCGCTGGCCGTTTCAAGCCAAGATATTTGGCCCTGGCTAGTTTTGGCCGCCAGTTGCTGTTTCTTCGCCGACGTCTTCGTGCGACGGGTGCAAATCAGTTTTTCCTGGCTAGTTCCCATTTGGACCCGCTTCGTGGATATTGTGTTACGCCGCGAACGGCAGGAGGCCGCGCCCGAAGTCATGTCTCGCTTGCGAAGCCGTAAGCAGGAAATCGAACGCTCAATCGAAAGCCGCCGTGCCGCCACGCGCTTCGAGCCTGACCAAACCGGACCAGTCGGTCCGAACGCCCTCGCCGACGCCGAAGCAAAGCCAGTTATCCCCACTCCGCCATCCCAGCAACCATCCAAGCCAACCACCGCCGAACCCGAACAAGGCGAAACCTACACCTCTCGCCTACTCAAAGCAAAAAAACAAGTCTGGCAAGACCGCCCCAAAGATAACGAAAACTGATTGACGTCGGTGCCTAAGCCTTTTGCCGCAAATCAACGCCAATAAACGCAGACAGGAATAACCACTAACCACTAACCACTAACAGCTAACAGCTAACAGCTAATGACTAACGACTAACGACCTTCATCAGCCATGCCGCCGACGCAAACCTCTCGGTTCCCCTAACCCTTCACCCCTCGTTCTTCCCCATGTCCACTGCAGAAACGATTGAAAAACGTGCCGCCGAGTTCGCCGAGCGTTACAAGGCGATTCACAAACAACTGAGCCGCGTCATCGTCGGGCACGACGACATCCTCCACGGTGTGCTCACGTGCCTGTTCGTCGGCGGACACTGCCTGCTCGAAGGCGTGCCCGGCCTCGGCAAAACGCTACTCGTCCGCACGCTGGCCGACGCGCTAAGCCTCGATTTCTCGCGCATCCAATTTACGCCCGACCTCATGCCCGCCGACATTCTCGGCACGAACATCATCGTCGAAGATCAACACGGCAAACGCGAATTCCAATTCCAAAAAGGCCCCATCTTCACGCAAATCTGCCTGGCCGACGAAATCAACCGCGCCACACCCAAAACGCAATCGGCCCTGCTCGAAGCCATGCAGGAAAAATCGATCAGCATCGCGGGTGAGGTCTACAAATTGAAGCCGCCCTTTTTCGTGATGGCCACCCAAAACCCCATCGAGCAGGAAGGAACCTACCCACTCCCCGAAGCCCAACTCGATCGGTTTTTCTTCAAACTCGTCGTCGGCTACTCCAGCCGCGAGGAACTCAACACGATCATCGACCGCACCACAAAGGGCACCATTATTCAGGCGGAAAAGGTGATGGACGGTGCCGAAATCGTAAAGTGGCAACAGTTGGTCCGCGAAGTGATCCTCGCGCCGCACGTGCAAGATTTTGTCGCTAGGCTCACCCTGGCAACGCACCCCAACGGCCCGTTTGCCGCGCCGATCACGAACCAGTTCTTACGCTGGGGCAGCAGCCCCCGCGGTGCCCAAACACTTACGCTGGCCGCCAAAGTGCGGGCACTCCTCAGCGGTCGCTACAACGTCAGCTTCGAGGATGTCCGCCGCGTTTTCCTCCCCGCGATGCGCCACCGTGTAATCCTCAACTTCGAGGCCGAAGCCGAAGGCATTGACCCCGACAAAGTACTACTGGAAATCTTGCAAAAAGTACCCGAGAAAGCCGACGATGCCAAAGTGGCGTAGGCAGGTTGAGGGTTGAGCCCCCCCCCATTTGTCCTAACGCCTAACGCCTAACGCCTAACGCCTAACGCCTAACGCCTAACGCCTAACGACTAACGACTAACGACTAACGACTAACGACTAACGACTAACGACTAACGACTAACGACTAACGACTAACGACTTCATTCGGCGTTGCCGCCGACGCTAACCCCTCTGTTTTTCTCCCTGCCCCTGCCCCCACCTCCATGCCAACCACCGAATCCAACCTCCTGCCGCCCGACCTAATGGCCCAACTCGAGCGGCTCGAGTTGGTCACGCGCAAGGTCTTCCGTGGCCGCATGAAGGGCGAACGCCGCAGCAAGCGCAAGGGGCAAAGCGTAGAGTTCGCCGACTTCCGCGGCTACGTGCCGGGCGACGACCTTCGCGCGCTCGATTGGAACCTCTACGCCCGCCTGGATAAGCTCATCATCAAGCTCTTCCTCGAAGAAGAAGACCTCCACTTCTTCACGCTGATCGATGCGAGCCTGTCGATGGACTTCGGCACGCCGACCAAACTGCAGTACGCCAAGCAACTTGCGGCCGCTCTTGGCTTTGTCGGCCTCATTCGTACCGATCGCGTTCGCATCGAAACGCTGGGCCAGCGCCCGCACGAACGAGGCCCCGTGCTACGAGGCCGCCGCGGCGTGTGGCGGATGCTCGAACACCTCAATGGCATCGAGCCGGGCGAAAGCACCTCGTTGGCCGAGGGCGTTAAAAACTTCTGTCTCCGTAACGCCGGCAAGGGCATCGTCGTGCTGATCACCGACCTGATGGATAAGAACGGCTACGAATCGGCCTTGCGCTACCTCATTTCGCAACGGGTCGATGTGTACGTTATCCATGTCCTCAGCCACGAGGAAATCGATCCAGACATCAAGGGCGACCTCAAGCTGGTCGATTGCGAGGACCAAGACATCGCCGAGATCACCGTGAGCGCCCCGCTCTTGGCAAAGTACAAAACAACGCTCAATGCCTTCGTCGCCGGCGCCCAAGAGTTCTGCAACCGCCGCGGAATGAATTACCTACTCGCCAACAATCAAACACCGGTGAAGGACCTCATCGGAAGCTACTTGCGGCGGAGAGGGTTGGTGCGCTAGAAGTCAAGAGCCGAGAGTCAAGAGTCAAGAGCCAGAATTGATATGTTTCGGTTTGAAAAGCTTGATGTGTGGCAGCGTTCTATCGGTTTTGCAGGATTGATTTATGCGATTACAAGGGACTTCCCTAGCGATGAACGATTCGGTCTTGCAAATCAGATGCGCCGCGCTGCCGTTTCAATCTCATCGAACATAGCCGAAGGTAGCGGTCGGGTCTCCGACGTCGATTTCGCCCGATTTCTTGAAATTGCCTATGCCTCGTTGATGGAAGTGGTGTCCCAGTCCACAATCGCACATCGTCAGAAGTTTATGTCGAACGACTCCTACAACCAGATTTACCACGAGGCAGATGAACTCGCACGAATGCTAAGTGGACTTCGATTCACTCTATTAGGCAAGTCACGCACCCCCCGATCTCTGGCTCTTGACTCTTGACTCTAAGCTCTTGTCTCCCCAATGCCTCACTTCTTCTACACCACGCTCTCCCCCTGGCAATGGGGCCTGCTCGCGCTCATTCCCCCCGCCATTGTTGCTCTGTACTTCTTGAAGCTCAAGCGGCTGCCGCTCGAAGTGCCCAGCACCTACCTCTGGAAACGCTCGATCGAGGACATGCACGTCAATAGCCTCTGGCAGCGGCTGCGGCAAAACTTGCTCCTCTTTCTGCAACTGCTCTTGGTGGCCCTGGCGATGCTCGCATTGCTCCGCCCCGGTTGGGAAAGCGCGAAGCTCGACGGCGATCGGTTCATCTTTCTGGTCGATAATTCCGCCAGCATGTCGGCCACCGATCTTGAAATGGCCAAGAATCGTCTCGCCGAAGCGAAGAAACTGGTGGGGGGCCTCATCGACCAAATGGATGCCGGTATGACCGCCATGCTTGTCAGCTTCGCCGATACGCCGAAAGTCGTGCAGGAGTTCACAAGTAACCGCCGCCTGCTCCGCGAGCGGCTGGAAACGATCGAGCCTACCCAACGTGGCACCGACCTCAAGGGCGCGCTCGAACTCGCCGACGGACTCGCTAATCCTAGCCGCATGCCCATCCGCGAAGGAGATCGGGAGATCGATATCGTCGAGGCCCAACCCGCCAACCTTTACATTTTCAGCGATGGCCGCTTCGAAGATGTCAAAGGCTTTTCCCTGGGCAATCTCGAACCACACTACATTCCGCTCGGCTCGATGGAGGCCAAAAATCTTGCCATCACGGCCTTCAGCACGCGCCGGGGCGAATCGCACCCCGAACAACGCCAGGCCTTCGTCTCCGTGGCGAACTTCACGCAAACGCCGCAATCCACCATTGTCGAACTGCTACTGGATGACGCGTTTCTCGATGCCAAACAAGTCGAGGTGCCCGCCGACGAATCGGTCGGCGTCGTATTCGCGTTGGCCGATGCCCCGCCAGGCAAACTCACGGCCCGGCTCAAGTACGAACTCGATACACCAACCAAACGCGACGTGCTCTCGCAAGACGACATCGGCTACGCCGCGATCAACAACGCCCAGCCGGGCCGAGTCCTGCTTCTTACACCCGGCAACGTAGCGCTCGAAGTCGCGCTGGCCACCGGGCGCGCGGGCAAAATGTCGAACATCGAACTCAAGCCTCCCGCCTTCATCGATTCAGAGGATTACAAACGCGATGCCGCCGCCGGCGCTTACAATCTCATCATTTACGATCAATGCACGGCACCTGCGCCGCCCCGTGCCAATACACTCACGATCGGCCGATTGCCCCCAGGTCCCGCTTGGCGCGGCGGCTCCAAACCGAACGAAACAAAAACCGTACCTGCAAGCGACGCCGACCAGAAGCCCAACCCCGCCGACACGAAGAGCGAGCCTGCCACCAACGATGCCGAACCTATGCGTGCAGCCGCCCCCCAGGTCGTCGATTGGGAACGCTCCCACCCGCTGCTGGCAAACGTCGAGCTAGGCAACGTCGACCTGGCCGATAGCCTCATCCTGCGTCCGCCGCCCGGTGCAACCGAACTCATCGACTCCACTGCCGGCCCAATCGCGGCCATCGCGCCCCGTGATGCCTACCAGGATGCCGTACTAGGCTTCGAGATCGTCGGTCAAGCGGCCGATGGCTCGCGCACGGTCAACACCAACTGGCCTCGGAGGCTCAGCTTTCCCACCTTCTGCCTCAACGTGCTCGAATTCCTGGCCGGCAGCACCGAAGATTCGCAACTGGCCAGCACACGCCCTGGGCAGCCAGTGGAACTCCGCATCCCCGGCAACGCACCCGAGTTGATCGTCGTCGACCCCGCCAAGAAGGAACACCGCATCCGCCGTACCAGCCAAGACATCTTCCAATTTCAAAACACCGACCAAGTGGGCGTCTACGACCTACGCCGCGGCGACCAGGTGATCGAACGGTTCGCCGTCAACTTGTTCGACCGGCAAGAAAGCGACGTGCGCGTTCGACCCACCCAAGGTGGTGAGGCCTCCACGTTACAACCGGCAAATATTCGCATCGGCAATTACGACGTAAAAGCTACACTCGGCCAAACCCCTTCCCGAACCGAGGCTTGGAAATACGTGCTCCTTTGCGCCCTGTTCGTACTCGTACTAGAGTGGTATATCTACAATCGTCGAGTCTATTTGTAGTGCGGGATGCGTTGATGCCGATGTGTGCCCGCCGTTCCTTTATGGTGAATTGCTGGATCGAGTGCCCCTGATATCAGGAGCCTTGCATTCTCGTTCGTAGGTAGCTTGGTATCGTGGCACGGACTTCAGTCCGTGGTTGGTGCGGACTATACTCCGCGCGGGGCTAAATGACACATTTTGCCGAGTCACTACTTTTCATACTGTCCTGGTTCAACGAGAAATGGAATTTTCGCATCTGGTCGTTAGTGGGTAACAGAGTTTGGTAATTGGTTTAAGCTCCTGGGAGCTGAGTAGCAGCTATCGCCGCGGGGGAGTTATTTGCGTTCACGCAGACCAGGGGCTCATTGCCGCCCCTGGCCCCGCTAGCCTTTCTCTGTGTTCCGGTTTCGCAAGCGGCCGACGCCGCGGAGAATCGCGGTTCCCTCTCTGCTCGCTGTTCCAGAAAGGAGAGGGGATTGATGCGTCAGCTACGGCGTTGGGGTCGTTGCTAACGGAACAGCGAGTTGTTTGGCAGGCGGCGCCCCAGCCGTTCGGGCGATAAGCGATCTCTCGGTACGGCGGACGACGCCAGGGGCTGGAGTCGGGCGGCAAGATCGGCGATGCGGCTTTGATGCGATGATTGCAGATCGGTCATTTGCCGTTCGATGAGTGTGAGCCGCTCATCGACTTGTTTGCCGGCTTCCACGAGCAGGGCGCGACGGTGCTCATTGCCAGCCTTGCCAGCCGCGTGCTGGATGGCCTCGGCGACGGCTGGGCCGAGCGTGGACCAAACGGTGCAGCGAGGCTGGGTAAGTGTTCCGCCTAGTGTGATGCGTGTGGCTAGCGAATCGACGCGAGCGAGCGATTCTTCGAGCGAGCTGGCAATGGCTTCGTCGGCCAGCTTGTTGCCCATCGTGGGTAGGAGACGGACGTTCCGCTGAACCAGCTGGATTTCCCCGGAGAGTTTCTCGCCTTCCACCACAATGCTTGCCGACAACGTGCCCACCGAGGGGCCGACCGAGACGGCCAATTCTTGGGTGTTGCCGAGCGCAAGCTCGGGCAACCGGATGCCCTGGCAATCGAGCACGATCGTATCACGAGGCGCTTGGCCAGTTCGGTCGATCGTTGTAAATAGTTCTAGCGGAACTGGACCCGCGGCACGGAGCCTTAGCTGCAACGTCTTCCGGTGCAAGGCGGGAGAGCTGGAGAAATCGCGGAGCACACCTTGCCATTCGGTAGGCTGGCCGGCGATTCGGGCCGTACCCTGCAGCTCCAGATTTTCGATAACCCAGTCTGACTCGGGCTTGCATCCGGCGAAGAGGACATCCACGCCACGTTTGTGTGCCGCCGGTGCGAGAGAACGATTTTTGGAAGATTCTCGCAAGCCTTGCACGATTGCCGCGAGATCATCCAACGAGCGGGCGGCTGAATCTGCCAGCAAGTAGCCGCTAAGATTCTGCGAATCGATCGGTGCAATGAGAAGTTGGCTCTTTGCCGACTGTTCATCCTCGCGGCGAGCCGCGATGACGCTACGCCGCTCGGCTTCCAGTTTCTCGGGAAGCGTTTCGAGCTTTTTGGCAAGAGCCATGCACTGGGCCTGCAATTCGGAAATGGTTCGTGGAATGGCATTGAGAAACTCGTCGTTGCGAAGCGGATTGGCCTCGGCTGCCGCGTAGGCCTCTTCGAGTTTCTTGGTTTCGAGCGAGAGTTGTTCGCTTTGCTGATCGAGTTCCGCCGATTGCCGCGACCAGCTTGCGGCCACCGCCTCGACACGCTGAACGGAAGCCAATCGAGCGGTTGTGTCTTTCTGCAATCGCGTGGAGAGCTGTGCCAGCCATCGGGTGTTTGCTTCTCGCCCATATCCTGGAAACCATTTTTCGCCCATCGAACCATCGGTGAGAGATGCCGATTTTGGATTGGTTGCCTGCTTCTCGACTCGGGAGTGGTCGAGCGGAGCGAAGTGGATTCCGGTCAATCGGCCCGTTTGAACGACCAACTGCTTGTGCAGCAACGGCTCAGGAGAAACCAGCAGCTCGCAGCAATCGGCTTCGAGAATGGCCTGGTTTCGCTGATCGGGATCGGCAACTTGCAGGTTCTTGAAGACGACCCGATGTTCCCAAGGCACCACGCGCGAGTAACCAACGCGAACCTGTGAGCCGAGGTAGTCGCTCATCGAGCGCATAAGAGCGGAGCGGGCAACCAACCCCAAGGCCACATGTGCCGCGAGCGCGATGACCGCCACGGTCAGCCCCCTGGGCAACCAATACTGCCAGCCGAGAAATCGCATCATTCGGTGGCTCCTGGCTGCCGTTCAGGGTCCAAGCCCAATCGTGCCCCAGGCTTCTGGCCGAACACCGATTGAACACCTGAAAAGAAGATTCGGGAAAGGAAGTAGACGGGAATCGCGGCGTAAATACCCAACAGCAAACCGCCAGCAACCACGGTGTTGTGGAACCCCCACCACGGCCCGAAGGGCAATCGAAACGCGGCTGCGTAGGTCGATTGGAGCGTATCGACTTGGAGCGCCATCAAACCCAGCTTGTGCGCAAAGGGGTCGGTCCAAGGGGCGGCAAGTGAGAACAAGATCGCGGAAGCCAACCCCAGCCCTTTGTTGCAGCGCAGCGAGAACAACAATATGCATAACGAGAGGGCGATCAGGTTCGTTTTGGGGACGAAGCCGATCAGCATCCCCAGCGTGAAGCCGATTGCAAGCTGGCTGGGGGCCGTACTTGCCAGGAACCAGTTGGCAGACCGCCGTATGAACGAGATGCTCTCGGCAACCATCCGGATTCCTTTCCGGCAAGAGGAGCGAAGCGGCACGAAAAGCGTAAAGAAACGCGACGTGCCGACGGAAATTCCGCGGGAGCAGGCCATCGACACGAGGCCGCAAAGCCAAGGCCTGATGCCGTCATCGTCTTGAGGGTAGCCGCACCTTCAAGCGGGCGAAGGAAGCCCGCAAACTACCCGCTGGCACTGCCAGCAATGAGGGCAACCTGCAAAGTCAGTGTGGAACGAGGCGGGGGTGGCAGAGCCAAACCGTTGTTGAATCTGAATGGTTTGTGGGAGGGTGCTCCGACCCCGATGGGATGTCGCACTTCCATCCGTTTTCGGAGCTTGCGTGAAATCGGCTTCGTAGACGCCTCCCACATCGCTCCTCCACAATGAACAATTGCTCGGCACTATGATAAACTGGTGTGGCACTTGCAGTGTAACAGATGATACTTTTCGCCATGCGAGCCAAAGCAACCCATCGGCTAACCGTTCTTTTTGCCGGCCACGTGCAAGGCGTGGGATTTCGGTACACCACGGCGACGATCGCCCGCAGGTACGAAGTGGCGGGCATCGTTCAGAATCTCCCCGACGGGCGTGTGGAATTGGTGGTCGAGGGGATGCCGGGCGAGGTCGATGCATTCTTGAGCGAGTTGCGCGAACGATTCTTCAATCACATCCGCGACGAGAAGAGCGACACCAGCCCCGCAACGAACGAGTTCAAGGCGTTTGTAGTCCGACGATAACAACCGATCGGCCGCACCAGGTTCCTGCTTACCCCTTATAACATTCCAGGCGTTTCTTCAGTGAGGTTGACGAATATGAATCGGCGACATTTTCTTTCGTCTTCGTTGGTGGGCGGCATCTCCACGGCGTTGTTGTGGTCGGGGAAGCGGGCATGGGCGGGAACGGAGCCCAACGACGAATCGAGCGGGTTTCGCGTGGTGCTCGAATCGCCGGCCAAACGTTTTGATGGCAAACAGTCGTATGCTCACCCGATGGCAGGCATTGTGCCAGGGGCAGGCCGTGGCAGCCTGCCACGCATCGTAATGACGCTCATGACCATCGAACTTTCTGGTAACGATGTGTTCAAGGCAATGTACGGCCTCTCGACCGATGACCTGGGCAAGACATGGTCGGCCGTTAGGAAGGTACCTCAACTCTCGTTCCGCATGGAAGAGATCTCGGGCCAACGTCGTCCGGTCGCTTGCGGTGGTTTTGGGCCTACCTGGCACAAGGCCTCAAAAACACTCCTGGGCACGGGCCATACGGTTGCGTACACGCCCGAGTGGAAGGTAGTCAATCCGCGGCCACGATCGAGTGCCTATGCCTACTACAACCCCGAATCCAACTCGTGGAACCCGTGGCAACTACTCTCGATGCCGGAAGGGCCGAAGTTCCACAATGCAGGAGCCGGGTGTACCCAGCGGTACGACTTGCCCGACGGAACCATCTTGCTGCCGGTCTATTTCAAGACACAGAACCGAGGTGCCGGTACCACGATTGTGCGCTGCTCCTTCGATGGACAGGAACTCAAGTACCGTGAGCATGGCCAGGAACTCGACACACCCGATACCAGCACCCGGGGCCTTGGCGAACCTTCGCTCACCAAGTTTGGCGACCTGTTCTTTCTGACGCTTCGCAACGACAAGCGCGGCTATGTGACTCGCGGAAAGGATGGCCTTCACTTCGAGCCGATTCGTCCGTGGACCTTCGAAAATGGCCAGGAACTGGGCAGCTATAACACTCAGCAGCATTGGGTCACCCACAGCGAGGGACTGTTCCTTGTCTACACCCGACGAGGCCTCAACAACGACCATGTGTTTCGTCATCGCGCGCCGCTCGTCATCGCCCGGGTCGATCCCGAGCGATTATGCGTCTTGCGTTCGACCGAACGCGAATTGGCCCCGAACCGTGGTGCCCGATTGGGCAACTTCGGCGTCACCGCGATCAGCCCCCACGAAACGTGGGTAACTGTTGCCGAGTGGATGCAGCCCAAAGGCGTCGAGAAATACGGCAGCGATGGCAGCGTATGGGTCTCGCGAATCCATTGGAATCGCCCCAATTTGCTGTTTGATTGCTGATCGATCGTTCCCCAGCGCCGGGCATTTATCACCACGACGACACGAAAACACGACCCACGTAAGAAGCACCAGGCAGTAAGCCGGAGGCCCGTGATCTGGGCGCCGGGAGATGTACGGACTGAAGTCCGTACCACTCGTGTTGTTGCTGCTACTTCGATGAGTTCTCCGGCACGTCAAGCTCTTTGCGCAGGCGGGCTAGTTCGCTGGTTAGTTCGGCCTGTACCGAAGCGTACTCTGGTCGGCCGTAGACGTTCGTGAGCTCTTGCGGGTCCTTCACCAAATCGTAGAGTTCCCATTCGCCGAGTTTGTAGAAGTTGATGAGCTTGGCCCGCCCGTTGGTGACGCCTTCGTGGCGTGGAGCGTGGTGGTCGGCGTCGTAGTCTTCGTAGAAGTGGTAGTAGAACGACTTTCGCCAATTATCGGTCGAAGCATCGCGGAGAAGGGCGAGCATGCTGAGGCCTTGCATGTCGTTCGGGACTGTTGCGCCCGCAACGGCCAGAAAGGTTGGCGCAAAATCGACATTCGAGACGATGCGAGGTTCGACACTTCCCGGGTTCACGACTCCGGGCCAGCGAACCACGAGCGGCGCGCGGAGCGATTCTTCGTAGACGAATCGCTTATCGAACCACCCATGTTCGCCCAGGTAGAAGCCCTGGTCGCTGGTGTAAACCACGATCGTGTTGCGAGCCAAGCCGCTTTCGTCCAGATACGCGAGCAATTGCCCGACGCTTTCATCGACCGAGGCAACGCACCGCAAATAATCTTTGAGGTAGAGTTGATGGAACCAGCGAGTGCGTTCGTCGCCTTGGGGATTGGCTTTGTTGAATTCCTCAAGCCGAGGATCGACCAGCTTCTGCCAAGCGGCTCGCTCGGATTCGCTTAGCCGATTGAACAAGAACTTGCGTTCAGGGCTTTTTGCTTCCCACAGTTTCAGATCACTGGCGGGCCGCATCTGAGCGATTCGCATATCGGCAATACGGGCGGCCGAGCCACGATTCGCGTAGTCGTCTAGCAGGGTGGGCGGTTCTGGAAGCGATTCCTTTTCCCAGTCGGCCAAGTGCTCGGGGGCAGGGTTCCACGGACGGTGCGGGGCCTTGTGTTGCACCATGAGCATGAACGGGCGATTGGGGTCGCGCTTATGGCGAAGCCATTCGAGCGCTTCGTTCGTAATGACGTGGGTAACATAGCCGGGTACCGAACGGCGGCCCCGTGGCGAAATGAAATCGGGACGATAATACTGCCCCTGCCCGGGCAGAATGTCCCAGTAGTCGAACCCCGTGGGGTCGCTGACGAGATGCCACTTGCCAATGATCGCCGTTTGGTAGCCGGCCCGACCAAGCAACTTGGGGAACGTCTGCTGGCTGCCATCGAATCGGCATCGCGTGTTGTCGTAAAATCCGTTCTTGTGGCTGTACTTTCCGGTGAGAATGCAGGCGCGGCTCGGACCGCAAATCGAGTTCGTTACGTAACACCGATCGAACCGGGCACCCTCGCGGGCAATCCGATCGATGTTGGGCGTTTGATTGAGCTTGCCATCGTAACAACTCACAGCCTGGCAGGT
>JADZFK010000221.1 GCA_020849945.1 Pirellulales bacterium | reverse complement strand
TGGATTATAGAGCAGCACAAGTCCGGGGCGACGATCATTGGGATCTGTGGAGGCTATCAGATGCTTGGCGAGACCATTGACGATCCGCATGGACTCGACGGCACGCCAGGATCTGTAGCCGGCCTGGGCCTGCTGCCGGTCCACACCAGGATGGAGCCGGAGAAGACAACAGCAAAACGTGAAGCATGTACTCCGGCCGGGGTTCGGTTCCAGGCGTACGAAATCCATATGGGAAGGACCGTGTCTGAGCCATCTGCCCAGCCGTTCGCAATTCTTGCCGACGGTGCCTGCGAAGGGATTCGCCGGAACCGTGTCATCGGTACTTACCTACATGGCGCGCTCGAATCACCAGACGTAGTTGCCGAGCTGTTCGAATGCCGGCCGCCGGTCGATCCCGTCAAGGATCGCCACTATGACGCGCTGGCTGATTGGCTCGAATTGAGTGCCTCTCCCGGTGTACTCGCCGAATTGATCGAGGGCTAGCTGGTTTAGAAGGTATACCCGAGACCCATCACGAATGTAGCTTGCGGGTTAAGCCAGCCGTTCTGGTAATAGCGTTCGTTGAACATGTTGTCGACTTTGCCGTAAAGGCGAACTGCGCGGGTCTCGCCCTCCCAGATCCGGTAGTTGGCCGTAAGATCCACCTTTGTGAAACCGGGAAACTCGAAGGCTCGAGAGCGGCCGCCCGCGGAAAACGATGTGTAATATTTCGAGCTGGTGAACAGATCGACGTTTGTGGAAAGGCGCCGCGTCCACTGTTTCGTCGCAACAAGCGTTGCCATGTTCGCCGGTACGCCGAGCACTTTCCAGAAACCTGCGACGGTGATGTCTCGATCGAGATCGGCGTTGGTATAGGTATAGGAGGCGTTGAGGATCAGGGATCGAACGGGCCGTGCCTCGATTCCGAACTCCACTCCGCGTGAGATGCCGCCCGACCCGTTGATATAGCCGTAAAACCGGCCAAAGGGATCTGTCGTGCCGTCAATCGCATTCGCAAAAGCGGTGATGGAGACGACACGCGAATAGAATGCAGTGGCCGATATGCGAAGCCGGTCCTGAAAGAGATATTGGTCGATTCCCGCATCGACGGAGTTGTACCGGTCCGGAGAGAGACGTGGATCGCCATAGGCATTAAACACAAGTTCGTTGGTAAAAAAGTCGTTGAAGAAGCCGCCGCCGAACCGCTCGTAGATCGACGCCGCACGATAGGCGTTGCCGAAATGCGCCCGGATCTTCGTATTTGATGCGGCGATCAGATAAGATGCGGAAACGTCGCCTGTCAGGGCGCGGGGAGGCGACTTAACAGCAAGCCCTTCATAGGGTGTAGCAACGCCTTTCGCATCGAATTCCGGTTCCGTTAACCGGAACACCTGGGCCCGTCCCGAAAACGAAAGCTGCAACCGGCGGCTGAGCAAAGAAACCTGCGAAGCAAAGTAGGCGGCATGTCCATTTTGACTGATGTTGCTTCGTGTGTCTATCAGACTCGCACCCGGGGCGTTGTTGTTCGCCCGCTCGTGGTAGCCCTCATGCTCGAACTCATAGCCCCCTGTCAGGGACAGCCATGATGCCAGCAATGCGGTCCCACGCACATCGAGCGTGTCGATATCGCCAACATAGAGATAGTCGTTTCGCGTGGAGTTCTGAAAACCAGTGCCTGCCGGACCATAGTTGTACACGCGGTTGGTGTGTACCCGCTGATAGCTGGCCTGCCAACTGACGCGTGGAGCCGGAGCATGACGGAATATGAGAGCAGTTGAATAGAAGCGTGATGCCCGGCGGTCGTCGGGATCATTGCGGCCGGGAATGTAAGTTGCATTGCCGTAGTTTGGAGTTCCACCGTCGTTCACAATCCGAACTCCTTCCGGTGATAGCGGGATCGCAGGGATGATGCCGGTCGCCGGGATGTTCGCGGCGGGAATACCGGAAGTAGTGGGGCCCGTGTTTAACTGAACGAAATCGTCGGAAGCCCAAAGGCGTCCGCTCAAGCTGGCAGTCGGAGCAAGGTTGTATTTGAGAAATCCCTGCCCTCCCGTGCTGCGAGTCGCATCGTCGCCATCTACGCCGCTGGTCACGTTGAGGTGGAGAAATCCTGCCGAGTAAGTAAGCCGGTCACCAAGAAGTCCGCCACCAATCCTGCCCCGTCCGCGCCAAAAACCAAGATTGCCACCCTCGGCCTGAAGGTCGCCGTGCACCTGGCCGCCGCCTTCATCGGTAACTACGTTGATGACACCACCGACGGCGTTCGTGCCATAGAGAGACGACCCGGACCCACGCAGCACTTCGACGCGCCCGGTGGTGATGAAGTTGAGGTTCGACACGAACGAGCTTGCATCCGACTGCGTTGTAGAGGCGTCCCGGAATCGCAATCCGTCGACCAGGATTGCCGTCGCATCGGGCCGTACCCCGCGGATACGAATACTGGTGTTTTGCCCAGGGCCGCCTCCATTGGTAATCAACACGCCCGGGGTGGTGCGCAAGATCTCGCTAAACGTGTATTCGTTGCGGTCCTGGATCTCCTCTCGCGTCGTGGTGCTCACTGCCTTCGAAATCTCATCGAGTTGCTGCGGCAGACCGGCGGCGGTGACCACCACTGACTCGGCAACTCCAGCCACTCGCAAGGTGACATCGCCACCGGAAGGCGTTGCCGGCGGGACACTAACGTTGGTAGTGGCCGTTTGAAAGCCCTCCTTCTCGACTTCGAGCAGGAAGCTTCCCGGCGTGACACGTTCAAACGTGTATTCTCCCTGGGAATTACTTCGAGTCTGGAGGGCCACACCCGTGTCGTGGCGATAGAGGCGAACCCTGGCATCGGGAATCGTTGCGCCTTGAGGGTCGGCAACACGCCCGCGCAGGGTGGTTCCTTCCTGCGCAATCAGGGAAGAGGCGAAGCATGCAAGCAAGAGTAGGAATCGTGTCATATCTGGTTGTTCCTTCGATGAAACAGGTAGAGTGATTGTCCGTTGGAGGCGGCCAGGACTTCGGTCGCGACACCAAATACATCCCGAACGGCCCGGGGCGTCAGGACCTGGTTCCGTGTGCCGGCAGCCACAATGCGGCCGGATTCCATCAGCGCCACACTCGAGGCGTATCGGGACACCGCGTTGATGTCATGGCTTGCGAATGCGACGGCCTGTCCGCCATCCGCGAGAGACCGGCAAAGGTCAAGAATTTCGAGGGCATGTTGAATGTCCAGATTTGCGGTGGGTTCATCGAGCAGGAGGAACGCGGGCTCGACAGCAAGGCTGCGCGCAATCAGAACACGCTGACGTTCACCTCCGGAGAGTGTGTTGACAAGGCGGTGGCGCAGCGAACTGACGTCGCAACGTTCGAGCGCGAGATTGATCGCGCGGCGGTCCGTTTCCCGTTCACTGGTGAACCGGCCGCGATGTGGATGCCGTCCCATCGCTACGATCTCCTCAACCGCGAAAGCAAAGTCGACTCGTGTATCCTGCGTCACAAAAGCCACTTGCCGTGCGATATCGCGACGCGACATATCGCCGATGGGTGTTCCGTCGAGAGACACGGATCCCGATTCCGCCGGCCAGATTCCAGCAAGCACGCGGAGCAGTGAACTCTTGCCGCTTCCGTTCGGGCCGATAATCGCGAGGAACTCGCCGGACGACAGGCTGATGGTCACGTCGCTGAGAATCTGACGGCCGCCGCGGCTGACCGAGATTGAAGTAGCGTCGAGCACGCTCATGCAAGTCCAACCTCGCGGTAGCGGCGCATCAACAGCGCAATAAAAATCGGGCCGCCAACTAACGAAGTGATCACGCCAAGACGTACTTCCGTTGGCGGATGAATGGTCCGCGCCGCCAGGTCACACAGGATGAGAAACGCCGCTCCGGCGATCGAGCAGGCCGGAAGCAGCGGGCGATGCGACGGCCCGATCAATAGCCGTACCGCATGCGGAACCACCAGGCCGACAAAGGCGACCATGCCGGCGACCCCCACGCACGCCCCCGTGAGCACAGAGGCGGTGAGAATCAACATTCGCTTGGAGCGCTCGACATCCACGCCGAATGCCGCGGCCGTTTCCTCTCCCTGCTGCATCAGGTCGAGTTCGCGTGCCTGGACAATTGCGGCGACAATGCCGAGAGTCACAAACGGTGCGCACAGCCATACGTGCGTCCACGAGCGTGCGTCCAAGCCGCCCATAATCCAAAAAAGAACTTCTTGTGCGATTTGCCAGTTTACGATGTTGATGGACAGCAGCAGACTCCACACGGCCGTGAGAAGGGAAGTCACCGCGACGCCGGCAAGAAGCAAGGTCGCGACAGGCGTAACGCCGCCGCGAGTCGCCATGGCGTACACGATAACGAGGGCCATCAGCGCGCCAATCATCGCTGCCACCGGCAACGAGACAACGGATTTCGCCGTCCAGCCGGCGATGAAAGCGATCACCGAACCAAGCGCAGCGCCCGAACCGGCGCCCACCAGGCCGGATTCCGCAAGCGGGTTCCGGAATAGCCCCTGCATGACTGCGCCGCCGGCTGAGAGCCCGGCCCCGACAAAGGCCGCGACCAACACTCTCGGCACTCTGATAAGCCAAACGACCACAGTATCTGCCTGGGTCAATCCGCTGGTATCGACCCAGCCCCCGGGCAGTAGTTTCTGAGCGGCCACTCCGAGGATCGTCCGCCAGGACACTTCCGTGCTTCCTATGCCGATCGCCGTTACGCCGGATAGCGCCAATACGGGCAGCAGGACCAAATAGAAGAGATCGAGCCGAACGCGCCGTTTATCCATAAATCGCCTCAGCAATCGCATTCACGAGCAACGTGGTGAAGGGGGACATCGGCAGGAACACATTGTTTTCGAGCACTACGATGTGTCCGTCTCTCGCAGCTTGCGTGACTGCGATTCCAGGGTCTTGCAACATCCGGTCCAGCACTTCTTTGGTCTTGCCTCGATCGGCGCCGGCGATGATCCACTCCGGATTCCATTGGACAATCTGCTCGGTGTTGACACTGTTGTAGCCGCGCAATCCACCTTCCGCGCCTACGTTGATCCCCCCGAGCGTTTTAACGATGTCGTGGAACAATGTCTGGTCACCATAGCTA